>CALODD010000062.1:0-56573 GCA_942491945.1 uncultured Gammaproteobacteria bacterium | reverse complement strand
TACAACAACAAGCCCTATCACAGGCCGATGATATTTCCGGTGGATTTGGTGACCAGAATAAATTTCCAATGTCTCCACAGCTCTTGTCATTACTTGATAGCCAGCAACGGTATCCCAATGAACAATTGAAACAGTTCCTGCAATTAACATTAGATCAAATGGCCTATCTGGGTTTACGCGATCATCTGGGTGGAGGCTTTTTTCGTTATACCGTCGACCCAGCCTGGGATATCCCGCACTTTGAAAAAATGCTTTATGACAACGCCCTGTTAGCACAGGTCTATCTTCGCGCTGCCGTTGTCCTTGAAAAACCAGAGTACCGCGAGATTGCTTTTGAAACACTGGATTTTGTTGAACGTGTGATGAGTAATAAGAATGGTGGCTATGTCGCTAGCTTATCCGCGGTCGATGACCGAGATATCGAAGGTGGTTATTACCTGTGGCCAAAAGACGAGCTGGAGAAACTTTTAAGCAAAGACGAGTTAGCATTAATTGGCCGTGCATGGGGAGCCCGAGGTGCGCCTTATCTGGAAGATGGCCACCATATTAAACAACTATGGCAGGCTGAAGACCTTTCTAAAGTCATTGGTAAGTCCAATGCCGAAATCAAGACCAGCCTCGATACGATAAGCCAGAAACTTATCAAGGCACGCCAACAGCGTGTACTACCTGTTGATACCAAGGTGCTTGCGGCATGGAACGGTTTATTACTAGAAAGCCTGAGCATGGCGGCCGAACATGATCCACGTTTTAAGGTGCCAGCTAAGAAACTTTATACCATCCTGGCAACACAGCTATGGAACGGCAAAGAACTTCATCGCTTTATTGCAAACGGCAAGCCTGGAGGGCGTGTTAGCCTGGAAGACTACGCCTATGTCAGCATGGCTATGGCACGCTGGGCTAAAGTTTCAGGCGATAACGCGGTTAAGCAAACAGCCAGCAATATCGCTAATGCTGGACTTAAACGTTTTCATGACAACACCGGCTGGCAGTTATCGGAGAGCCTGATTATTCCCTATAACGCACGTGAGAAAATTTTACATGAGGGCGCACTGCCTTCACCTTCATCAACGCTGATGCGTGCTCTGGTTCTTCTTAATAAAGATTCAGCAACACAACTCAGTGCCTATAGCGATATCGATAATGGTGCCCTAGCCGCTGCGCCATTCTGGTACGCCAGTCATATCACATTGATAAATGAACTTATCTCAGCGAAAACTAACTAACGTTATAACAACTAAAACTTACAGGCCTTACAATTAACACATGGCGAACCTCCCAACAGTTAAACAGCTTCGTTATCTGGTCTCACTGGAAAAGCATGAGCATTTTGGTAAAGCAGCTGAAGCCTGCCATGTCAGTCAATCTGCCTTCAGTGTTGCCATTCGCGAGTTGGAATCTGCACTTAATGTAACGTTAGTTGATCGAACCAATCGCTCCGTTACGTTCACAGCGATTGGTCGACAGATCACCGCGCAAGCACGTCTATGTCTGTTTGATCTCGAAGGCCTGATGGATATAGCCAATGAACAACGCGACCCACTTTCAGGTGAACTACGTTTTGGCGCCATACCGACGATTGCGCCTTTTATGTTGCCAAAAATTCTGCCCGCTATACGTAAGAGCTTTCCGAAACTCGACATGTATATTCGAGAAGATCAAACCCAGCCGTTATATGAAGAACTGATGCGCGGTGGTCTTGACCTGATCTTGATCGCTCTACCTTACAAACTAAAGAACACGCAATCGATGGCATTGTTTGAAGATCAGTTCCTGTTGGCGGCACATAAAAAGACCAAACTGATTGATGATCCTGCCAACTTCAAAGTTAATCAGCTGAAACAGGGGGAAATCCTGTTACTCGAAGAAGGCCATTGCCTACGTAGTCATGTGCTTTCAGCGCTCAAATTAAATAACCAGGACAAGCTCAATCGCTTCGCCGCCACCAGCCTGCATACACTCATGCAAATGGTTGATAGCGATCTAGGCATTAGTTTCGTCCCGCAAATGGCTCAGAGCTCAAACCTGATCAAGGGCACAAATATCTCCTTATACCCGATGCCAAAGACTTATGTACGTGAGATCGCACTAGTCTGGCGCACCAGCAGCGCGCGTAGCGAAGAGTTCAAACAACTCGGTGAGTTAATGCGTGAGCGTATGGCCAGTTAAGCCTATGTAGAGGCTAGTATTCCTATCTCAGAGATAGTGTGTTCTACATCACATTAAAAACTACTATTACAACATAAGATGCTCATGTTTTAGCCCTTATGGGGATATGGGTAAATAGTGTCTATTTTTCGCACATTGCTGCTTATCGGATTACTGCTATGCATGAATTCCAGCTGGGCTAGCTATATAGTCTCAGCTGAATGGCTTGCTAGGCACCTGGGTAACCCATCGCTTGTGATTCTTGATGCACGCGATAAGAGTTCATATAAAAATGGCCATATACGCGGCGCCGTCAATTTGGCCATGACATCAACCTTTGATCCTGATCGAGCGGATGGGCGACTCGCAACAGCAAAAACCATCACCCGTTTATTCAGTGAAGTCGGGATAGATCTGGATACCGAAGTCGTTGTTTATGATGATGGCGAATTTCTACATGCCGCCCGTATAGCCTGGGCGCTGAATGTTTACGGCAATAATCAGGCACGCATGCTCGATGTCTCTTTCCCGTACTGGCAATCCATGGATCTACCGGTCTCAACCAATGCAAGACAACCAATCACCAAATCTTTTCAACCGGGGATACAAACTGACCGCATTGCCAGCAAGCTTCATGCACAACTTGCCAGTACTGACGATGAAATCGCACTTATCGATGTCCGCACGCCAGATGAATATGCGGGCAGGGTTTCCCAGTCCAGGCGTTTCGGTCATATACCCGGCGCAATCAATATTCCACGTGACGCTATGATTCAACATGATAAAAACGGCGCTCGTATCAAGCCGGTTGACGAATTAAAAAACCTCTTCGCTGAAGTTCTTAAAAAATCTGAAATCGTCGCTTATTGTCAGAAAGGTGGAGAAGCCGCTTTAGCTTATGTCGTTCTCAGGGAACTCGGACACAGGAAAACATCGGTCTATGATGGCTCATGGGAAGAATGGGGAAATACAGACAACTTGCCGATTACGAATCCAGCAATAACAGTTAACTAATTTCCTGACTTGATTGCTTATGGCGACCTGACAGGCGCACATAATGATCAGCCGAGTACTTTAAAAATTCTTTTTCTTTCTCAGTAAGTGCGCGCACCCGTTTAACGGGGCTACCTAACCAAAGATATCCACCTTCGATATGCTTACCTGGATTAACCAGAGAGCCAGCCCCAATCATCGCACCATCCTCAATAACAGCATCATCGAGAACAACACTTCCCATGCCGATCAAGCAGTAATCACCAATCGTGCAGGCATGCAATGTCACCTGGTGGCCTACGGTTACACCCTCACCAATGATTAGTGATGAACCGCCCGGATTATATTTACTGTCATGGCTCACATGCAAAATTGAGCCATCCTGAATATTACTGCGATCACCGATTTCGATTGATTGGATATCCCCCCGAATCACGCACATCGGCCAGACAGATGAATCAGCACCAATTTTTACATCGCCAATGACAACCGCGGCTGAATCAATATATGCAGATTCATCAATCTGCGGAGCCATCTTTTCAAAATCGCGAATCACGTACTATTTTGACTCACACATGGGGAAGCCTAGCTTTTCACGCGCATCGTAATACGCCTGAGCTACCGCACGTGACAGGGTACGAACACGCAAGATATAGCGTTGGCGCTCTGTGACTGAAATCGCATGACGCGCGTCCAGTAAGTTAAAGGCATGAGATGCTTTAAGTACTTGCTCATAAGCCGGCAAAGCAAGACCCGCCTCAATCAACTTGCCGCTTTCTTTTTCGCACTGATCAAATAGCTGGAACAGAAAAGCCACGTCAGCATGTTCGAAGTTATACGCCGACTGTTCAACTTCATTCTGGTGAAATACATCGCCGTAAGTAACAGGGCCTTTGGGGCCGTTTGTCCATACCAGATCGTAAACACTCTTCACGCCCTGTAGATACATGGCGATACGTTCCAGGCCGTAAGTAATTTCACCCGTTACCGGTTTACAGTCCAGGCCACCGACCTGCTGAAAATAAGTGAACTGGGTAACTTCCATACCATTGAGCCAGACTTCCCAGCCCAAACCCCAGGCACCCAGTGTCGGCGATTCCCAGTTATCCTCAACAAAACGAATATCGTGCTCAAGGGGGTCGATGCCGAGCATTTTCAACGAATCCAGATACAGATCCTGAATCTCCAGCGGTGAAGGCTTTAATGCCACCTGAAACTGATAGTAATGCTGCAGACGATTCGGATTTTCACCATAACGACCGTCAGTCGGGCGACGGGACGGCTGCACATAGGCCGCATTCCAGGGCTCAGGACCAATTGAACGCAGGAAGGTCGCGACATGAAAGGTACCAGCACCCATCTCCATATCGTAGGGTTGCAGCACAACGCAGCCCTTTTCCGCCCAGTATTGCTGCAGAGTCAGAATCAGGCCCTGAAAAGTCTTGGCCGAGGATATATCAGAATTCGCCATGTCGTGGTGGTCGGTATTACAAAAGGCGCAAGTATACCGATATAGGACTGCCAAGGCAGGCCTGATGCGATAAAATTACGGGCATACTTCCATCAATCATCATATCCGTAGCTAGCCATGCCTCAAACCAATCCCCAACGTAAAGCCGTCGCTCTAATTTCCGGCGGCCTCGACTCCTTGCTCGCGACCAGGATTATTCTTGAGCAGGGCGTCCACGTGGAAGGCATTAACTTCTATACCGGCTTCTGTGTTGAAGGCCATACCCATGCGATTCGCAAAAAAGACAAGGCGAAACCCAAGCGTAATAACGCCCTATGGACGGCAGAACAACTGGGGATCAAGTTACATATCATTGATATCGTTGAAGAATACAAAGATGTCTTGCTCAACCCAAAACATGGTTACGGCGCTAACCTGAACCCCTGCCTGGACTGCAAAATCTTTATGGTCGATAAGGCCAAGCAATGGGCGGAAGAGAATGGCTTTGATTTCATCATCACTGGCGAAGTCATTGGCCAGCGCCCCAAATCCCAGCGCAAAGAAACCATGCCAATCATTGCTCAGGAGTCGGGCGCCAACGACCGGCTGCTACGCCCACTTTGCGCACAAAACCTGCCAGAGACATTACCGGAACGCGAAGGATGGGTTGATCGCACCAGGTTACATGGCTTTTCGGGGCGCAGTCGTAAACCACAAATTGCACTGGCAAATGAATTCGAGTTAGAGGACTTCGCACAGCCTGCAGGAGGTTGCTGCTTTTTAACCGACCCCAGCTATTCCGCCAAACTGGGGGATATGTGGCAACACCAGGGCAGTAAAGACTATGAGCTAGATGACATCATGCTATTAAAGGTCGGTCGCCATGTTCGCCCGAATGATCGCTTCAAACTCATTATTGGTCGAGAAGAAGGCGAGAATAACTTCCTCCAGGGTTATCGTAATCAGTTCATTCACATGAAGGTTAAAGATCACGCTGGTCCACTGGTGTTACTCGACGGCAAACCTGAAGCTGGTGACCTTGAACTCGCTGCTCGCATCATTGGTCGTTTCAGTCAGGGCAAAATGGCCGATGAGATATCTGTTGGCATTACCAAGCCCGGACTGGATGAAATTATCGTATCAGCTAAGCCGATGGGGCCCACTGACATCCCACAAAGCTGGTACATCTAGGGTAACCCATGGCCAGACACGAAGTTAATGCTCGCAGACTACTCTGCCCTATGCCCGTCATTCGCACGCAGGATACAATTAATAAGTTAAGCCCAGGCGATATCGTGCATGTCTTCGGCACAGACGCTGGCATCAAACAGGATATCCCAGCCTGGTGTCGTCTCAATGGTCATCAAATTATTGAAATAAAAGAACACGCTGATGATATTGAAGTCATCATCGAAGTTGGCAGCGAATAATGGATAACGCCATGCTCTCTGTTGAAGAGAAATCACGTGCTGCAAAACGCGTCACCTGGGTTGGTGCAATCATAAACGCCGTGCTGGCCGTCTTTAAAATCATTGTTGGAACGATCGGCCATTCCGCAGCATTAGTCGCTGACGGTATTCATTCTTTATCAGACCTGGCTAGCGATGCACTCGTATTGCTCGCAGCGAAACACGGTGCTCAACCCGCTGACGAAGACCACCCCTACGGCCACGCTCGTTTTGAAACAGCGGCAACGGTTGTGCTTGGACTCATACTTGCTATCGTCGCAATTGGCATTGCCTGGGACGCGGTAGAAAGAACACTGCAGGCCGATGAACTACTTAAACCAACGTTACTTGCGGTCAGCATTGCAGCGATTTCATTGGTGAGTAAGGAATGGCTTTATCACTACACGATACGGGTCGCTCGACGCATTCACTCAAAGTTACTCGAAGCCAATGCATGGCACCATCGTTCAGATGGCATTTCATCTGCAGTTGTACTGATTGGCATTATCGGCGCCATGTTTGGTTACCCGATGCTAGATGCGATTGCCGCATTTATCGTTGCGCTTATGATAGGACATATCGCATGGCAACTTATTAGCAGTAGCGTGAAGGAGCTAGTTGATACCGCCGTCGATGATGAAACGCAGTCACAAATCACTGACCTGATAAATAATACCGACGGCGTCGTCAGCTTACACATGCTACGTACTCGCCTAATGGGCTCCAATATCCTGATTGATGCGCATCTACAGGTACACCCAAGGCTTAGCGTTTCCGAAGGACATCAAATTGCCGAAACCGTTGAGTATTCACTTAAACATCAGATTGAAAATATCCAGGATGTCACCATACATATCGATCCGGAAGATGACGAAGAAGCACCATTAAATAATAAACTACCCTTACGACACGAACTCTTGTCTCAGCTTGAAGAAAAATGGGCCCACTTCCCTGAATCACAAAACATTCAGGACATCACGCTACATTACCTCGATGGCAAAGTTGAAGTAGACCTGCTTTTGCCTCTACCTGAACAGGGATCAAATGCCGTAAGAGAAGTACAGGATCGTTTCGGAAAACTGGCAACTGACAACGAACTACTATCCACAATAAGAGTCAGTTTTATCTAATCACTTACTCCAGCCTTATTTACTCAACCTGAGTAAATAAGAGTGCTACACTAAACGAAATCATTTATAAGCAGGCAGTAAATGCTCAAGTTTCAGCAGCCGCCGAAAGAATACAGCGACGTGTTTCTCGAAGACACGGATCGGCCGCTGCCTGAGGTTCTTAACCCTAATACCCGCTACATGCATCTCAGTACGATTGCCAAGGGTGGCAAGTCTCTAATTAATGCCGTTAGAGACATGCATTTGTCTCGCGTCGTCATCTATAAAACGCTACGACCAGAATTTGCTGATGACAAAATTGAGCAGACACGACTAATCAGAGAAGCGCGTGTGACGGCGATGTTACAACATCCAAACACAGTGCCAGCATATGAACTAGGACGTGACAATAAAGGCCGCTACTACTTCACAATGAAGCTTGTACATGGCTATACATTACGCGAAGTCCTTGATTACAGGGATCGTTACGACCTGACACAGCTTATTGAAGTCATTGAACAAATCGCTCTGGCACTAGCCTATGCGCACACTCACGGTGTCGCTCACCGAGATATCAAACCAGAAAATATTCTCATCGGCCCCTATGGTGAAGTCGTACTACTAGACTGGGGCCTCGCCAAGGTATGGAAAAAGGATGGGAGCTCAACGGATTTGCATACAGATTTCGGCAAACCAGGCAAAGCAGAAGGTTCACCACTTTATATGTCACCCGAACAGATACGCCGTGACCAGAAAATCAGTTTCACCACTGATACGTATAGCCTGGGCGTTGTGTTATTCGAAGTACTAACGGGGGAACTGCCCTTCGACAGCGACATTAGCTACGAGTTGCTTGATGCTGTTAAAAATGACGAACCACCCAGGCCATCTGAAGTCAGTAAGTTACCTATTCCTAAATCATTAGAAGATATCTGTTTAAAATGCCTGAATAAAAACCCTGAAGACAGGCCAGAATCAATGGATGAAATAGTATCGACACTAAACCGGGACTGGTTGAGCGAGCTTATAGGACGGAAATAATTATTACCAATGACCGACAGTATCGCCACAATGCTGTTACTCAATATTACGAATAGTTATGTGTAGGATGCGTGAATATTAAGAATCAGAAAAATGAAATATTTATGAAATACATAGCTATGTTACCGCTCCTTATCTATTCGTTCACTCTCCATGCTTAATCATTCCCGCCGGAGTTCGGCCAAATCAGCCCATCAGTAACAATCGTAGCTGGAAACGCATGAAATTCGATATGTCATAAACCAGGATAGAACCAAATAACCATATGCCTTACATAGATTTTCAAAAACTCGTGGCATTAGAAGAAGAAATTTCAACTGATACCATTATTGACTGGCACAGTGCTGGTAGCAGCCATGCTGGTCGGGTCCGAGAAGTTAATGAAGATGCGTTCTATCATTCTATCGATCAGGGCTTGTGGGTCGTTGCGGATGGCATGGGCGGACTCGCAAGAGGCGATTACGCCAGTAGCGTAGTGGTCGAAGCTTGCCTGCATTTCGGCAAATCAAACACACTGGCCGCGAGTATCAGAGACCTGGAAACCAGGCTCAGGGCTGCACATAACAGCTGTCGTGAATCTTTTAAGGTAGGCAAAGGCGAACCTGTGGGTTCCACCGTTGCGGTATTGTTTTCCTATGGTCAGTACATTTTTTTCTTATGGGCTGGAGACAGTCGCATCTACCGCCTTCGTGGTGATCAGCTCAAGCAAAATACCGTTGATCATACTTTGGCTCAGGAAATGTCTGCCAGAGGTGAGCTGACCCCAGAACAAGTGGCTTATCACCCTTCCGCACACGTACTGACTCGAGCAGTTGGGGTACACCAGACGTTACACCTGGAGATAGATTACCACGCCGTTGAGCCGGGTGATCGCTTTCTGGTCTGTAGCGATGGTATCTACAACGAGTTAAGTCCTGCTGACATTCAGCAGCTCATGAGCCTGGATTCAGCTGCGCAGGCAGTAGATGCATTAGTAGAAAAGGCCTTAGACAATGGTGGCAGAGATAATATGACAGCAATCGTAGTGGATGCTGCTTGATTGACATCTTAGACCCATCAACCAACGAGATGGACAACTCGTACTCATAGGATTGAATCAGTGCAATACCGTAAGGCCGGCCGTTTGTGCCTCATCATTCGTCAGGACTTTCTGGTGAATGACTCTCCAGACACCATCTTCTTCTTTTGCAATCCCAACCTCAATCGGGCTTTCGTGTTCCATACCATCTTTATCTGTAAGATATTCTATCGCTGTAAATAAAATTAAAGAATCCGAATCAGCTCGTACGGAATGCAGATAATAACGAACTGACTTTACCAGCCCCTGGCTGAACTGTTCCTCTATCTGATTACGCCAGAAGTTGTAATCCACAAATTCATGGTTTGCCAGACCAAATACTTTGACTTCTTTCGAGATCAAATCCATATGGGCCTCAACATCACGCCTGCCCAGGGTTTCACAACTGGCCATGGCCCAGCCACTGACTACATCGTTTGCGTCCATATCATCTTTAATCAAATTAAATCAGCATTCTAACGCCTGCATGGATACACAGCACTACTCATAAATAAAAGGCATAAAAAAAGCCGGCGTGGTTTCCCACGCCGGCTTTTTCTTTGAGCCTAAAGATTCTAGCTTAAGCCAGGGCTTCCCTGGTTATTTTGATGTTAATAGCCGCTACCTTGTACGGATCGGCGTTGGATGAAGGACGACGATCTTCCAGTCGACCTTTCCAGCCATCTTCAACCGTGCCAATCGGAATACGAATTGACGCACCGCGGTCAGATACACCGTAGCTGAACTGATCGATAGACTGTGTTTCATGCTTACCAGTGAGGCGCTGCTCGTTGTGTGCACCGTATACTGCGATACATGCGCCAATGTTCTTACCAAACTCTTCACAAATCTTGGTGAATACAGACTCGTCACCTGCCTCACGCATTGCACCATTTGAGAAGTTGGAATGCATACCGGAACCGTTCCAGTCGGTATCACCGAGAGGTTTTGGATGCCAGTCGATCGCCAGGTCGTATTTCTCAGCAGTACGCTCGAGAAGGTAACGTGCCAGCCAGATTTCGTCACCAGCACGTTTTGCACTCTTGGCAAAGATCTGGAATTCCCACTGACCAGCCGCTACCTCGGCATTAATACCTTCAACATTCAGACCGGCTTCCAGGCATATATCAAAATGCTCTTCGACCAGATCACGGCAGTATGCATTGCGAGCACCGACTGAACAGTAGTAAGGGCCCTGTGGAGGAGGGTAACCCCCAGGTGGGAAGCCTGGAGGAAGATTGGTCTCAGGATCCCACAGGAAGTATTCCTGCTCAAAACCGAACCAGAAATCGTCATCGTCATCTTCGATGGTGGCACGGGCATTGGATACATGTGCAGTACCATCAGCATTGAGAACTTCCGTCATGACAAGGTATGAGTTCAGGCGACCCGGATCAGGGATAATCGCAACCGGCTTCAACAGACAGTCTGATGCATTACCTTCTGCCTGCTGGGTAGAGCTACCATCAAAAGACCACATGGGGCATTCTTCTAAAGTACCACCAAAATCAGAGCGGACCATGGTTTTACTGCGAAGGCTCTGAGTCGGCTTGTAACCGTCGAGCCAGATGTATTCCAACTTGCTTTTCATTTTTAAAATCTCCAACTTAGATTCAGTGTTGAGGCTTTGACCCCATCCGGATAAACAAACACCGTTAGGCCTATGCGCTGCCTATCCTTAAGCAGCAAACGTGCCAAGTCATAAAATCCTTTGTATTCAACTGGTTCTATATACCACCACGACAAATAATGAGCCATTATGGTGCGCAATTAAACATAAGGCACCATAATAGTGCGCAAACATGTATTTAACTGCCGCATCGTGCCTTTATACAAACAGAAAGGCAACCTTGAGGACAAATTTTGATTAGGCTCATACGCAATATTTTCGTAGAATCAATAGATTGATCCGAGCATCTAGTGCGGATAAAAATATCAAAAATAAATCAAGGTTCAGAGCTAACATAGCTTATTGATTTTTATAATATTTTTAACATCAAAACGGAGACCCTTTAATGTCAGCTGATGTAATGAACATGCTCAGAGACCAGGATGCGAAGTTCGTAGACCTGCGATTTTGCGACACCCTCGGTAAAGAACAGCACGTAACCGTACCGACCCATACAATCGACGAAGACTTCTTCACTGAAGGCAAGATGTTTGACGGTTCTTCTATCGCCGGCTGGAAAGGCATTAACGAGTCCGACATGATCCTGATGCCAGAGCCAGAATCAGCTGTTATGGACCCATTCTCTGATGAAGCCACACTCATTCTACGCTGTGACATCCTTGAGCCAGCCACAATGGAAGGCTACGAACGCGACCCACGTTCTGTCGCCAAACGCGCAGAAGCTTATCTGAAATCCACCGGCATCGGTGATACCGCTTTCTTCGGCCCAGAACCAGAATTCTTTGTCTTTGATGATGTTCGCTGGGGTTCAAACATGAGCGGTTCTTTCGTCAAAGTCGACTCCGAGGAAGCCGAGTGGAACTCCGAAAAAGCCTACGATGACGGCAACTTCGGTCATCGCCCTGGCGTGAAAGGCGGCTATTTCCCAGTGCCCCCCGTTGATTCTTTACATGATATGCGTGCATCCATGTGTCTGGTGATGGAAGAAATGGGCGTTGAAACTGAGGTCCACCATCACGAAGTGGCCACCGCCGGACAGTGTGAAATTGGTACGAAATTCAATACCTTAGTACGTCGTGCCGACGAAGTACTGATCCAGAAATATGTGACACATAACATTGCTCATTCATACGGTAAAACAGCGACGTTTATGCCTAAGCCACTGGTTGGCGATAATGGCTCGGGTATGCACGTACACCAGTCCATCAGCAAAGACGGCAATAACATCTTTGCCGGCGACAAGTATGGCGGCCTGTCTCAGGAAGCATTGTGGTATATCGGCGGTATCTTCAAGCATGCCCGTGCGATCAATGCCTTTGCGAATGGCTCAACCAACAGTTACAAGCGCCTGGTCCCAGGCTTTGAGGCACCTGTACTGCTGGCTTATTCAGCCCGTAATCGTTCTGCTTCAGTCCGTATCCCATGGGTTTCCAGCCAGAAAGCGCGTCGCATCGAGCTACGCTTCCCTGATTCTGCCGCTAACCCATACCTGACTTTCGTTGCCATGATGATGGCTGGTCTGGATGGTATCCAGAACCAGATAGATCCGGGCGCACCGTCAGACAAGGATCTTTACGACCTGCCGCCTGAGGAAGAAAAAAACATTCCAACCGTCTGTCATTCTCTAGATCAGGCCCTGGAAGCACTCGATCAGGATCGCGAATTCCTGAAAGCTGGCGGCGTTATGACCGACGACATGATTGATGGCTATATCGACCTGAAGATGGAAGAAGTCACACGCCTGCGCATGACCACTCATCCAGTTGAGTTCGATATGTACTACAGCATCTAAAAGCTATATCAGCTTTCAGATCACAGGCCTCCCCCGGGAGGCCTTTTTTAGTTAAGCATTTGATTTAAATCCAGTAAATCGACCTTTCATCGATCAATTCATTGAAAACCGCATCACTTCGCACTATGTTAGCGGCATGCGTTATCTGATCTTAGCCATAGTATTTATTAGCAGCCTCGCCTCAGCCGAGCTTTACCGCTGGGTTGACGATAAGGGCAATGTACATTTTTCAGATACACCCACCAAACAGGCTGAGAAATACACACCTCCGCCACTACAGACGGTACCCGCATGGCCTGCTAGCGATTTCACAAGCAAGCCTACGACCAACAAAACCAAGTATAAATATAAGTCCATCTCTATCAGCTCGCCAACCAATGATCAGGTGTTTAATGCCGCCGAAAAAAAGCTGATCACCGTCTCAATCAAGATCGAGCCCGCACTAAATACCGCAGAAGGACATGTTCTGGCGTTCTATCTCGATGGACAGCTGCACGAAAAAGGCAGCAGCACCCATTACGCCTTTCAAAACCTGCCTCGCGGCACCCATACCGTATCTGCAACTGTTCTGAACAATAAAGGCAAAAAGCTTAAATCATCCGAGCCAGTCAGCTTCCATATTCAAAGCCACCACCGCTAGCACCACCCAGCATGCACTATTTTGGTGCGTTAAATATCAATTTCGTGCATCATTAGCCTGAAGCAGGCATTTATAGCGTTCTTTCAAAACTGGTTCGCTTCTTGCTTTAGGCATTACATGGATATGCATTTACCACAGACGACCCAGCAATTACTGGATGCCATCAATACCGGGATGGTGCTGGTGGATAATGACTTTCGTGTCCGGCATATGAATACCGCCGCTGAGCTCATGCTTGGCATTAGTCGCACCATGGCCATGGGCCGTACACTTTTTGAAGCCTTTCCCTGCGCCAGCACCATAGAAACCCAGCTACGTGAATCGCGTGATAGCCAGCGCACATATTCTGAACGCGATATGCACATCGATATCGGCAAGCAACACCATATCATTATGGATTGCGTCATCTCGCCGATGACCAATGATGATCTGGAAACCGAATACCTGATCCTCGAAATGCATCAGGTAGACCGCCGACTACGTATATCAAGAGAAGATCACCTGCTCTCGCAGGGTGAAGGCACCCGCGGTCTGTTACGCGGTGTTGCTCATGAAATTAAAAATCCGCTCGGCGGCATTCGTGGTGCCGCTCAGCTACTAGCCGCTGAGTTACCTGATGACAGCTATCAGGAATACACCGATGTCATTACGCAGGAAGTAGATCGTCTGCAAAACCTGCTGGATCGTATGCTTGGCCCACGTCAGCTACCGCAGCTCAAACAAACCAATATCCATCAGATACTCGAACAGGTCAGAAAACTGGTCAGCGTCGAGCTTGGCGATCACACCGTTTTAAGATTTGACTACGACCCCAGCCTGCCAGAAGTCTGTGCTGATGCCGACATGCTACAACAATCCATGTTGAACCTGGTTCGTAATGCCGCACAGGCAACCGCCCATCTTAACCAGGGTGAAATCATGATTCGCACCCGACCAGAGCGCCAGTTCACCATCGGCCCAACAAAACACCGTTTACTGATCAAGATTCAGATTATTGATAACGGTGAAGGCATTACACCTGAAATGCAGGAAACCATGTTCCTGCCGATGATTACGGGCAAGAAAGATGGCAGCGGCCTCGGCCTGCCCATTGCACAAACATTGATTCAGCGCCACGGCGGGCTGATCGAACATGAGCTTTATGAAGGTAACACCTGTTTTACCGTCTATTTACCCATAGGACATCTCGATGAAAATGGTAAATGAAGTCTGGGTCGTCGATGACGACCAGTCCATCCGTTGGGTGCTGGAAAAGACCCTGAGCAAACACGAGAAAGAAGCGCGGGTTTTCGAGTCCGCAGAAGATGCTTTGCGCGCACTGGAGGATAATAGTCCCCGCGTACTGATTACCGATATCCGCATGCCCGGCATGTCAGGCATAGATCTGCTCGCAAAACTCAAGGTCGAACACCCCAATCTGCCGGTCGTCATCATGACTGCCTTTTCCGATCTCGACAGTGCAGTATCGGCTTATGAAGGCGGCGCATTTGAATATCTACCCAAACCGTTTGATATCTCTGAAGCCATGGACATTATCGAACGTGCTTACGAAGCCAGTCAGACAGGCAGCGTGGAAGAAGTCTCCGACACACTGCTAAGCGAGACACCAGAAATCATTGGCGAAGCACCTGCCATGCAGGAAGTCTTTCGCGCCATCGGTCGCTTAATGCGCTCCGATGTCACCGTACTCGTCACTGGCGAATCCGGCACAGGTAAAGAACTGGTTGCGCAGGCATTGCATCGCCACAGTATGCGTAAAGACAACCCATTCATCGCATTAAACATGGCCGCAATACCTAAGGATTTAATGGAGTCCGAATTATTCGGCCATGAAAAAGGTGCATTTACCGGCGCGAATGCACAGCGCAAAGGTCGCTTTGAACAAGCCGATGGCGGCACGCTGTTTCTCGATGAAATCGGCGATATGCCCGCAGACCTGCAAACTCGATTATTACGTGTACTAGCCGATGGTGAGTTTTATCGAATCGGCGGCCATACGCCAGTTCGCGCCAACGTCCGTATTATCGCGGCGACACATCAGGACTTATTAAAGCGTGTTGAAAGCAAAGAATTCAGAGAAGATCTGTATCACCGACTCAACGTCATTCGAATTAAACTGCCGGCACTCCGGGAAAGAACAGAAGACATCCCACTACTGGCACAAAACTTTCTCGGTAAAGTCGCACAGGAACTAGGCGTCGAGAAAAAGACACTGACAGAAGAAGCCGAACAACACATCATGAAACTCGCCTGGCCCGGCAATGTCCGCGAACTGGAAAACACCTGCCGCTGGTTAACCGTTATGTGCCATAGCCGAGAAGTTTATGTTCGCGATCTACCCGAAGAACTTCAGACAGCATCAACTACAGGCAACAGTGAAAGCTCAACCGCCAACACAGACTGGCAAACCAGTCTATATCTCTGGTTACAGCAACAACTGAGTCAGGGCAAAGAAGACGACGTGAAGAAGGTCGTGGAACAAACTGAGCGAACATTGATTAACACCGCATTAGAATTTACTGGTGGGCGAAAGATTGAAGCGGCTAATTTGCTTGGCTGGGGAAGGAATACGTTAACACGGAAATTGCAGACTTATGATATTGAGGTGAAGTGATTAACTTTGTCATTCCGGCGCGCTACCCAGTCAAGCTGAGCACAAGCTTTAGCCGGAATCCATTTTTAGATTGATTATATTTCGCGCTTGAACGTTTGTTCTATTTCTTTGTTACCTCTAATCGCGCGAGTCCATTTTGTTACGGCAAAATGGACGAAAACCATTGCTCCAAATCCGCTGCCCTACGGGCAATGTCATTGACTTAAGCCCTAAGTGCTTGAAATCACAAAGCTCTCCGATAGGAAGAACGAAAGGTACGTCGAGGTCGCGGGGAGGCCTTACGAGGGAAAGAACGTTTAGGCCTGATAGGAATTAAACATCGACTAAGCACTATCAACCAGCGATGCCATTCGATCTCACTCAATCCCTTTGAGAGCAGATGAACGACCGTATCTTTCATGCTGGATAACGCCGCAGAGAAATTGATCTTGTACGCATAATAACGCTCAGCCACCGATGACTTTATCTTCTCCTGAGCAGCAAATAAACTCATCGCCGTCAGTGACAGACACAGCATTTTGGCATGAAAGTCCTGCTGAATGCTCAAGACGGATTTACCCGAGAAGTTTTCAATTTCAAGCCAGTTTTTCTGCTGTTTGTAGCTTTCCTCAATCTGCCATCTCAGGTGATATAACGTCTTGAAGCATTTTACGGGATAGCGTTGTTTATCCAACAAACTCGTCATTAAGACATATTCGCCGCGTTGCGTTTTCACTCGAACGAGCCGGACTTTAATCGGCTCTATTGATAAGCCTTTCTCCCGACATCTTCGGATACTGACAGCATTGGGTTTGATGTGGATGATGGCTTGTTTCTTTGATGAGGCGACAAAGGCTTGGACATCAAGATTAAATGACGTCGTGACCCGCATACAATAATCCCGTTGTAATGCCCGGTGAGCGGCAAACAACCAGAAGGCAGGATAGCCTCGATCATAGAGCATTAAATCATTCGAACCGGTATGGCCCAGATGTTGATACGCTAGTTCACGTTCACTAGCATCGCATGGCGCAATCTGTGCATCGAGTACGATGCCCTGAAACACATCATATAAACAAGAGCCACGTACCATGGGTACGGTTGTCGCATATTGATTGAATTGGCTACCGAATGTCTGCGCCGTTTGCGCATTGGATGGAACGTGATATTTACTGCCATCAATGGCCAGTACGCGAAAGTCGTTCCATGTTTCAATATCAGCATGATGATAAAACTCATCGACGGCCTGATGGTTCAGATCAATAAACACCTGCGGGCTTAACTTCTTTCTGGCCCGACAAAAGGCTGATGCCGTGACACGCATCAGTGGCGTGCGCTTTGAGTGAGCTATTTCAAAGAAGTGATTGAGTTCGCTTTGTAATGAGCCTTTAATCAGGTTCAGGAAAAAGCGAATCAGCGTAGGAAAAGTTAGTTCACGTTGACGTGTGAAATGGGTGGCGCATTGGCGGTGCTTTTGCAAAAACGCAGTAGATTCTATGGTTTCATTTATGCGGGCATAGATGGTTTTAAATGAGGTCTTCTCGGGTCATGTTTTAAAGCCTGTTAGTTTGTCATTGGACTGATTATAACACCTACTTTCAATCACTTACGGCTTAAGTCAATGACATTGGCCTAAAGGCTTCCCGTTTATTTCCAGATTTATTCGGCGCTGCGTAAACTCGCCCTGCTAAAAACCAGCAGGACTCAAACAGTACTTGCTTCATCCGGATAAATTCCGAAATAAACGGCAGCGTATGAGTCGCGGAAAGGCGAAGGACCGAAATACTGTGCTTTTAACTTTTCACCCTAAGTTTTTTTGAGTAACGCAGTGAAGCCTTAAGCAAAACAACAAAAAATGGTCGTTGAGCTTAAAAACCCCTTTACCCTATGTTTAATCTCTCAATTAGAAAACGTCTGGTAAACATTAGCATTCTTATGCAATATATAACTATTACATGCACCCAAAACACCAGAGCAAATACTATCGCCGCACCATGTAGAACATTTCCAATAAATGCCACTCGAAGCGCGATACCGTCCTTGAATGAAAACGCCGACCCAACCTGGGCCGCGTCGAGGCAAATATAAACCATAAAACCTAAAAAAATAGAATGTTTTAATTCTATGAAATCTCGTGATAAATCAGAGAAAACAATCCATGACCTACTGGTAATTACAATTATTGTTACTGAATATAGGTAAGCCGATAAAAATACGAGTTTATAATTCAATTCATATAAAACCGCATCGTATTTTATGGAGTCATTAAGCCTATCGAAAAATTCATTGTGATAACTTAACAGCCAATTAACAATATCGAATCTTTCAAGATATCTAACAAGCTTATGCGAAAAATCGTACATATCCACGTATACGACCATTGACGATATAGAAAATAAAACCAAACTAATCAAAGACAATATAACGCCAAGATTGAAAGTCTTTTCCAATTTACTTTGCATTTTCTCTTTGTCAGACATCTATTTTTAATATCTACTTTGTGGCAACTATAACCTTTCTGCTACTTCTAAAGAATAACCATCTAGATTCCTACAGGCAAAATAAAACCCCAATCAAGGGGCTTTATTTTTTCGACACCACCAACCAGTGATGTCTGACGATCCGGCAAATTAAGCCTTGGTATCAGGTACCAGTTCGCGTGCGATATCCGCGACTCGCATGGCCTTATCCATATAGTCTTTACGGTAGTCTTTCAGCATGCCTTCTTTGGCTGTGAAATACTCCTTTGGTGAAATACCCTTCTCGTGCTCCATGGCGATGAACTCTTTCTGCATGGCGAGCATTTCCTGAACCAATTTATCGCGCTCAGCTTCCAGTGCTGCAGTGTTACTCATACTCTGTCTCCGGTTACGGGCGCTTCTAGTAACGCTTCAGAAGTGTTGGCACCCTTTCGATGAAAAACCCGGCTACTTCAACGCACCGGATAGAAGAAGCCCGCATGGTACTAAATGATTAGCATTAATTAAAACTGCGCGGTACGATCCACCCCCTTTGCGCCGTTATCTATCCACTATGATATATAAAGATTTACGTGAATTCATTGCGGAACTGGAAAAACGCGATTTACTCAAGCGCGTTTCTAAGGAAATAGACCCAAATTTAGAAGTTACCGAAATCTGTGACCGTACTCTGCGTGCCGAAGGCCCGGCCATCCTGTTCGAAAATCCAACGGGTAGCGACATTCCCTTACTCGGCAATTTATTCGGTACGCCAGAACGAGTCGCCATGGGAATGGGCGAAGACACGGTCGAAGCATTACGTGAGGTCGGTGAGCTGTTGGCCTTTCTGAAAGAGCCTGAACCACCGAAGGGGATTAAGGACGCCTGGAGTTCCTTACCGATTTTTAGAAAGGTGCTGGATATGGCGCCGAAGATGGTCAAGAAAGCCCCTTGTCAGGAAATCGTTCTTGAAGGTGATGATGTTGATCTGGGCATGTTCCCGATCCAGACCTGCTGGCCAGAAGACGCTGCCCCATTAATCACCTGGGGACTGACCGTGACACGCGGCCCGGAACGCGAACGTCAGAACATGGGCATTTATCGCCAGCAGGTTATTGCAAAGAATAAAGTCATTATGCGTTGGCTGACACACCGTGGTGGCGCACTGGATTTAAAAGACTGGCAGGAGAAACACCCCGATAAGCCATTCCCAGTTGCCGTGGCACTCGGCGCTGATCCTGCGACTACACTGGCCGCCGTTACCCCAATACCGGATACATTGTCTGAACATGCCTTTGCTGGGCTTTTACGTGGATCCAAAACCGAACTCGTCAAATGCAAGGGTTCGGAACTCACCGTACCGGCCACCGCAGAAATCATTCTGGAAGGCGTGATTCACCCCGGCAAGATGGCTCCCGAAGGCCCTTATGGTGATCACACCGGTTATTACAACGAAGTCGAGACCTTCCCGGTATTTACCATCGAGCGCATTACCATGCGCAAAGATCCGATTTATCACAGCACCTATACCGGTCGTCCACCAGACGAACCCGCTATTCTTGGTGTGGCGCTGAACGAGGTCTTTGTACCGATCTTGAAACGTCAGTTTCCGGAAATCATTGATTTCTACCTGCCGCCAGAAGGCTGTTCTTACCGTATGGCCGTCGTCAGTATGAAGAAGCAATATGCCGGTCACGCCAAGCGCGTCATGCTAGGTATATGGTCATTTCTACGTCAGTTCATGTATACCAAATTTATCGTCGTCACCGATGACGATGTCGATGTGCGCAACTGGCAGGATGTCATCTGGGCCATGACGACACGCATGGACCCTGCGCGTGATACCACCATTATCGAAAACTCTCCGATCGACTATCTCGACTTCGCATCACCGGTTTCTGGACTGGGCTCGAAGATTGGTTTTGATGCCACCAACAAATGGCCAGGTGAGACGAACCGAGAATGGGGTAAGCCAATTTCGATGTCAGAAGATGTTAAAAACAAAATCGATGATATATGGGATGAGTTAAACCTGTGATCAAATCAACAAGCCCTTGAAAAAACTCGGGTAATGCTGGTTTTACGCAAAATGCTCTGCTAGTCTTTTGACAAAATAAAAACGGGAGATGAGGGACTCATTATGCGCACCATCATGGTTATAAATGCCAAGGGCGGTTCAGGCAAAAGTACCATCGCCACCAACCTGGCCAGCTATTACGCATCGACAGGCAACAAGACCACGTTGGTCGATTATGACCCGCAGGGCTCCAGTCTGGCCTGGTTAAAGGCTCGCCCCATCAATCGCCCGAGGATTCAGGGTATCGACGGCACCAAACAGACGGTTAATCCCGGACGTGGCACCGGCTATATGATCATGGATGCACCCGCCTCCGTTCACGGTGCTGCACTCAATAACCTGGTTCGTCATGCGCATACCTTCATCATTCCAGTATTGCCTTCTCCGATTGATATGCGTGCAGCTGCTGATTACATTAAGGAAATCCGTGCTACCAAGCTAATATCAGCAAAGAAAGGCAAAATCTGCCTGGTCGCGAATCGTGGCCGAGACAATACCAAGGTCTTCTGGGAGCTGGACGAGTTCCTGGATAATCTGCGCGAACCTTATGTCGCCGCACTATCCGACAGTATGAACTACGTACGTGCCGCCGATAAAGGCGTTGGTATTTTTGATATGGGCCCTGCCGGCACGGCGATGCAACGAGCTGAATGGGAACCGCTAACTAAGTGGTTAGATTCTAAAGCTAGCCAGCCTTAGTCGATATACTCCGCTTAGATAAGGCCGCTTCTGAGCGGCCTTATCTTATTTTTAACATCTTTGATAGTTAGGAAATTCGCTATTCGGCATAATTCCTGACAAAATTACTCGGCTATGCCATCACCAACCTATCTAAGCAGTTCCTTTCATGAAAATTACCATTAAAAACAAAAATCAGTCTTTTGAGTGTAAGGACAGCGAAAGTGTTCTGGATGCAGGACTTCGCCAGGGAATCACCATGCCTTATGGCTGTCGTGGTGGTCGTTGCGGTAACTGCATGGGAAACGTCGTAGAAGGTAATTTTAATTATCCAAAAGGCCAGCCCGGTGGAATTTCAGACGAAGAGGTTGGCATGGGTAAAGCCCTGTTCTGTCAGGCGCATGCTCAGGGCGATATGCTCATCGATGTAAAAATCATCGATACACCCAAGGGAATTGAAGCACGTAAAATGCCAGCTCGTGTTCATAGCCTGACCAAGCTGGCCGACGATGTAATCCATCTTAAACTTAAAATCCCGGCCGCCGATCGACTTCAGTTTCTTGCGGGCCAGTACATCGACTTTATTCTTAGCGATGGCCGTCGTCGGGCATTTTCATTGGCCAATCCACCTCATCACGATGAATTCCTAGAATTCCAGATTCGCCATGTTCCCGGTGGCTATTTCACATCAATTGTTTTTGACGAACTGAAAGAAAAGGCCCTGATCCGCATCGAAGGCCCGATGGGAACCTTCTACCTACGTGAGGATCATGAAGAGCCAATTATCATGATGGCCGGGGGTACCGGTATGGCCCCTCTGCGCGGCATGATATTGCACCTGATCGAAACTGGCTTTAAACGCCCGGTACATCTGTTCTGGGGTGCGCGTGCTGTAAAAGACATTTATATGGCCGACGAGATTAATCAGTGGCTTGAAGAATACCCGCAGTTAAAATTCACGGCTGTTCTGTCCGAACCTGAAGAAGGAGATAACTGGGAAGGTGAGACTGGCTGGGTACATGAAGCTGTCATGCGCGCCTACCCTGACATGTCCGGTCACGAGGTTTATATGAGTGGCCCACCGCCGATGATTTTTGCAGCCAAAGACGCCTTTCACGAATGTGGCCTACCAGAAGATCGCGTGTATTCTGATGCCTTTGATTTCTCCGATGACCCTGATATTTCAGCAGAAGAAAAAGAAGGGAAGCCAAAAGAATAGCCGATGGATATACTGAAAGTCGGCGCTGCCTTTCTTTGCCTTTACACGGCATATGCCATCTACATTGGTGAGATTAAAGGGCGTGAAGGTATCCACTGGCGCACTTACCAGAAATCCGAAAACCCCCGCAAATTCTGGATCATGGCTATCTCCTATCTTGCCCTTGGGGTTTTCGCCTTTATTGCACTTCCATTACTAAAAGCAAACCTTTGAAAACCTGGGTTGTAATAATCTAAAGGAACTTCATAATCACACAGGCCTCAAATCTTTGATCGTATTCAGGGAGCGAATACCCATGATAAGAACACTGGCTTCAGTCTTATTACTTATTTCGATTGTGCTACCAGCTTCTGCGGAACAACGTAGCTTTGACCAGTGCATCAGTGACTGGCAATATCAGGCCAGCCAGAAAGAACTGCCAGACAATATTGTGAATGACGTTATTCCTGGGTTAAAACATTTACCCAAAGTCATCACCTATGACCGACGCCAGCCAGAATTCACACAAACCTTTGCACGTTATTTAAATCGCCGCCTGACCGATGCACGCATTGACCGGGGCTCTGATTTATACGAAAGCAAAAAACCTCTGCTTGATAAACTGACTAAACAATACGGCGTACCCGGACGCTACCTCGTCGCCTTTTGGGGACTGGAAACCAACTTCGGTGGCTATCTCGGCAAGATGCCGATACTCGATTCATTGGCAACGTTGGCCTGCGATAAACGCCGTAGTGATTTCTTTACCGAGGAACTGTTTATCGCGTTGAAACTGATGCATCGAGAAAATCTCACTACCTCACAAATGCACGGTTCCTGGGCAGGCGCAATGGGACACACCCAGTTCATGCCATCAACCTTCGCTGGCTACGCCGTTGATGGTGATGGTGATGGACAAATCAATCTATGGCAAAGCGAAACCGATGCACTCACCAGCGCCGCTAATTTCCTGAGTCAACTTGGCTGGAAGAAAGAACAACGCTGGGGACGCGAAGTCATCCTGCCTGATGATTTCCCTTTCGAGGAAAGTGGCTACCGCAATAAACAAGCACTATCCTACTGGTCAGAACTAGGTGTCACAACAATTCATGGCAACCCACTACCCGACATGGATTTGAAATCCGCCATCCTTGTCCCCGCAGGACACACCGGCCCGGCATTCGTTGTCTACCCTAACTTTGAAGTCATCATGCGCTGGAATCGTAGTGAATACTACGCGTTGTCTGTCGGTTTACTCGCAGATACTTTTGCAGGAGCTGTGTCATTACATAACCCACCTGACGCAAATGAAAAAGCACTTAGTAAAACAGACATGAAAAACATTCAGCACAAACTCAACAAACTGGGGTTCGATGCAGGCAAACCGGATGGCATTATGGGATCAAATACTCGCAATGCTTTACGTGAGTTTCAGAAGTCAGCAGGATTGATTGCTGACGGCTATCCAAACTCATCGACCCTGACCAGGCTGATTAATTAGCGCTCATTAATCAGCAAGCCGGTTTACTAAATAGACTCTATGAATCGTTTATTCGTTTTCCTTATCGCAATCGGCTTGCATATCGGCATCACGTATAACGCAGGCAGTCATGTCGGTGTGACATCTCAGTGCATCAATGAACAATGTTTTGTTTCCGCATCAACATCGATTATCTCAATCATTTTTGGTATCGGATTGATCATATATGCAATCAAATTTCCCAGAGCAGAAACCACTGTGACAGAAACCAATGCTGGCTTTTGGCGCAGATTTAGTGCGTTTTTAATCGACTTCATCGCTTTACTAACAGCATTAGCATCGGTTGTTGCGCTACCCACTATATTCGCTGAGTACCTCCATACGAATACCTTCAGCTGGTCATTCCAACGCGATTACAGTCGAAGGAGCGATCTCCTGCTTATCATCCCCAGCGTTTTAATTATGATGACTGGACTAATCTATTATTTTTATAAATTTACACTCAGCTCAAAACAAACACTGGGGCAATACATTCTTGGCTATAGAGTGATTACAACTGATGGCAACATGAATAAACAAATTGCCAGAAAACGTGTCACCCTGAGTATCATCGGTTTAGCGCTATGGCCGATTGCTGTGATTCACGGCCTGATAAAAAAGAAACGTTTCTGGTGGGACAGTGGCAGTCATTCACAAGCCGTTCGTATCGTTCGCGCTGATACCGTGGATAAACCCGAAGAAAATATCTCGGCTTAAATTAACCTTTATTTCTAGAAAGCATTCCCACTAAAAAGCTCGCACATCCCATGGCTAGCACGGCCAACGATATCCACAACAGCTTGGTATATTTATGCGCTTCACCCATTAACTGTGTGTGACCGGATGATTCTGTGAAGTACAACGCTGCCCCAGCCATCGCCAACACAAACGCAGAGAGATAACTCCAGGTGGGTATATCGGTACGACCGCCCCACAATGAAAAGAAAATTACGGGTGCTAAAAACATAGAGGCAGTTCCACTGACAGCCACAGCGCTGAATAAATCTTTGTTACCAACAAACACCAGCAACAGGCCAAGCAACATAAAGACTGTCATCACGACTCGACCACTAAATACTCGACGCGCCATGATGCCCATATCTATGACGATTAACTTTGATGCGCTGGACAGGGTGCTGTCGAGTGTCGACATGGCGGAGATAATTAGCGCTGCATTGAATAGCAGCATGGTGTTTTCGCCTAACAGTCGATGTAATACCTCTGTCATGGCTTCACCTGTTGTTGCCGATGCGCCTGCAATCACACCTAGTAATCCAAACAATAAAATCGATATACCACTTAACCAGGCCGCATGCATAAAACTTTTCTTAGTGGTTTCTCGATCGGCGAGAAAACCACGATCCATCATGACAGGATCATGCATGGGATAACTCCAGACCTGCAATAAGGCAACCAGCATGAGTATTGGTCCAGGTTCTGAAATCTCGAAGGCCTTGAACATGACGTTGTCACTGGTGATCAGGTTAGCGTCCAGCGTAATCACCATCAACACGATCAACGTAACCAGAAATAACGACATCTGAAAGACATCGGTTCGTATACTGGCCTGCAATCCACCCATCATTGCGTACAGCAAGGTCACGGCAGAAAAACTGACGATAGAAATGACATACCACTGGCTGCCCGTTGCGCCAAACAAAATACCGATCACCAACAGGTTCGCAAACACTTCACTGACTAACCGAATTGCAACAACGACGTTATAACAACGTGTACCCCATGCGCCGAAACGGTCATGCAGGAATTCCTGCACGCTATTAAAGCCATGACGAAAACGCAGGCTATCAATAATCAAGCCGCCAGTGACAAAGGATAAATAGTAAAACGCGTAGGCTAACGTACCCCAGATACCATAGTAAAAACCAAGTATCGCGGCATTCATTAAAGAACGTGCGAAAACCCAGGTCGTTACCTGAGAAAAAACCAGCGCCCATAATCCTGGAGCCTGACCAGTTTCAGATTTACCCAGGAAGAATGTATCTTCGCTGTGTGTACGACGTGATATTAAGATTGATGCTATGGCAATTGCGCCAGCGATCATTGGCAATGTATAACTCACCCGTCCCCCTTCTCTGTTTATAACTGCTATCTCTACGACAGCTTATTCTAATAATTGTTCAGCGTGCTATTAAGCGTTCAAGCATGACGGCATCTGTCGCATTTTCCGCGACTAATGGTGCATGTTTTATATGTAAATCTCTCACCGCTTCGGCAACACGATTACCAGGCACCAGAAACTGAGCATTCGCCTTTAGCCAGTTAGACTGTTCCTCGCTTGCCATCTCAAAAAGATGATGCAGCCCTTTCACGCTGGTCACTGAAACCACAACATTATCTTTCGACATTAAGTCTGTCAGTGGCGTATTACGCGCCTTAGGTTTGGTACGAACATAGATATCGATTTCATTCACATAACCACCGCGAAGTCGTAACTGTTCCATTAGATGTCGACGCCCACCTTTACCCTTAATCACGGTAAAGGTCTTACCCGATACATCTTTAATTTCTGGCATACCTAACAAAGCTTCGCTGTTGTAAGGGCTCGGCGGCACGAGATCGACATTCATTCCCTGCTCTTCGAGTTGTTTCGCGGTCGCTTTACCAATTGCCATAATCCGACTTTGTTCGAATCGTTTCGGGTTCGTCTGCTCAACTGCTGGAACGCCTAAACGCACCGCGTTAGCGCTAATAAAAATCATGCAGTCCGTGGTTTCCTGCAACAACACTTTAGACTGTTCATCCAGTGGAATTTCTTTTATTTCAATCACAGGAAAACGTACGACATGACCAGCCGCTGATTCCACCATTTCGCAAAATGCTTCCGCCTGGTGTTCGGGGCGTGTTACGAGAACAGTAATGTTATCTAGCGACGTACTCACAAGCTTATCCCTTGAATAATGCTCTAATTGTCGGCAAATGCCGACGACTCACTTCGATCGTATCATCAATATTTTTAAAACATAAATGGCTATGTCCCGCGTCATCTTTTTCCAGTTTCAACATCTCGTCTTTAGCGACTAATGCATTCCGGTGCACACGAATAAAACGTGTTTCGAATTCTTCTTCGAGCGCTGTGAGTGATTCCTCAATCAACACATTGCCATCCGTATGTTTTACCTCGACATATTTCGAATCTGCTTTGAAATAGTAGATATTACTGACATTAATTAATTCCAGATTACCCCGCACCCTTGCACAGATATGAGTCCGGGAATCACCCGATATCTGACCAACCTCTTCAGCTTGCGTCCGGGTTAGTTTTTTTGCTGCCTGCAATGCGTCCGCCAGTTTTTCCTGACTCACTGGTTTCAGCAAATAACCAATCGCATGTGCTTCAAAGGCTTCTAGCGCATGCTCACTATAAGCCGTCGTAAAAATCACCGCGGGCGGTTCTTCCATTTGCGATAGATGTCTTCCCGCTTCAAGGCCATCCATACCGGGCATCCGTATATCAAGTAAAACAACATCTGGTTTCAATTGCTCAACCTGCTTTAGTGCGGCTTTGCCATCAGCGGCTTCGCCCGCCACATCAAAGCCATCCATTGATTCGATTTGTTTCTGTAGGCG
Source organism: uncultured Gammaproteobacteria bacterium (assembly GCA_942491945.1). Lineage (GTDB taxonomy): Bacteria > Pseudomonadota > Gammaproteobacteria > JAJDYQ01 > JAJDYQ01 > JAJDYQ01. Next base: position 29,153 of record CALODD010000062.1, on the reverse strand, counting down.
CGCCCGTGCCAGCGGTTCATCATCGACGATCAATACCTTCATTAAGCTATCTCCTTCGGCAAACACAGCACGACTTCATAATGCGTCTCATCTTGCGTTGACCTCAGACTGGACTGTTTACCATAGGCAATTGCGAGGCGTTCACGAATATTGTTTAACGCCATCTGGTTACCACGTTGCTGGGTGATGTCATCGCGACTCGGTAGCGGATTACGAATCGTAATCTCAATACATTTCCGTGCTCGCACATGGACTTCAATCGTTCCACCTGCATCGCGGGGTTCGATGCCATGATATACAGCATTTTCAACCAAAGGCTGTATCGTCAGACTGGGGATACCGCTTTGTAAAACATCATCATCGATTTGCCAATCGATTTTAAGACGTTCACCCAAACGTAGCTGCTCCACTGCCAGATAATGGCGTGTTAAATCAATTTCATTATCCAGTGTTGTCAAAGCATCATCTGACTGCAAGGTAGCCCGATAAATTTCCGATAGATTCATCACCGCCTGTTCGGCGGCATCAGCATCAATATGCGTTAGTGCGGCAATGGTATTCATACTATTGAATAGAAAATGCGGCCGTATCCTCGCCTGCAAAGCCTGAATCCTCGCCTGACTTTCTGCCAGTGTCCTAACCTGTAGCTGACGCTGCAGGTACATATAGCGCAACACCACACCACTGATGATGATGCTAATCGCAACATTACGTAACAAAAACAGGTCGTGCTGATCAGGCTGCAGATGATGTAGCATCGATTGCCACTGTGTTAATCGATAAGACACTTCACTAACAAACAGGGTCGTCAGCTGGATAATGACAAAGGTCACACCCGTATTTAGCGTCAGACTCAATCGTTTAAGCCACGGACTTAATAGACAAAGTAACGCTAGTGACATCAGACCAAGCCATTGCAGAAACATCGCCAACATGCCCAGCGATTCCCAGGATGTCGTCAAACGCTGCCCCGGCACCAGCAACATCACAATTGCTAGTAACACCATACTCACCGCCACCAGTAATACGGCACGAGCGCTGCAGAAATCTGCTAGCAAACTGGTCTTGTCATTCTCCTGCGTCATAGACGAAGTGTTGAGGGAAATGCTGCGGCTTGCAAGCAAATGGGCTGATATAATCCCGCCACATTCGCGATATTGCGACAGGATAGACATTAATGAACAATCAACAGGACGATAAAAAACTCTGGGGCGGACGTTTCGCCGAGCAGACCGATGCACTGGTAGAAGCATTCAGCGAATCGGTTAGCTATGACCAGCGCCTTTATGCGCACGACATCATGGGTTCTATGGCACATGCCAAAATGCTGGCTGCCGTCGGCGTATTAACTGATGAAGACCGTGACGCCATTCTGGATGGACTCGAAGAAATTCGTCTTGATATCGAACGTGGCGATCTGTTCTGGTCAACCGAGCTGGAAGACGTGCATATGAACATCGAAGCGCGAATAACTGATCGCATTTGTGAAGCGGGTAAGAAACTACATACCGGCCGCTCGCGAAATGATCAGGTGGCAACGGATATTCGTCTTTATCTACGTGATGTCATTGATACCATGACCGATCTACTGAAGACTGTTCGTACCGAGCTAGTAAACCTTGCTGAAAGCGAGGCCGATACCATCATGCCGGGCTTTACCCATATGCAGGCAGCGCAGCCGGTTACCTTTGGTCACCACCTGATGGCCTGGTACGAAATGAACAGTCGCGATCAGGCCGCGTCTGATGGTTTACCGTAAGCGCGTCAACATTCTGCCGCTCGGCTCTGCCGCGTTGGCAGGCACCCTTAGCTATCCGATTGATCGTGCTACGATGCAGATTGCTTGAGCTTGACGGTGCCTGTGAAAACTCGCTGGACGCCGTGAGTGATCGTGACTTCGCCGTCGAGTTCTGTGCGGCGGCCGTTCACTGTCACTGACACGTCTGTCTCGTTGTCGAAGAGCTTGTGCTGTGGGCATCAGCCACAGTTCGAGTTTTTCGAGCTGCCGGACGCTTCTGTACCGGTCCTCAAGCATGGTCACGCGAAAGAAAACCCGGATGTTCCGGGCTGATCCGCAGTGAAGAACCGGACGGGTCACCGGTGACCTGATGCTGCAATGCTGACACTGATGAAAAGCCAGCCGCTGGCCTACAACAAGGACAATCAGGAAGACAAGGAACCGCTGTTCGACGCCATCGATACCGTCGAGATCTGCCTGAAGCTGTTCGCAGGCATGGTGCCGCTGATCAAGGCCAAGGCCGAGAATATGCGTGAAGCCGCATTCCGTGGTTTCTCTACCGCAACCGACCTGGCGGACTATCTGGTACGCAAGGGTATTCCTTTCCGTGATGCGCATGAGATCGTCGGTAAATCCGTCGCCTACGGCGTGGAAAACGGTAAAGACCTGTCTGAATTCTCTCTTGATGAATTACAGCAGTTCAGTAAGGACATCAGTGATGACGTCTACGACGTCCTGACTCTGGAAGGCTCTGTCGCCGCCAGAAATCACACCGGCGGCACCGCACCAGATCAGGTACGTGCTGCCATCACCCGTGCCCGAAGTGAACTCTCGGGTTAACCCAGAAACCCTCCGTGCCTCTGCGTCCCTGTGACAAACAATTCTGTGACAAAAAACTCAGATAATTCAGACCAGCTCGAATCACTACGCCAACGTCTGGCAAAGTTCGCTAGTGACAGAGACTGGGATCAGTTTCATTCACCGAAAAACCTGTCGATGGCGCTGATAGCCGAGGCGGCCGAACTGGTTGAACATTTCCAGTGGTTAACCGAAGAAGACAGCAAAAACCTGCCTGCTGAGAAGCAACAGAAAGTCGCCATGGAGCTGGCAGATATCTTCATTTTCCTGATTCGCATCTCGGATAAACTCGGTGTTGATCTGGCGGATTCGGCCTGGAAGAAGATCGAAATCAATGAAGAACGCTATCCTGTCGAAAAAGTGAAGGGATCAGCCAAACGAGCCTCAGAGTACTAAACTACCTCATGCTCGTGCATGTCGGCATGCATTAAGCCATTTCTATTGATCCAGATAATTCCCCTTCAATCTGAATGGCTGTTAAACTCCCAAACTGATAAATACGAAAATAATACTCTGGAGGGAGGAATACGATGAGTGATATGGACCCGGTCTTTCTCAATTTTTTCTACGCCACGATGGGCGCAGCACTAACGATCTTTGCCATGTGGGCTGGCTGCAAAATCTTTAACCGCATGTTTTGCTTCGAATTATCGGAAGAACTGCACAACGGCAATACCGCTATCGGCATTATGCTAGCCGGTATGTTTATCGGTATAGGTGTCGCTACCGGCCTGGTTGTTGGCCTTGGCTTAAACTAGCCTTTCCACTCACTTCTGATGCATTACCGTTCTACAGCATTGTTTTGCCTGTGCTGCCTGCTACTCAGTACGCCGGCACTAGCCAAGCGTGATAATGACTGGTCAACAGAATACGATGCCTATTTCAGAAAATATGCCAAACGTTACTTCGGCCCGAATGTAGATTGGCGCTGGTTCAAAGCCCAGGGAATCGCCGAGTCAGCCCTGAACGATAAGGCAAAAAGTGTCGTTGGTGCTAAGGGCATCATGCAAATCATGCCCGCGACCTTTCAAGAAATTCGCCGTAAAAACCCGCAGTTTGTCAGCATCAATGAACCGCGCTGGAATATTGCTGCCGGTATTTACTATGATCGTTATCTGTATAAAAAGATTATCGACTTCAATTCATTTCAGAAGCGCCTGTATTTAACTTTTGCAGGCTATAACGCCGGGTATGGCGGCGTTCTGAGGGCAATTAAGCGCAGTAAACAATCTCGTGAAGATGCGGAATGGAAAAAACTAAAACGCTTTCTACCCAAAGAAACCCAGGGCTATGTCACCCGCATCGTAACCCTGAAAAAGAACGATTTACGCAGACGTTAAGACAGCCGCTCAATCAACCATTCCCGAATCGTCATAATCTCTTCAGCACTGACGCTGTGCTCCATCGGATAGGTATTCCAGTCGATAGTTAAACCCAACTCTTTCAAGCGATTCTTTGATGATTCGGCAAACTGAATCGGTATAACCGGATCATAAGTACCATGCGCCATATACACCGAGGGGATCAGGCCACTATCAACAGATGTAATTGTCTCTGCCAGCGGCAAGTAAGTTGATAAGGCCATAATGCCACCGAGTGGCTGTTTTGACTGCAAACCTGCATACAACGCAACCGCGCCACCCTGTGAGAAACCTGCCAGAATAATGCGCTCGGTTGCGATTCCGCGCTCGATTTCCTGTTCCACCATCAGACTCAGCATGTTGGCAGAACCCTGAATTCCTTCCGCGTCCTGCTCAGCATCTTCCTTGATCAACTCATAGATGTCGTACCAGGCACGCATCATCATGCCACCGTTGATAGTCACCGAGCGCATCGGCGCATCTGGGAAAATAAAACGGATCGGAATCGAAGCAGGAATCAGTAACTGCGGAACTATAGGCTCAAAATCATGTCCATCTGCACCAAGACCATGAAGCCAGATGACACTTGCCTGTGGATTTTCACCCGTCTCAACGACAAGAGAACCCAGCTCAATTTCTTCGTCGGGCGTTTGTGTTTCCATGGATATGTTCCTTACTAGATAGGCCTTACCAATTTGGGACATGGACATTAACCCATTGGGAATCCTATTATCCAGTCAAATTTATCAACCAGGGAACGGTTAACATGAAAAAGCTGATTTTGGGCCTATGCATCGCACTCGCCCCACTCGTTGCTCACAGTTCAGAGCATATCGAAGTCACGGCACCATTCGCCCGTGCCAGCATTCCGGGAATGTCGATGGGCGCCGCCTTCATGCAACTGGACAACCACGGTAAAGAAGAGCGCCTACTGGTCGAAGCCCGCAGTGATGTTGCAAAACATGTCGAGATTCATAACCATGTCAAAGTTGACGGGATGATGCGTATGCGACAAATGGCACATATTCACGTTAAACCCGGACAAACCAAAACACTGCAGCCCGGCGGCCTGCATATCATGTTCATGGGCCTGCATCAGCCACTAAAACAGGGTGAGTCGTTCGATCTTACGTTAATCTTCGACGATGGCAGTTCAAAGACTGTCGCCATTCCAATCAAGGCCATCGGCGCAACCAAATAAAGTATTCACTATGCAAAAACAAACAACCACGCTAATCGCTGTTGCCGTTGTCGCACTCTTGCTAGGAGTGATCGCTTCACAGCTCATTCCCGAGCAGAAAGAAAAAAGCCCAACTGGAATCACCAGCATTGGTGGCGACTTCACTCTGCAATCGAAAAATGGCCCCGTTAGCCTGCATAAAGACCTGAAAGGCAAAGTGGTTGCTCTGTACTTTGGCTTTGCCTCCTGCCCGGATGTCTGCCCAACCAGCCTTGGGCAACTCTCTTCCGCTTTAAGACAGCTCAGTGAAGAAGAACAGCAGCAAATTCAGCCCGTTTTTGTCAGCGTCGATCCAGAGCGCGATACCGTTGACACCCTCTCCGTATATACCGAGGCCTTCTATCCAGGAATGCTGGGTTTAACCGACAAGAAGGAAGTAATTGACGACGTCACATGGCGTTATCGTTCACTGTATAAAATGGTACCGATGGAAGACTCAGCGATGGGCTACACCGTTGACCATACGTCAATTATTTACGTGATCGGACGCAATGGCGTGGTGCAATCACTCGCTCAGCACGGCACTACAACCCCGGAACTAGTCGAAAAGCTGAAGTCTGCACTACAAGATATCTAATACCATCGACTACCGTGATGCACACTACTTTTCATCACAAGCAACAAAGTCTCTTTCATATACATTAATCTTATGACAAACATACACAGTCAGTGCCAGGTGCTATTCCAATTCGCCAATAGCGCCAGTCCAAGCAAAGTAGAAATTCAGGGTAGAGATACAAGCTGGGTTCAAAAACCATTCTTTGCCTGTTTTGACCCAGATGCAAACTGGCTAGATCAACTCAATCCTGCGTTTGATGAAGAGAATTTCTTTTTTGAAGAAGGCTATAACGAGTTACAGAAAATGCTCTTGCCGATGATTTATGAGTAGATCCTTTATGAAACTTGCCCTGGCTTTATTCATAACACTATTTCTGATCGGTTGTTCAGAAGAGCAACAGAATAAATTATCCCGCCTTGGCGTAACATGGCTGGAAGGAAATTACCGAGTCACTTTTGTTGAAGGCGACCATGTCAAAAGCTGGGAAATCTATGATGGCAAAGTCACGTCAGAATCCGCTAAAGGGTATTACTATTTCTGGACCCGAGTGAACGGTAAGAAGCTTTATGTACAAACGCCGATTGAACGAACGTATATCGAAGAGATACATGAAAAATAAAGCTATCATCACACTCGCTTATCATCGTTCAATTATACTATGAGAAGCTTACAGTAGCGCTAAGCAGCCGTTCAGATTAGTCCGTTTTAGCCATTTTTGGTCGAAATTGATATTCCCGAATTAAGTTCGGATCCCTCAAGAAATTAGCATTCCTTACTCTAGAACAGATAGTTATCAATACTTGTAACAATTGTTGGAGGGCAGAGCGATACATACTCACTCGTCCTGTTTGGAATCCTTTTTATTACGGCCGAACATCGTCATGCCGAAGGTGGTGAGGGCCAAAGCGATACCGGTCGACAAAACCATGCGCGCCAGCCACTCTGGCCATGCCGGATTCGGCGCGAAGAGGGCGACGATACCGATCAGCAGCAGCCAGAAGGAAATCTTGATTAATATTGGTCCACGCATAATGGCGACAACTTTAATTCATCGGCAAGTTTTTGCAATAACACAAGACCTTCCCTGGTTTGACCCACGCGTTAAACGCTTACAAGCGTCATAGTATTCTTTACTGTCCATTTCTAACCGTTCACTACTGACTTAAATTCCGAGTAAATCTCTACTTCAATCTTCAAACTCATCTGGCACATCGTCGTAGTTAAAATACATCTTCTTTGGCAGGAGATCATGACTCCAGGGCAAACCTGCATTTTTCCAACCATTAACCGTACGTTGGCCTTTGTTTGGGCCCGACTTGGCTTTCTTGCCAACAAAGCCTTCGACATCAATATAAACTTTTGTAAAACCAACCTTATGTAATGCTCTGGCCGCATAGGGTGCACGCGTGCCTGTGGCACATTGAACAATGATCGGCGTATCTTTGGTAAACCCATTGTCGTCAATGTAGTTTTCAACCGCTTCTGTGAAATAGAAATTATTCATTCGTTTGAATGTGCCGTGGATACCATCACGTTTCATTTTCCATTGCGTAGTGGCGAAGGTATATGGAATGTTTACATTTGCTACTGAAGGCATACCCGTGAAATGCAATTCTGCCTGACTACGCGCATCGAGAAATATCACCTTATCCGGGTTTGACGTTTTCAGGTCATGAGCTTCCAGTGGCGTCAGGTATAACTCAAACGGTGTTTTCATCCAGGACTTAGTAATCAAAGATTTATCGAGTGCAATCGCTACTGACGAAGATAGAAGCAAGACTGCGGATAAAAAAAGATGAAGGCTTTTATTCATTGTCACACCTAAAACACAATTCCAGACATAGCTTGAGTATATGAGAAATAAACTACATGCGACAGAACAAGAAAATCACCCTGGTCTGGCTCATAATTGAGCTCTTCTTCCAACCATTACTGGATACTGGCCCACGCCGGTATTACAAACAACACCATACACAAAGAAACCTCTAAGCCTCCGCGTCTCCGTGACAAATACCCACCCAATAAAAAACCCCGGTTAATTGCTTAACCGGGGTTTTTACTGACCTGCAAGACTCAGCAGGTCGAATACTACTTAACTGATATTCAGTTAATTACTTCTTAACAGGAGCAACAGGCGCCTGTGGAGCTACTGGAGCACCGTAGTAAGGAGTATTGCCGCTGTTAGTCTGAGTGTTAGCATCAGCAGTCATGTCAGTGTTAGCGTCCATGTTGCCTTTACCTTTTCCAGAGAAAGACATAGAGAATTCGCCTTCGCCAGCTGCATTGCCTTTACCGTTGTGCTTACCTGCGAAGTCGCCTTTTGCGCTCTCACCAGTTGCACTGTTGTAACCTTCGCTAGAAGTACCGTCGATGTTGCTGTTCATGTCAGCTGCAGTATCAGCAGCCATGTTGCCTTTACCTTTACCAGAAAAAGACATTGAGAACTCGCCTTCGCCAGCTGCGTTTCCAGCACCTTTATGAGTACCTTGAGCAGTTCCGTTACCGTTTCCGTTGTCACCACTCCAGAAAGCAGAAGCAGGTGCAGCAGCGATAAGAGCAGCCAGAGCAGTTACTGTGATAATTGATTTCATGATAAATCTCCAAAAATTTTAAAAGTTAAACAAATAAGTTAAAAATCGGTCTGCGAGGTCCGGAATCCGTCCGTATTCACAACATGGGGAGATAATATTAGGAAACCGTAATATAGTCAATCCCTAATATTAGAGAATTAACATAAATTGATGTATTTGGTATTTATTCGAATATTCAGTATTTTCGTACCTATTAGAAACAATCTACCCACAGGCATAAAGCCTGTGTTTCAGAGCTCATTCACTGGGATAGTCACAGATGGTAAAAAGTGAACCATATCTATATATATGGCAACCAGTAACCCAATCGGTACTGTGTGATTTCTAATTCGGTTGAGTAAGCCCTGTTTCGATTGGGTGACCTGCTATCCGCCAGGCACGAAAACCATCACGGAAATAGTAAATTTTCTTGAATCCCCACTTCACAGCTTTCTCGATCGACCGATAACTCAGTGAGCAATGCGCGCCATTGCAATAAATAACGAACCACTTGTCATCTTTACTACCAACAACATTCAATAAATTTTCTTCCGTTAGCGTTGATTTGAGGTCGAGATGATAGGCACCCTTGATGTGACGCTTTTTGAAATACCGTTCACTACGGACATCAATAAAAGGCACACCGTCACCGTGAAGTTTTACGGCTGTCTCCAGATCGATCCATTCCGACCCTTCGACGGTTAATGGAGACTGCCAGCCTTCTTTCTCTGCATGAACATGTGAAGCAGTAAACGCTAGCAGCATCGTTAAAGCCAATATCAATTGTTTCATCATCTCTTTACCCTGTCTCATCCTTACGTCTACGTTAACTCAAACCTCGCTGCTTCCACACCAGATAAATCGCAGGCACCACGAATAGTGAAAGTAGTGGCGCTGTAATCATACCGCCAATCATCGGTGCTGCGATTCGTGACATCACTTCCGACCCGGTGCCGGTACCAAGAAAGATCGGAATCAGGCCCGCGACGATCACGGCGACGGTCATGGCCTTCGGCCTGACTCTCAGTACAGCGCCTTCCATAATCGCCTCTCTCAATATCTTGCGATCTACCGTGCCATTTTTCTGTCGATCCTTCAGGCTGTTATCCAGATATACCAGCATTACTACACCAAACTCGGCGGCCACCCCTGCCAATGCAATAAAGCCAACGGCAACCGCTACAGAGAAATTATAGTCGAGTAAATAAATGAGCCAAAACCCACCGACCAGGGCAAAAGGTAATGACAGCATAACGATCATTGCTTCGCCGGCATGCCTGAAAGCCATATACAATAATATGAATATGATCAGCAAGGTAAACGGCACGACCTGAGATAACCGTTCATTCGCACGGATCAAGTACTCATACTGCCCTGACCAGGTAATGGAATAACCCGCTGGCAATTCCACTTCATCTCGTACAACTTGCTGCGCTTGCTTAACATAGCTGCCTAAATCCACATCGCGGATATCAACAAACGTCCAGCCATTCAGGCGCGCATTTTCACTTTTCAGCATTGGCGGGCCATCGACAATTTTAACTTCGGCGACCTGACCCAGCGGCACCTGTGCGCCTGTTGACGTCACCAATGGTAGTTCTCTGAGCTTTTCTACATTGTCGCGTTGCTCACGAGGAAACCGCAGATTAACGGGGTAACGCTCCAGACCTTCAACCGTGCGTGTGATATTAATCCCGCCAACGGCAGCGGCGATGACCTGATTGATATCGTCAATATTCAAACCATAACGAGCGGCGGCAATTCGATTCGGCACGACTTCAATATAACGACCACCAGCAACACGCTCCGAATAAGCCGAACTGGTTTCCGGTATTGTCAGTACAGCCTTTTCGATATCACGGCCAATACGTTCGATTTCTTTTAAATCCGGCCCGGCTACTTTGATACCCACGGGGGTTTTAATACCCGTTGCCAACATATCGATACGTGTCTTGATCGGCATCACCCAGGCATTGGTCACGCCCGGAAATTTAACCGTTCGATCAAGCTCATCGATGATGTCCTGCATGGTGATATTTTCACGCCACTCACTTTTATCTTTTAGCTGAATGGTCGTTTCAATCATCGTCAGTGGTGCAGGATCAGTTGCCGTATCCGCACGTCCGATCTTGCCGAAGGTTCGCTTTACTTCAGGGATACTGGCAATCAAACGGTCGGTTTGTTGTAGAAGCTCCTGCGCCTTACCAATCGATAAACCGGGTAATGTCGTTGGCATATACATCAAATCACCTTCGTTCAGCTGCGGCATAAATTCTGAACCGATACCTTTGGAGAACTGCTTTAGCCAATCGATATCTTTAAACGTCTTACGCCATGATGAATTGATGTCCTTCTGCAAGTCATCGATATTCGCAATAGCATTGTTGGAGAAACCATCAGGCCCATCATCAACCATTGCCGTTATCTGAAACGGCCACTTTAGAGGTGTAACGATACCGCCAATGCCCGATAACGGAATTACCAGCGTCAATACGATGATTAATGAAAATGCGATTGTCATCTTTGGAAAATTCAGGATGCTATTCAGCAGCGGACGATATAGCCAGATCAATACACGATTGAGTGGATTCTTCTGTTCATTGGGTATCCTGCCACGAATGAAATAACCCATTAATACTGGCACCAGGGTAATTGCCAATGCTGCTGATGCGGCCATCGCATAAGTCTTGGTATACGCCAGTGGAGAAAACAAACGACCTTCCTGTGCTTCCAGCGTAAACACCGGCAGGAAGCTCAAGGTAATAATCAGCAACGAATAAAACAGTGCCGGCCCGACCTCATTCGATGCTTCACGAATAATGCGCCAGTGTTCATCATTCTCTGGCATATGACCATAGTGATCTTTATATCGTTCCAGATGCTTATGCGCGTTTTCTATCATGACGATTGCCGCATCGACCATAGCGCCAATGGCAATTGCGATACCACCCAATGACATGATGTTGGCGTTGATACCCTGTGACTTCATGATGATAAACGCCGCCAGAATACCGAGCGGCAAGGTAACAATCGCCACAAAGCTTGATCGTATATGAAACAAAAAGATCAGACATACCAGAGCGACAACGATGAACTCTTCCATCAATTTTTCTGTCAGGTTATCGACGGCTCGATGTATCAATGACGAACGATCGTACGTCTCGACAATCTCAACACCCGGCGGCAACCCTTCTTTTAACTCATCGAGCTTTTTCTTTACGCCCGCAATCGTTGATAACGCATTCTCACCATAACGCATGACAATAATGCCGCCCGTTATCTCACCCTGACCATCAAGGTCGGCAACCACTCGACGCATCTCTGGGCCGATCTGTATGGTCGCCAGGTCACGTAACAACACAGGCGTTCCATCTGGCGTCACATCAACCGGTATGGTTTCTATATCTTTTGAACTCGTTAGATAACCTCTGGTTCGAACCATATACTCGGCTTCTGCAAGTTCGAGGACCGAACCACCGACTTCCTGATTCGCACCGCGAATCGCATCACTGATTCGCATCAGAGGAATACCATAGGCGCGTAGTTTTTCCGGGTTTACGATGACCTGGTATTGTTTGACCATGCCGCCCACGGTTGCCACCTCAGAAACACCGGGAACCGTTTGTAATTCGTATTTTAAAAACCAGTCCTGCAAACTTCGTAGCTGCGCCAGGTCATACTGGTTTGTTTTATCGACGAGCGCATAACTATAAACCCAGCCTACGCCGGTTGCGTCTGGTCCCAGTCGTGGTTGTACGCCCTGCGGCAAATCGGCAGTAGCCTGATTCAGATATTCCAGCACGCGGGCACGCGCCCAATATAAGTCAGTACCATCTTCAAAAATGACATAGACATAAGAATCACCAAAGAAAGAATATCCGCGTACGGCCTGTGCGCCGGGTACAGACAACATGGTTGTGGTTATGGGATAGGTAACCTGCTCTTCCATTACGCGCGGCGACTGACCCGCGAATGAGGTGCGGATAATCACCTGCACATCCGATAAATCAGGTATCGCATCCAGTGGAGTTTGCTTGAGTGATTGCCAGCCCAGGCCTGCCAGCAACATGGTGATAACTAAAACCAGGAAACGGTTCCGTATCGAACCATGGATGATTGCTTCTAGCATAATCTACTCCCCGGATAAGCGAGAGAAGCTAGCTCGCAACGCCGACTCTGAATCAATCAGAAACTGACCTGACGTTACAATTTTATCGCCTTCATTCAGACCGCTCATGATCTCCACCTTGCCGCCCTGTTTCATCCCTGTCACGACATTGACCGGCTGAAACTTACCCTCTTCTACCATGCGTACCACGGCTTCTCGTTCACCGGTCACAATCAATGCTTCTTCTGGTATCGCCAGTACACCACGGCGTGGGCCACCATAAATGATGGCATCGGCGAACATATTTGGTCTTAACAGGCCATCGGGATTATCGAATGCCAGGCGTACTTTTAATGTCCGTGATTGTTTATCGAGTTCAGGATAGAGGTATTCAACTTTGCCTTCCCAGGTGCGTCCCGGATGTGCTGGCACGGTAATTTCAGCATCAAGCCCAGCTTTCACCCAATCCAGTTGATGTTCATAAACATCGATCTGCACCCACATGCGACCATCATCGGCAATCGTAAATAGCTCTGCCTGCGGCTGCATATACATGCCTTCGCGTGCACCGAGCATGGTGATAATGCCATCCTGTGAAGCATAAACAGGAATCGTGTTCTGTGACTCGCCTCGTTCCTCGATCTGCTTGATCGTACTATCCGGCACGCCGAGCAAACGTAGCTGGTTACGTGCTTTCTCTATCTTGAAACTAGCCTTACGGTTTGACTGCTGTTTAATCGCGATCAGGTAATCGACCTGTGCGGCCAGGATATCTGGTGAATAGAAATTACCCAGATGCTGACCTCTCTTAACGGGATCACCTTCGGCACGAACCTTTAGCGTCTCCATCCAGCCTGCTGCACGTGGATGAATATGCGTTAATAACGTTTCATCATATTCAATACGACCAACGGTTTTGATGTACTTCCAGAGCGTATCTTTTTTAACGTCAGCGGTACGCAATCCCATGCTCTGAATAATCTCGCCACGTACACTGACAATAGGAGCTTTATCGCCCGCGTCTTCAATAATCTTCGCAACGAGATCCATGCCACAGATCGGGCAGGAGCCTTCTTCATCCTTAATAATCTGCGGATGCATTGGGCAAACATATTTTGGATCGAGATGTTTTTCGATATGTTCAGCCACCGTGTCATCTGCCGCACTGGCAACTGACTCACTCGGCATGTTTTCATCCTTGCCGCAGGCGGATAAAAACAATGACAGAACAACTATTGCTACTAACGGCCCAATGCGGCCATTTTGAAAAGCTAACTTCAACATGGGTACTCCAGTAATCTTCTAAGCATCAACAACTGATGCATACAACTTAATGCTTTAATTCGAGTTGTAATTAACTGGATCGAGGTGGCTTAAATAAATTCTCAGGAGGAAGTGTGGATAGACCCTGAACAGGGTAGTCAGGGGAGATATGACGGTAAACCGTGTTGTCTAATGCATAGGGGACGTTAAACATCATTGATATAAAGCAATGCGAACAACCAATACCAGCTTCACTATCACAGCAGCTATGATCCTGTGTAATGTCGGTCTGCTCATCAACAGCGAGTTCAACGTGCATATGACAGGGTGGCACTGAACTATCGCTCTCTGCCGAAGACGCATTCACCATGGAAAAGCCACGCAATGGCATCAACAACAACGACAGCAATACCATATAGATAATAAACTGGCGTGGGCGCTGTGATTTGCTGAAAAATATCATGACGGTAGTATAGACCAACCGCCTGGCAGCGAGTTCAACGTCATTCCAATTAGAAGCAACATGTTGAATGTAGTCAGACAAAAAAGCCGCATGGTGTTTCCACCACACGGCTTTTTCGAAATCATGTAATCGAAATTAATTGATTTTAGCGTCAGCTGAATCAGAACCGCCTTTGTTGTCAGTCCATGCAACTTTCAGTGTATCGCCTTTAGCAGCGCCGCTGAATTTGAATGACAGGTAAGGGTTCTTGGAGATTGCACCAGACCAGTGAGCAACCATTACATCGTTACCGTTATGAGTAGCAGTAACATTTTGAACAAAATGAGCTGGAATTACTTTACCAGTCTTTTTGTCTTTACGAAGGCCAGTTTCCATTGGGTGGCTGATCAGACATTTTACTGTCGCAACATCACCTTTGGCTTTGGCACGTACTTTTAGAGACTTCTTAGCCATTTTATAACTCCTATTAAGTTAATAAAGGTGAGGTCGGATTAACCGCCGCAACCACCGATAGTTACTTTAACTTCTTTCTGATTAGAATAAAGCTTGCCGCCAGCTTTAACGATAGCGATCACATTGCTTGTCTTACCCATTTTGATACGAGTAGAAACATACGCTTCAGTACCTTTACCAAGATCGTAAGTTGAAGCCAGTGGAGTGTTGTTACCAGAAGCCAGGATAGACATGTTAGTAACACCAGCCATCTTAGTAGATACAGTCACAGGTACAACTGCGCCGTTCTCTGCGATGTCAGGGGCTTTGATTTTGATGTCGCCAGATTTAGCAGCGCCTTCCAGACCAGCGGCCTTCAGTGCAGCGTCAACACCTTTTGCTTCGAAGGCACCTTTGTTCCATGCCGCCAGCACAGTGCTAGGCGTCAGCAGGCCAGCACCAACAGCAACACCTACAGTGCCAGCTGCCAGAGAGCCTTTCAGAAACATTCTACGTTTCATTGTCATTGTTAAAACTCCTAAAGTTTTATCGAATTAATTATTTGAACTTCGTGTTCGGAGTTATAAAGAGCAACGACTGTGCCAACTTAATTAAATACATAATAATCAATAAGATACGAATTTCGAGGTGATTTACATGATGGTACAAATTGCATTCTGCAATGTTTCAAGTTGATTTGCAGGTTGCAGAATGCAATCTCATCGGGCTCAGATTGCAAAAGATGAGACTAGCTTTAACGATACACCTCGATAAACCATTTGGGCTTCATTCGGCCAAAGTCCGTACGAATATTGAATTTGAGCGCCTGCCTTGAATCCAGCACATACTCATGGCCATCCTCTCGCACAAAAACAGCCCAATGCCAGAACGGTACGCCCTCCTCCAGATGCCACTTGATTGAGAGAAGTGCGCAGTCTGGCAACGATTCCCAATCCTTAAACGGATTCTCTTTCTGATCCGTTTTAACACCCAGTTCTTTCAGAAGCCTGAGCACATGATCAGAACTTGACCATAGTGATGGGTCTTCAGCATAAATGCCGATGTGGTTAGCGATAGCTTTGGCGTCCAGGTAGGAGATACCGGCAATTGCCGCAGCACTTGCGATGCCGCAACCGGTTATCTCTTCTTGTACTACTGGGCTCATATCTAACGCCAGCTATAACTGGAAGTTAAAAGCAGTATGAAGCGGGGCTGAGTGGCGCTTTTAACAGTCCGTATTAACGGTATTTTCAGGGCTGACTATGCCAGGAGATATCAAGTTTTCGATGATGAGCCACACAGTCGCGCAGATATAAATTTATTAAACTCTGATAGGGGACACCCGACTCCTCGGCCATTTCCTTAAAATAGGCTATTACATCTTCACCAAGCCTCATGGTAATTGGCCTCTTTAACTTCGAAGTATATGGATTCTTCCGAGACTTCATTTTTGAAAGATCGTATTCTTTTTTCATTACACTTCACCTTCGTAGAACCTGCGTTCTTTCCTGGTTGCCTTACGTGCAGAAATTAAGCGAATAATATCGCCAGCATCTCTTTCACAATGGCACACAATCAAAATTCTAGACTCATTGCTTAGGCCAAGCATCAAAAACCGGTCTTCTAGCTCTGAGTTTTCAGAATCATAGAACTGAACCGCAAATTCGTCGTAAAAAACTGATTTAGCTTCTTCAAAAGAAACACCATGTTTCTTCTTATTTGACGTGGCCTTGGAAGAATCCCACTCAAATTTAATCATATGTACAGTGTATGTACAATATGCATTGTTTTCAAGTAAGTTCTAACGACCAGTTGAGGGGCGCGACGTCAGGAGCGTCCAAGTGAGCGCAGCGAACAACTCGAACGCCTTGTTATGCATTTGTTATCCAGCCCTGAGCAACGGCAAAAAACACACCAATAAAGACCATAAAAAATAGCCTTGCATACCTAAATTGTCTTGGTTGAGTATTCTTGAAATATGTCCCTACGCGCGTAGGAATAAAACCATATATTTCGCTACTAATCAGCATGAAAGATAATAAGAAGATCATCACCCACCCTATTGCTTTTTCACCCAACCCATATTCCATACCAATCCACATAAGAATAATTAGCAGTATAAGAACACTGTTTTTTAAATAAGAAAAATTCTTAAGCTCTGGTACGTTGGTCGTAAATTCACCAATTCGGATGAAGTTTATAGCTCCACATTTTTCACAGACCATCTTCCCAACCATAGTTAACTCATATGGCTCTGAGCATTCTCTGCAATGGGTTATTATCTTTTTATGCATAACAGTTTATTATACAGCGTCTATATTTTCTCATTTTCGCAACCGCTATGTATCACCTGCAAACGCTGCAAACTTACACACACCGAAAAATAATTATTCTTATAAATCATATTGTTACAATTCACACCGATGTCGAACTTGGCTATCTATCAGGGCTTACTATTATACGCCCTAATCTTGATAGGTAGCCAAACCTTAACAGGATTTTGAACCAATATGGTGCGCAAATAGAAAATAGATATTTACTGGGCTTACAACTTGTTTACACATTAAAGCGTTTTCAGTTTTCGCCAGAGTGTGGATTTATTGATCCCTAACATTTCGGCTGCTTTTTCTCGATTGCCTTCGGTATGAGTAAGGACTTGTTGAATATATTCGTCTTCCAATGATTTTAATGTTGGCCAATCCTGTCTTTCAGCAGGCACTACAGCTTCCATATTGTTATCTGTTTGCATCTCGCCAAGATCATCAAGCTCAAGGTGGATTGCATCTGGATCAGCCAGGGCGACATGACGTTCGACGACATTTTTTAATTCTCGAATATTACCTGACCATTGATGAGCCAGTAGTTGCTTCATTGAGTCGGCATCAAAATCGGTGACCCGGCGGTTATATTTCTCTGCAAACTCAGCGATAAAGTGCTGTAGCAATAGAGGGATGTCTTCCCTGCGTTGGCGTAATGCCGGTACCGAAATCTTAATAACGTGCAGACGGTGATACAGGTCTTCCCGAAATAGCCCATCGGCAACCATCTGCTCCAAATTTCGGTTCGTTGCTGCGACAAAGCGTAAATCCACATCGATTGGTTTTAGACCACCGACTCGCGAAAGCTGGTTCTCCTGTACTACCCGTAACAACTTGGTCTGCATGGCATCTGAGATATTACAGATCTCGTCAAGAAAGACCGTACCGCCAGAGGCTTCTTCCAGCAGCCCGCGCTTGCTATGTGCCGCGCCGGTGAATGCACCCTTCTCATGGCCGAATAATTCGCTCTCCAGGAGCGTCTCGGTCATGGCACCACAATCGATGACAATAAATGGCTTATCCGCATCCTGCGAGTGCTCATGTATAGCACGCGCGATTAATTCTTTACCGGTACCTGACTCACCTTCGACGATGACATGGCAACGCACATCGCTAATTTTTTCAATCACACCTTGCACGGCTTTCAGGGCCCTGGATTTACCCACCATGCCCAGGTGTTCACGCTCATGGCTCAATCGGCGTTTAAGCAGGCGATTCTCCTGCCGCATATTGACGTTTTTTACGCAGCGCTGAACCAGCAGGATCAGCTCTTCCATGTCATAAGGCTTACGAATGAAATCCACGGCACCGAGTTTCATTGCTTCGATTGCATTTTCGACCGTGGCATACCCAGTGATCATGATCACCGCCACATCCGGATCAATCTCCCGCAGTTCCTGCATCAGTGTTAAACCGTCTTTGTCCGGCATGCTCAGATCGGTAACCACCACCGCGGCAGGCTCAGATTGAAATGCCTTTATCGCATCATTGGCATGATGGAAGACTGAAGGCTCGAAATTAGCATCAGCACAGAAACGCAGAAACAGCTCTCCGGCTTTTTCCTCGTCATCAACAAAATAGACTCTGTTATTCATGATGTAGAGTTTACCAAGTTCTGCTCCGGGCGAAGCGGCACTGCAATGGTCGCCATGACCCCGGTAATTGTTTTGCCGTCATCGCTGATATTTTCCACCTGTAATGCACCCTGATGTTGTTCAACGATACCCAGCGTGATGGATAGTCCAAGCCCGCTGCCCTTACCGACATCCTTGGTCGTAAAGAACGGTTCGAACAGGCGGTTCATATCGGCATCATCAATGCCCGCACAGGGGTTGAAGACCTGAATACGATAATGGTCTACCAGCTTTTCTGCAGTAATGCTGACAACAGCAGCTTGTTCGCTTGCCTGTATCGCGTTAACGATGAGATTAATCATTGCCTGCTGTAACTGGCCACGGTCTGCCAGCACCTCGAAGTCATCACCTTCGGTGAGCAATAACTTCACGCCATGTTCTTTCGCTGTCGTCTGCGCCAGCGATAAGGTTTGCTGCAGCCATTCACGAATCATGAATTCACTAAAATGAACGGGAACCTGCCGTGAAAAATTAAGGATGCCACGGATAATGTCTGAAGCACGACCACATTCATCGATAATCGCTTTGGCATCGTCGGTGTTCACTTCTCGTCCGGCGTTGAGGTCTTTATCAATAAGACGAGCGTAGGACAGCACATTGTTCAACGGGTTATTTAATTCATGACCGATACCAGCGGCCAGCTGACCCACACTGGCCAGTTTAGCGTTTTGCATCGCCATATCCTGCGCTCGGTCGCGCTCACTCTGCGCAATATCGAGATTCTCCTGCATATCATTAAATGCCGTTTCCAGTTCGGCGATTTCATCAATACCGTGGGAAGTCGGCGCCTGTACTCTGTCACCACGCGACAGTGCGCGCAGACTTTCAACCAGTTGTGCTACCGGTTGGGCGATACGCCGGGCACCGAAATGCGCGACTGCCAGACTGAACAGCATAACCAGAATGGCGAAGATCAAAATACCGTAGCGTAGTCGTTGAAACGGCGAGCCGATTGCTTCGTTTGGGATACGGAAACTGATAATCCAGCTCATTAAACGGTCTGGATAAGGAAAGGTTTCAGTGAAATAAACGGACTCTCCATTGGCACGAAATTCACCTTCGGGGTGGTCCTGAGCGGCATTGATAACCTGCTCTGAGACAAATTCCGCCTGGTCTCCTGGTTCGGCAAATAACAATGACTGATCATCGTTATACAACACTCGCCCGTGACGCTCCGCGATATCAGAATTTACTTCGATCAAACTCAGCTTACCTTCATACGGGCGTGGTGCGAGCTGTAATATATAGTCGAGCTGCTGACCGGTCAGGCTGGTAACTAGATATCCAATCCGTTCATTCTGAAGCGTGAGCGGTATAACGCCATCAAGTAATGTCTGTTCTAACTTACCCCTTATCAACGCCATAAAGCTCACTTCATTATCAGGCAGCTGCGCCAGCTCACCTTCCACCCTTTCATTGGCAACACTTCGTTCCTGTTCGGCATAAGGAATCGCCTCAAAACCATCGAATGATGGCGGCGTAATTGCGCCCAGACCAACTTTAACTAGCGTATTGCCCTTCAGATCGATCACGCGAAGTACGCCCTGCCCCTGCAGGATGTTATTAAAGCTCAGCAGGAAACGGTTTAGATGATTAGTTCGGGCATTGAAATCGGGTAAAAGCTCGCCTTTTTTGACTGCTTGAAGCACAGGCAGGTAGCGTTTCATGGCGAGCGAACTGGAAACCTGCAGCATGATGCTGCGCTCGTAGGCCAGACTACGTTCCAGATCGACGGAGATATTACTTAAACTACCGTGAATCTCCTGACTGACCTGTTCCCGGTAAACTCGTTCACCATATAGCGTCAGCACCAGCATGAGCACGGTCAGTGGCAAAATCGCTGTAACCGCAATCCACCAGAAAAAGCTTTGCTGTAAACGCATTGAACTCCGCCATGAAAAAGTGTGGAAATTGTACCCACAAGGCCCCTAAATAACCTAACTGGCGTCAGGTAAGAGAGCCGAATATTAACCTGAATGACCGTTTCGTTTCTTATATATGGTGTTGATAGCGTGTAGAATGCGCGCCTCTGATTGAAACGGCACTAACTGAGGGAGCACAAGAACATGTCGATTCTTTCCTGGCTGGGGATAAAACAGCGCTTTATGCGCCGCAGTGCGCTTGATGAATTCAATGATTTCATCAAGGAAGAGCGCACCCGCCAACGCAGCGCTGATAGTGATTTTAACGAAGAGCAGTTCGACAAGGCCGTCGACCTGATTCATCGTCGCCTGGAAAAGCGGGGTCATAGCTCATGATCCTGCAGAATTTGCGTGCGCAAAACGTTCTCAAATACGCCCAGCTGGTTATCAATGATCTGCCCGAAAAAGGCCTGATCGCGGTTTCTGGCCGCAATGAATCCGGTAAAACGGCCATTGTCGAAACCATCTGTTTTGCCCTGTTTGGCCGTACCTTCTCTGTGCCGGAAGACAAGTTAGAAAAAATTATCCGCTGGAACGAATCCAGCTGCCAGGTCGAGCTGGAATTCAAAGGCAACGACGATGAAATTTACCGTATTGTCCGCTCACTGGATTACAAAGGCACGCATGCAGCGCAGATGTTCCGCGGTAAAGAGGAAGAGCCTTTTGTCTCTGGCCCGCACTCCGTAGAAGAAGCAGTATATGAAGTCTGTGGTTTTGATTTTTCACAATACCTGGATGCGTTGTATCTGGCACAACGAGAAATTTCGACGCCGCATTCACAAAGCGAAACCATCAAGGCTATTGCTGGCGCAACCGATCTGGAAGATATTATCGAAGAACTGGATCGGGACATCGGCAGTGAAACAAATCGCATTGATGATCTCGAGGTCGATGTCCGAGATATGCTGGCTAGTATCGACAAACTGGATATCTCTGAGCAAACGCTGGAAGACATTGAGCAGGAACGCAAAGACAGTGTCGAGCGTATCCGCGAAACCGAGCTGGCGATCCAGTCACTAGATCGCGCCGCTGATGAAATTCAGGCCGGCTGCCCGCGTGTACAGACATCGGGCAAAGCGATCGCTACCGCACATATGGATACATCGCTTAAGCAATGGTCTGAAATGATCGAAGACCTGGATTCGCAGATGGAACAGATGCGTAATTCCTGCAGCCAGATCGAAACAGATAGTGACCTGTGCACGGGTAGCGAACTCAGCCTGCATATCACCGAAATGGGTGAACGACTCGATGCCTTTGAAACTGTTCAGGACCGGATGGATAGCTATCGTGTCCAGCTAGCGTCTTTGCTGGGCGAAGATGACAGTAATTTCGACGAACTCAATACCGAGAAACCTCTGCCTCTACAAAGCAAGGAGATCGGCCGTCAGGTTCGTAAACTCGGTTTGAAGAACCTGCTGATTCAATTCATGATTTTCATTGGCGTCATATTGTCACTCACCAGCCTGCTGGCCTGGTGGCAAATTGGATTTAATCCAGAGACCAATACGGCAAAGTTATTTATCGACATGCTGACCAACCTGTTTGGCGATTGGTCCGATAGCCATCATGGTTATTTGCAGATTGCTGCCGTTGTCTTTGGTGGCCTAACTGCATTCCTGGTCATGCTTGCCATGCGTGGCACCCATCAGATCCGTCAACTGAAAAAACGTCAGAATGAATTACAGGATCGACTGGATGATATCCATGCACGCGCAAAACTAATCGATAATGCCGATACTTTACCTGTACCTGAACTTGTTGAAGGCCTGAACAAACTGAACAACGAAGGTATTTCACAGCTGCTAAAAACCTATACCGAAGGTATGGGCCTGCCGTTTGTAAATCAGCTGGCATTGACGACCGAGCAGGACAAACTGCTGGATATGCTCAATGCCTGCATGAATAGCGTTGGCGATTTACGCGAATCGATTGCCACGGAAATTGGTCGCCATCAACGCATTATCGAAGAGTCTCAGGAAAATATTGCAGAGCTAAATTCTCAGAAAGACGATATCCGTCAACGCGAAGAAGAGATCAACCAGCTTCGCGCGCGTGTTGATGAAATAGCGACTCAGAAAGTCCGTCATGAAGAACATATCGAAGTGATGAGGCTAGCACAGCGCCTGCTATCGGACACCTGCCGTAATATCTATAACCGTTTCAATCAGGTATTGAGCAAATACACCGGCATGGTCATGCCGAAGCTGACCGATGACCGCTATAAGCAGATGCAGATTGCTGATGATTTAAGTGTGCGCGTTTTCTCACAAGACAAGAATGATTTCGGTGAACTGGAAGAATTCTCCAGTGGTACACAACGCCAGATGTTACTGGCCGTCCGTCTGGCCATGTCCAAGGCATTGATCGAAGCGGTAGAACAAAGCAAGCAGTTCATCATCCTTGACGAGCCTTTTGCTTTCTTTGACCGTGAACGCATCCGCGCCACACTCGGCGCATTACCAAAAGTCGATAAGCGACTGGATCAAATCTGGATCATTACGCAGGAATTTGATGACACAAAACCATTTTCACTGCATATTGAATGTTCACGTGATAATGAAGAGCTGATCATTGGTCAGTTCAAATCGTAAGGGCTTATGATGAAAACGAAAGTTTTACTGCTAAGTATTATTGCCATGCTTATGGTCAGCGCCTGCGGCCAGAAGGGTGACCTGTATCACACAACCGATGCACCTCCGCCCAGCATGGAAAAAACATCTGATAAGTAAGCCGTAATGGATCACTTTACTCTGATCGATGGCAGCCTGTATGCCGAACAGGTTCCGCTGCGCGATATCGCCAAACAATACGGCACGCCAGCCTATGTTTATTCGCGCGCGACTATTGAGCGTCACTGGCACGCCTTCAATGATGCATTTGGTGACCACCCTCACCTGATTTGTTACGCCGTTAAAGCTAACCCGAATCTAGCCGTGCTTAACCTGATGGCGAGAATGGGGTCTGGCTTTGATATTGTGTCAGTCGGCGAGCTAGAACGCGTTATTGCCGCAAAAGGTGATCCTTCTAAAGTAGTTTTTTCCGGTGTCGCAAAACGTGTCGATGAAATCGAGCGCGCTCTGGAAGTTGGCATTTACAGTTTTAATATCGAATCAGATGCCGAGCTGGATCGTGTCAATGAAGTCGCCCTTGCCAATGGTGTGAAAGCACCGGTTTCGATGCGTGTTAATCCGGACGTTGATGCGGAAACACACCCCTATATAACGACCGGCCTCAAGGCGAATAAATTTGGCCTGGATATCGATACCGCGTTGCATACTTACCATCGCGCCAGTGATATGCAGGGACTCAATATCGTTGGACTGGATTGTCACATCGGTTCACAGCTGACTAGCGTGACACCTTTTGTTGATGCCTTAGATCGCGTACTTTCCTTAACGGATCGACTGGAAAATGACGGCATCAAACTACATCATCTCGACCTTGGTGGTGGTCTGGGTATTTCATATCAGGATGAAACGCCGCCGGAACCCTCTGAATATGCATCCGCTATTTTAGATAAGGTAAAGGATACCAACTACGAAATCATCCTGGAGCCTGGCCGCGCCATCATGGGTAACGCGGGGATTCTGTTAACAACAGTAGAATTTCTAAAGCACGGCGAAGAAAAGAACTTTGCCATCATCGATGCTGCGATGAACGATCTGATGCGCCCTGCGCTTTACCAGGCATGGCAAGCTATCGAACCAGTGGAGATAAAAGATACAACCAGCGAAACATGGGATGTCGTTGGCCCCGTCTGCGAAACCGGTGACTTCCTCGGTAAAGACCGCGACCTGGCAATCGAAGCTGGTGATCTACTGTGCGTCAAATCCTCGGGGGCCTATGGCTTTTCCATGGCATCACAATACAACTCACGACCTCGCGCTGTCGAACTCATGGTAGATGGCGACCAAACGCATATTATCCGTGAACGAGAGACTATTGAGTCACTGTATGAAGGCGAGTCAGTATTACCCTGATGATGAATAGCCGCCAACATGCTCATGTTGAAGCCGCTCTCTTTGCTACCCTCTTAACCATAATTACATATGCCCTGATATGGCTTCTTAATTTCTCCGTTCCAGAAGTCATTCTTTTACTACCTGCACCTCTGGCCATCTGGCTAGGTTGTTATTTAGTTTGCTACCCTATTGCGTATTTTCTCTGGCACAAAAACTGATAATGCAACGCATACCCGAACCGGAATTAATGGACGATGCTGAACAGGCACTCGCCTATTCGCAGGCTGATTTTTCTGAGCCCAATAATGCGTTCATTGATGGACTCATCGAAACTATTGGCGACCTGAACCATAAAACTATTCTTGATATCGGCTGTGGCCCTGGCGATATATGCAAGATGCTGGCAGAGCGTTTCCCTGATAGCAAAATCACTGGCATTGACGGCTCACAGGCCATGCTGGATCTGGCGAATCAAACACAGACCAACAACATAACTTTCCAGAAGTGTTTACTACCCGACACCGATCTACCCGCACAACATTTTGATATCATCATTTCGAATAGCCTATTACATCATCTTCACCATCCAGAAGTACTCTGGCAAACCATTCGCCACTGTGGCAAAAACGGCGCACTAGTCTATGTCATGGACTTATTTCGAATGCCTTCGAAGCAAGCTGCGCATGACATTGTTGAACAATATGCAGCTGATGGAGCCGAAGTCTTAAAAGTCGATTTTTATAACTCGTTACTGGCAGCGTTTACAGTAGACGAAGTCACTCAACAATTACAGCAAGCAGGCCTGGAGAATTTTACGATCACTCCGACTAGTGACCGACACATGGTGATTAAAGGGGCTCTGCGCGCGTAGGACGAGCCCGGATCACCTTATCGTGGTCGATCTTCTTTACATAACCCCAGCGATCAAAATGAATCACCGTCTGCCAGGGCTGACTTTCATATTTGTCTGGCACGTAAAACCATGACTGCATATTCGTCCAGTAACGGTCTCGCATCATCTTGTTATCCGGTTCACCAACGAGTGCGATGACTTCTGCCGCACTCATACCGCGTGTTAACAGGCGATACTTTTTAAACGGAATACTAGCTGCCAGCGCAATGCTGGAATAAGCCAGTGTAAACACCAGGATGGCGATGTAAATTTGTCGTCTATACAAGTTCATTACTTGCAAGTTTAGCCCGCCACAGCGACACTTGTGTGATGAATGTACGATTCTCAAAAATGCATGGCCTGGGCAATGATTTCATGGTGATTGATGCGATTAACCAGTCGCTGTCATTAACACCCGAACGCATACGCCAATGGTCTGACCGCCGTTTCGGTATCGGCTTTGATCAGCTGCTAGTTGTAGAACCGGCTGATCGTAACGACGTGGATTTTCGTTATCGAATTTATAACGCCGATGGCGGCGAAGTTGAACAATGCGGCAATGGCGCTCGTTGCTTTGCGCGTTTTGTTCGAGATCAGGGACTAAGCGATAAAACATCTATTCCAGTAAATACTACGGGCGGCGTTATCGTTCTAAACATTCAGGATGACGGCCAGGTTGAAGTCGATATGGGACAACCCGTGTTTGAGCCCGATTCACTGCCCTTTAATGCCGAGCAATCTGATCG
Organism: uncultured Gammaproteobacteria bacterium; assembly: GCA_942491945.1. Classification (GTDB taxonomy): domain Bacteria; phylum Pseudomonadota; class Gammaproteobacteria; order JAJDYQ01; family JAJDYQ01; genus JAJDYQ01. The sequence goes on along the minus strand of CALODD010000062.1, from coordinate 3,084 downwards.
TTATGTTCTGGTGCTTGAGGATCGGGCTATAGAAATTGGTGCTGTCTCCATGGGCAATCCACATGCCGTCATGTTAGTTGAAAATATTGATACCGCTCCCGTCGAATTACTCGGCCCTCAAATTGAATCATTTCATCAATTTCCGCAACGCGTGAATGCGGGTTTTATGCAAATCATCGATCGCACCCATATCCGCCTACGAGTGTTTGAACGTGGCGCTGGCGAAACCCTCGCCTGCGGCACGGGTGCCTGTGCAGCCGTTGCGGTTGGGCGACTCTGGGGCATGCTGGACGAAACCGTTCAAGTTGACCTGCCGGGTGGCATTCTGCGTATCCATTGGCCAGACGTGTCGGCAAATTTATTAATGACAGGCCCGGCTGACCTGGTCTATCACGGTGAAATTTCACTGATTGAGTCCACGATGCTCCTGCCGGCAAGAAGCCGGTATAATTAGTTCATTGATACACCACTTCTCCAACTATGACGCAAACTAACTCCGCCACCGACACCGATTTAACTGAGGTCAGCGATGATCAGGTTGCGGAGTTTCTGCAACAAAACCCTGATTTCTTTTTAAGTCACGCCGACTTGCTGCCTCACATGGAAATTCCACATGACAAAGGCAACGCAGTATCACTGGTCGAGCGTCAGATGACGATCTTGCGCGCTAAACAAGGCTCTCGAGGGTTCGTGCACGTCCTGAAGCTGCATGCAAACCCGTCGGGGGTCTATCGACTGGTCGACGAGTGGAAGAGCCCACCGCTGGGCTGGGGAACGTGGTCGATCATGCAGCCCAGGGACGAGCCAAACACCCTGAGGATCGCAGATCACACCGGCCACATCTGGACCATGATGGGCGCGGGCCATGACCAGTACACGATTCAGGCGGCGGAGTGGGCGGTGCCGGACCCGACGGCTCGTCACTACCCGGGGCCCATCACGCAGATGCTGGAGGCGGACTTCAAGGGCGCCAACGAGACCGCACTGCTGACCCAGCACCTCGACTGGGTCGTGCGCGAGGGCTCGGGAGCGCACGCGGGAACCTTCACGCGCTCGACGGAATCCGCGGTGCCGGGGTTCTGCACGGCTTGCGACATCGATGGCTTCGGCGGTGAGGACATCGTGATCCCGGGGCTCAACGGACACCTCCTGGAGGCTTTGGTACAACCCTGGCACTCCGGCGTATGAACTCAGGCAAGTGGAGCCCTTCACCGGCCGCAGCCTGTACCGCGCAGAGACGGAAACCACCCTGGCCGGAACCGACTACCTCCTCGTCTTCGGTCGCAACGACGACCTCCCCCTAATCCCGATGTCCTTCGTTTCTACACCCTGAACCCCCTGGACCCACGCAAGAACTCCCCCTCGAGGTCAACGTCCAGTCCTCGGCCTACACCCGGATCCCCGACACCGACTACGTCGTGATCGGCAGCGAGAACCTCATCCAGATCATCGATCTCTCGACGAAGGGGTTGGCCGCCCACGACGTCACGGGTCCGCCACCACCACCCGGGCAGGGGTGACGGAAAGGACCGCGCGCACGATCACCTCCCTGTGCTGGCTGCCCATTGCCAGCAACAACGCCAACGAGACCGGATTTCTCGCGATCGCCCTGGGAAACGGCCGGCTCTACCTCTACGAGGTGGCCAGCCTGCTGTCCGTCACGCCGTACTGGACGGCCCAGGATGCACTGGGGGGCACCGCTTCGGCCACGATCCCCAGATCCTCGAACCGTTCCTTGGGCCACAGCGCGGCCGTGGACGTCCACGACGATCCAGCTGGCGGCAGCACGGACATCTTCGCGGCAGACTATAGCCAGGTGATCCAGAACCCCGGTGTCCAGCAGAACGCCCGGTACAACGTGCTGAAGCTGGAAGTTCTGGTCGGTGCGCCGGTCCAGTTCCTGAACCTGACCAAGAGCTGGGCCACCAGCCTCCGTCAGACCAGGTTCGACAACTCCGCCTTCGTGACGCGGGCCTTCTCCTTCGAGGATCTGGACGGCACCGGCGCGAAGGCTCGCAACGCGGCAGCGTCCGGGGTGTTCTGGAACGACCAGGGGAGCGGTACGGACCTTCTGCAACCGGCGGGGCTGGACGGCACCCTTCAACGTCCTGGACCCAAAACTCGATGGCCCGACCGCCTTTCCCGAGTTCGGCGGCTACGTTTGGGAGCGGGTGGAGACGGACGAAATGGCCGAAGGGAAGTACCGGTACTATCGCCTCTGTGGCTTCGATGTCCCGGTCGACCAGACCTTCGGCTCGGTCATGTTCAATGGCGGCCAGGGCTATCCACGAGAGGGTGCGACCCCGCTGCCTCCGGGCGGTAGCGGCAAGATCGCCAGTGGGGAATCCGAATCCTGGCTGCAGTTCTACGACGGTTCCAGCATGGTCCTGGCGGAGCTCCCCGACAGCCAGGACGAGGTGTCGACGCACATCGTCACGGGCACACTGGGCGGGTACGTCTACGCGATCCGCCCCGGGCCGTCGGCGACCGCATCGACGACACCTACCTGGGATCCGCGGCTGCCATCGGAACTCAGTTACGCCTCGGATGGCCTGGGCCTCCGCGTCCTCGGCCTGGACGCGGGAAAGCTGCGGATGACCGATCCGCACGACACCATCGTCGCCGGGACCTGGGTGGACGATGGGACCTTCGCGGACTGGGTCTCCGGCGATCCGAATCAGAACCGCGGCGAACTGCTCATTCTGAAGCTCGTGCCAACGGGGGCAGGACCCGACCGGCTTCGAGGTGGACACGGTCCTGAACGCGGACTGCCTCCTCGGTCCGGGCAACGGCATCGGCACCGGGGTCTTCGGGGTGAAGATCGACGACATCGACGCCGATGGCCTCAGCGAGATCTGGTGCGGAGACGCCGCAGGTTACCTCTACCTCTTCCGCCAGTCCGGGCCCAGCTGGTACCGTGCGTACCGGTCGCCCGGCTGCGGTGCCTACCCGGGCATGTACAACAAGATCTTTCCCATCAAGAACAGCACCGGAGAAACGGTCGAACTGATCGTGAAGAGCCCGGGCTATCTCTTGCGCTTCGACGTGGACCTCAGCGCCCTGTAGTCGACCGCCCCGTTGCGA
>CALODD010000061.1:0-15305 GCA_942491945.1 uncultured Gammaproteobacteria bacterium | reverse complement strand
CATTCGCTATCAATAACTCAGCTCAGAGATTAAATGCTGCATGTCAGCTGGCAACGGTGAATCCCAGTGCACAAGATTCTGAGTAGAAGGATGTACTAATTCCAGATGGGCCGCATGTAATGCCTGTCGAGAAAACCCCTGTAAAAGCGCAATAATTTCCTGAGATGCCCCTGCTGGAACACGCCGACGCCCACCATAAACAGGATCACCAACGATTGGATAGCGAATATGTGACATATGTACGCGGATTTGATGCGTTCGCCCAGATTCCAGTTTGAGGCGCACATGGGTATGACTTTTAAATTTATCTAACACACGATAGTGCGTTCTCGCCGACTTTCCATTTTGTGTCACAGCCATGCGCTTGCGATCAACAGGGTGTCGGCCAATAGGCGCATCCACTAGCCCGCCGGAAATCATCACGCCGTGCACAACAGCCTCATATTCCCTTCCCATTTCCCGGGCCTGTAGCTGACGAACAAGCTCAGTATGGGATTTCAGAGTACGAGCCACGACCATCAAGCCAGTCGTATCCTTGTCTAATCGGTGCACGATTCCTGCCCTCGGAACCTGGGACAATTCAGGGTAATGAAACAATAAACCATTCTGCAACGTGCCTTCTCGATTCCCCGCAGCGGGGTGTACGACCAGATTCTGCGGTTTATCGATTATGATCAGATCTGCGTCTTCGTAGACCACTGTTAGGGGAAGATCCTGAGCAATAATCGATTCATCCACTTCAACTGATACCGCAGCAACCGCGATTTCGACTGTCTGTCCTACTGCCACTGAATCTCGTGGCCGACACGCCTTTCCGGATAGCAAAACATCGCCCTGCTTTATCCATTTTTGCAAACGCGCCCGCGAATATTCAGGGCAAAGGCATGCCAGGGCCTGGTCCAGACGTAAACCATCTAAATTTTCAGGGATTTCAAACGAAGATTTCAATTGACAACTCTGTGTTTTCCAGCGAATGCAGTATACTCCGTCCTCCGTTAAAAATTCTCGTGATCTATACAATGTCCTTTTTTCGTTTATTTGTGGTTCTCAGTGTTTCTGCGCTACTAGTGAATGGGTGCTCCTGGTTGGGTGAATCCAAGGAAGATGAAACCCAGGATTGGTCAGCTAACAAACTCTATGACAGCGCCCGAGCGGCTATGGCTGAGGAAAGTTACACGGCAGCTCTAGACTATTTTGAAAAGCTCGAAGCGCGCTATCCGTTTGGACAGTTTGCACAACAGGCATTGTTAGAAAGCGCATATGCTTACTATAAAGATGACGAGCCAGAATCAGCAATTGCAGCTGCAGATCGATTTATAAAACTTTACCCTCGCCACCCTAGCATCGATTACGCCTATTACATTAAAGGCTTGTCCAATTTCAACCGTAACTTTGGTTTCTTCCAGCGTTACATTCCAACAGACAGAGAACAACGAGACCAAGCCGCAGCCCTACAGGCATTCAATGACTTTGCCGAGCTTGTTAAATTATTTCCAGATAGCAAATATTCTGAAGATGCCAGGCAACGCATGGTATACCTACGTAATAGTGTCGCCGAGTATGATGTCCATGTCGCGCGTTATTACATTAAGCGTGGCGCCTATCTTGCTGCAGTGAATCGTGGCCGCAATGTTGTTGAAAACTATCCTAAAACAACAGCAGTCCCTCATGCGCTTGCGGTAATGCTCGTTGGTTATACGATGTTAGACATGCAAGATCTGGCGAAAGACACGCGGCGAGTCCTCCAGTTAAATAATCCTGGGCACCCTGTACTAGCAGGTGAAGTTACAGCTAACAGCGATACAGGTAAGTCATCAGGCAAATGGTACCAATTCTGGGAATAATTATTTCTTTGACGTGATCGGATAACGCCGATCTCGGCCAAAGGCTCGACCTGTAATTTTGATACCTGGTGGAGCCTGGCGACGTTTGTATTCATTGAAATCTACTTTACGTACAACATCTTCAACTACCACATTCGAATAGCCTGTATTCTGTATTTCCTCAATACTTGCGTGCTGTTCTATATATAGTTCAAGAATATCATCAAGAACCCCATAATCGGGCAGACTATCCTGATCAATCTGATCTGGCGCAAGCTCTGCTGAAGGCGGTCTATCAATCACCCGCTGCGGTATTACATCTGATACCTGATTTCTATATTCAGCAAGCTTATATACCGATGTTTTATAAACATCTTTTAGTGGCGCAAAACCTCCTGCCATATCACCATATAAAGTTGCATATCCAACAGCCATTTCGCTCTTATTGCCAGTCGTTAAGACGATTTTTCTTAACTTGTTCGATATTGCCATCAAGACCACACCACGACTTCTGGCCTGTAAATTTTCTTCGGTCACATCCTGTTCTTTATCCTGAAATACGCTCTGTAACATATCACTAAAAGCGTTGAATGCTGGCTCTATTGGAATTACATGATAATCAATACCCAGCGTTTTAGCTTCTGCTTCGGCATCTTCGATACTCATGCTAGAGGTATACTTATAGGGCATCATCATCGCACTTACTCGATCTGAGCCAAGCGCATCTACAGCAATGGTCAACGTCAGTGCTGAATCAATACCCCCAGACAACCCAAGCACCGCGCCCTTAAATCCATTCTTATTCACATAGTCTCTAACACCATAGACCAGTGTCTCATATACGAGCGCATCACCTTCTGGTAACTTATTGATTTCACCTGAAAACATTAGTTTCTGTCCATCAGGTGTTATTTCTATTACATATAAGTTTTCTTCATACACTGGAGCTTGAACCACAACTTGCTGCTGGGAGTTCATCACTAATGACCCCCCATCGAATACCAGTTCATCCTGCCCACCGACCTGATTTACGTACACAATCGGCAACCCGGTTTCTTCCACTCGCTCAACAAGCGTATTCTTTCGTTCTTCGTATTTACCATCATGGAAGGGGGATGCATTTAGATTGATAATAAAATCCGCATCTTGCTGACGAGCATATTCAGCAGGCTCTTTTGACCAGATATCTTCGCAAATTGTAATACCAGCTTTTAGATCATCTAAAATATCGACAACCAGGGTATTATCACCAGCAGAAAAGTAACGTTGCTCATCAAACACACCGTAATTCGGCAAGGACTGCTTACATGCCGTGCCTAAAACTTCGCTATTTCTTATACAGATAGCTGAGTTATAAAGCTGGCCTTCAATTGATTTTGGAGCACCTATAATGGCTGTTATGCCAATACACTCAGGGAGTAATTCATCTATCGCTTTTTCACAAGCTTCGACAAATGCGGGGCGATGCAATAAATCTTCTGGTGGATAACCCGATATGGCAAGCTCAGAAAAAACAATCACATCGGCATGATGTGTATCTCGCGCCTCGATGATGGATTGACGAATTAGATTCTGATTCCCAGCAAAATCACCCACAAGTGGGTTCAATTGCGCCATAACCAGACGACAGAGCGGTTTTTGATTTTTAGACAATGGAATAACGCCGTTTTAACTACAACATGCCCGCTGGGCTAAAACGGCGTTTATACCATAGTTCAGGACATAGCTTGCAGCATTGTTGAACCAATTTCTGCTGGGGAGCGCGTTGTTGCTACACCCGCTGTCTCCAGAGCGGCAAATTTATCTGCTGCAGTACCTTTTCCACCCGAAATAATCGCACCCGCATGACCCATGCGTTTGCCTGGAGGTGCGGTTACGCCAGCAATATAAGCGATAACCGGTTTATTAACTTCAGATTGAATAAACTCGGCTGCTTCTTCCTCCGCAGTACCACCGATTTCACCCACCATGACAATACCTTCAGTCTGCTCATCCTCATTGAATCGCTTCAGGCAGTCGATGAAATTCATCCCCTGTATAGGATCACCGCCGATACCAATACATGTAGACTGCCCCAAACCCGCAAGTGTTGTTTGATGAACAGCTTCATAGGTCAGCGTACCCGAACGGGAAACAATACCGATCTTGCCTTTTTTATGAATGGCGCCAGGCATAATGCCAATTTTGCATTCTTCTGGAGTTATAACACCGGGACAATTAGGCCCGATCAGTGAGATATCACTACCATCCAGAACACTTTTTACTTTGAGCATATCCAGCACAGGAATACCTTCAGTAATACAGACGATCACCTTTATACCGGCATCTGCAGCCTCTAAAATCGCATCCGCCGCAAAACCTGCAGGAACATAAATAACGCTCGCATCTGCGCCGGTTTCTTTGACGCCCTCTGCTACTGTATTAAATACAGGTAAATCGAGGTGGGTCTGACCAGCCTTTCCCGGTGTAATACCACCGACCATCTGAGTCCCGTAGGCAATGGCCTGCTCAGAATGAAAGGTCCCCTGCTTACCGGTAAAACCCTGGCACAGCACCCTTGTATCTTTATTAATCAAGACGCTCATGATTGGCCTCCTACTGCAGCTACTGCTTTTTGAGCAGCATCAGTCAATCCCTCAGTCGCAATGATGTCAAAATCACACTCATCGAGCATTTTCCGCCCCTGATCAACATTCGTTCCTTCCAGACGGACTATAACGGGCACTTTCACATCGACAACTTCGATTGCCTTAATAATACCTTCCGCAATTAAATCACAACGCACAATGCCACCAAAAATATTGACCAGAATCGCTTCGACATTGGGGTTTGATAGAATCAATTTAAACGCTTCACTAACTCGCTCCGCGGTTGTACCGCCCCCCACATCAAGAAAGTTTGCAGGCTCTCCACCATGCAATTTAATCAGATCCATAGTCGCCATCGCCAGACCCGCACCATTCACCATACAGGCGATATTGCCATCCAGAGAGATATAGTTCAGATCATGCTGTCGAGCAATACGTTCACGCTCGTCTTCCTGTGTATCATCTCGGAGTTCCTCTAGTGCCTTATGACGATATAGCGCGTTATCATCGAGATTGATTTTGGCATCAAGGGCAACCAGATCCCCAGACGTAGTAACAATAAGAGGATTGATTTCCACCAACGAGGCATCGTTGTCTACAAACAGCTGATATAAGGCACTAACGATAGAGACAAACTGCTTAATCTGCCCACCACTTAGTCCCAGAGCAAACGCCAGATCTCGTCCCTGATATGGCATTAAGCCTGTCTGTGGTTCAACATGCGCCGTATGAATTTTCTCAGGGGTTGTAGCAGCGACTTCTTCGATATTCATACCACCGGCTGCAGATGCCATCACAACAACACGCCGCTTAGCACGATCAACGAGCATGCCCAGATATAATTCTCGTTCAATATCCAGTGTTTCTTCAATTAAAAGCTGATGTATAGGTAAGCCTTGTGCATCAGTCTGTGGCGTTACGAGTTGCGAGCCTAATAACTCTGACGAGAACTGAGTCAACTCAGCAATATCAGTGAAAACCTTGACCCCGCCTCCTTTGCCACGCCCGCCGGCATGAACCTGAGCTTTCGCAACCCAGGCACTTCCACCGACCTCCTGTGCTGCATTTTCAGCATCAGCAGCATCTTTAATAATTCGCCCATTCGGAATGGGTAAGTTATATTGTCCAAATAGCCCTTTGGACTGGTATTCATGTAAATTCATTTTTATTTATCACCGCTAAGAACATCGGCACATTATAAGCTCTACCTATATGCCCCTAAAATAATTTTTTAAATAGTCATGATCACAAAGCTACATTCAACTACCTACGAATACACAACTAGCTTAACTTAAAAAGATGAGCACGTTCTCCCCAGAATACAACAAAGATACTTCGGCACAGCAATGGCGTGCACTACATATATTCAATCTATATCGATTGGTCATTGTTGGCGTCATCGCAGTCACGTTTTTTTTCGCAAAGAACGAGACTGTCTTCGGGCAAAAAATGCCGCAAATTTTCGGAGCAGTAATTATCGCCTGGGTATCAATCGTTTTTATTAGTGGATTCGCCAGTAGATTTAAAAAGCCAGGATTTCATTGGCAAGTCTACACTTTCATTATTTCGGATATCGCTTTTATCGTCTTATTGATGTATGCCAGTGGTGGCATAACAAGTGGTTTAGGAACACTTCTCCTAATTACTATTGCAGCAAGCGGTATCCTACTGAGTAGCCGCATGTCATTTGCGTTCGCTGCCATGGCCACACTGGCAGTATTTTCTATTCAAGGTTACCTCATCCTTACAGGACGTGAACCGCCAATATCCGTATATTCACAAAATGGTTTACTAGGAGCCGGCTTATTTTCAATCGCTTTACTATCTCACATGCTCGCTCAACGTATCGGCGCATCAGAGGCCCTAGCTGAGCAACGAAAAGCTGAACTGCTAGATCTTTCAGATGCTAACGAGCTCATTATCCAACAAATGAAAACAGGAATTATTCTGGTTGATACTTCTTACACCGTACAGCTCATGAATAGAGCTGCCCAAGACATGATTTCGAAACAACAGAATAAAACGAACTGCCCACTTAAAAGTCTTTCCCCAAAACTTTATAGCCAATTACTAGCTTGGCAGGAGTCACCTCAGTTCTCAACTGAACCATTCCGATCTAATCAGGAAGCTATTGAAATCTTACCACATTTCAAGAGACTTGAAGGTAGATCAGGCCTCACTTCATTGATTTTTCTGGATGATACATCTCTACTATCCCATCAGGCACAGCAGACACGTTTAGCTTCCCTTGGTCATTTAACTGCCAGTATTGCCCATGAGATTCGAAACCCTCTGAGCGCCATAAATCATGCAGGTCAATTATTAGATGAATCTTGCACGCTTCCAGAGGAGGATCGTAGACTTATAGAGATAATCCAGCAACAAAGTGAACGCCTGAACACAATTGTGAAAAACATCCTCTCGCTATCTAAAAAAGAAAAGTTTGTTCAAAGCAAAATAGACATTAGTAATTGGATAAAAAAATTCCATTCATCGCTGATCAGCGAGCAACAAATAAGGCCAGACCAAGTCGATACTTTGTTACCTGATACACCGCAAATAATTTATTTTGACTCTACTCATCTTGGACAGATCTTCTGTAACTTAAGCGATAATGCGATCAGGCATTCAAAAAAAAGTGAATCCCACAAATTACTTGATATTATTTGCCATGTAGATAGTAAAAATGATTTTATCACCATCGATATCATTGATTACGGGGAAGGAATTCCTAAACAAAACCGGGAAAAGATATTTGAGCCATTCTATACAACTGAATCAACTGGAACTGGACTTGGGCTATTTATTTCAAGAGAACTTTGCCAGCTTAATCAAGCACATCTTCAATATATTGAGAATAGTGATATTGAAAACCCTCATTTTAGGTTGACTATACCTACAGACCATAAAGAATAGAAATATTATGAAAGTTAATAAATCAAGTTACCCTCTATCGCGCAGACTTTAAACCATCTAAATTAAGAAGCAGTGGAGCCTTTTATAAAGGGCAAACAATCGTCGGTTGAAGTAGATGGGAACGTGAATGCCGTAAAGTGAGGCTGCCAGTTAAACGTACCTGCTTGAGCTACCACCGTAGACTGGAGTTCTAACGTGCAACCACCAAGGGCTGCCTGGCCAGTAATCACTATAGCTGGAGCGTCACCACCTGTTTTACTAGCTATTGATACTGTGCCATCAGATATAGTTGGCACTACTGTAATACCATAAACATTTAATTCGCCGAGCGAGTCACATGACGCTCCAACACCTCCGTTATCATTCAGGCATTCGCCAATTGCTAACTTCGTGCCTGTTACTGCGGCAAGAGCTGCAGCCCATTTTGAACGTGATAAGTAATCCTGATACGCAGGAATTGCTATTGCAGCCAAAATGCCGATGATAGCAACTACAATCATTAACTCGACGAGGGTAAAACCTCTCTCAAATTTATTTTGCATATGCTTCACACCTAACCAATCTCACATTGAGCTCTCAGAAAATACGGTTCCCCTTAAAAAAAGGCCTAGGAAAATACCCAGGCCTTTTTCACCAATTAAGATACATCCACGCTCTAATATTAAGATGCAGATGAACCCTTAATGAATGAAACACAATCAGACGTGGCACTTGAAGGAGTTGTAGCCGCTGTGAACACAGGAGCCCAGGTAATTGTACCTGCACCCGCAGTCACAGTAGCCTGAAGCTCTACCGTACAACCACCCAATGAAGAATCACCTACGATCTCAATGGCTGGATCATCTGAACCCGAAGAAGACGCAACAGAAACTGAACCTCCAGTTGGAGTTGGCATGGCAGTAATACCGTAAGGGCTTAGATCAGCTAGCGCATCACATTCCGTACCATCACCGCCTTTGTCATTTAGGCATTCGCCAATTGCCAGTTTCGTTGCTGCTACGGATGAAATTGCTGCCGCCCATTTGGAACGCGTGACATAGTCCTGATAAGCCGGAATTGCAATAGAAGCCAGGATACCAATGATCGCTACAACAATCATTAATTCGATCAAGGTGAAACCCTGCTGCCCTTTAGTTTGCATATTTTTCATAAATTAAAACTCCATTTAAGATAATTTATTAAAAACGGCTGTCTATACCAATGTTAGACAGCTATTCATCGCACATAACAATTACGTGCTCGCTCACTAAAAGTAAGCTTGTATTCACTAAAGCATATATCGTGCCATTCGCAATAATTTAGCTTTTTTATATAAAACACAAACAGTTAGAACATTTTCATAATAACTATCATAACAACACAGTAGTGACAATATTGTCACTTTTATACAGAAATGTTGTACTTATCCAGCCTGTACCTTAACTGACGTAATGACATCCCAAGCTCCTTCGCTGCAGCTGTTCTGTTCCATCGATTACGCCCAAGAGCCTCGACAATCGCTATTCTTTCTATTTCATCCACGTCACTAAGCAATGAATCAATTTTTTCACACTTTTTTTCTATACTGGTTTCCTGCAATAATAAATCTTCAACTCGGATAGTATCACCCTCGCTCAATGCAACAGCTCTCTCAATAATGTTTTCCAGCTCTCGGACATTCCCGGGATACTGATATCTCTGCAGCATTGCCAGGGCTTCGTTATCTAACTGATATTCGCCTTGTCCTCCAAATCTTGTCTTCAGCATATAATCAATCAGGAGAATGACATCTTCTGGTCGCTCACGCAAAGCGGGAACATGTATGTCTATAACATTGACTCGGTAGTATAAGTCTTCACGGAACTGTCCTTGTTCTACTAATTGACCTAAATCCTCATTTGTTGCACTTATAATTCGTATATCAACATAATATTCTTTATTGGAGCCTACAGGTCTAACATATCGCTCCTGTATCACTCGAAGCAATTTTGCCTGCATATGTAAAGGTAACTCAGCTATTTCATCCAGGAATAAGCTACCTCCATCAGCTGCACGGATAAGTCCTAAATGATCACTGATAGCTCCTGAAAAACTACCTTTCACATGACCAAATAATTCACTTTCCATTAACTCAGAAGGGATAGCCCCACAGTTAACGGCAACAAAATCATTTTCTGCTCGTGGGCCAGAATAATGAATTTCCCGAGCAACTAGCTCTTTACCTGTTCCCGACTCACCGGTTATATGAACTGGCGCCTGATTTCGTGCTAATTTAGAAATTCTTTTACGTAATTCAGCGATGACATCCGTATCACCGACAATACGCGATATGTTTTCACCGCTAGCTTCAGGCAATGGAGATACTTTTATTGATGCATTAACTAATTTTCTTAATATTTCCAAATTAATTGGCTTCGAAACAAAATCAAAGGCTCCGGCCTTCAATGCTTCTATTGCGCTTTCCATAGTTCCATATGCGGATATAACAGCTACTGGTAAGTTATCAATATTACGTTGAATATATTTAACCAATTCAATTCCATTTCCATCTGTCAATTTAAGGTCTGTAATACAAAAATCGAAATGTTCATTTTCAAGTATACGTTTTGCCGTCGCTATATCGGGAGCAGATGAGGAAGAAATACCCATACGCGTCAATGTTATACCTATAAGTTCTCTTATATCAGGCTCATCATCAACCACCAACACCTTACGCTGACTCATCTATCGAATCCCATTTTCACTTACCAACCATGTATTAATTCACACTCAGATAAACTATTTTATTAGTTAAATCGACTTGCTATGTGCAATGTCTACCGTTACTCCAGACTCTGGGGAAAACTACAGCAGGCTCATAGTTAACATACACGCCATTAGTTTCGTACAGCAAATTATCGCTGTATATAAACAGTAATTTATGAGTCAACCCTTTAAATAGTAGAGCCAAGCACAATATTGATACAACCATAACAGATACACTGACATAATTTATTTTCATTAGATTTAAATCAGAACAATGATTCCGATCATTTTTTTTCTCATGTTCAAGCATGAACCCCAGCAAAGCTCCAACGAATAAAACACCTATTGATTGACTGGCTGGAGAAACTACTATACCGCTAACTAAGCCGTGTATCAGTGCAGCAATTATTGGTAGAGCATAAAATAAGGTTATGTCTTTCGTTGAAACCTTTCTCACTGATAATAATAATCTCCACAGTAGGTATACAATTAAAATTACAGCTGCCCCACCCCACTCAGCTCCAAACTGTAACAAATAATTATGTGGATGAGCAGCTATATCATTAACACCTAAACACGCATATGAACTTGGACCGAAACCCAGTAGAGGTGCACCTATAATCATTCTAATGGCATCCATCCACATTAAAAATCTTGGGTATACCGAATCATCTAATGGCCTGAACTTCAGTTGACCTATTGGCTGCATATCAGACACATGAATACTATAAGTGACCAGTTCAATAAACAAGAAACCTACCGCGGACATAAGGAGTAAAGTTACAAAGATTTTTGAAGCTATAGCCCATTTACGAATCAAAAAAATAATGCCTGCTGAAATCAAAAGTGATGCTAACGTGCCTCTAGCCTCCGTAAACACGGCAACAGCCAACCAGATTGACAACATAAATAACAGACTATTTCGATTAATTCCTCTTAAAAATAGTAATGATACAACCAAGACTGAAGGTATTATCCATGTCTGCACATGGTTAAAAAACCGTTTATTACTGAACTCACCTCCTACTTCTTCTGGATGCAATGTCACCCCTACTGATTGGCTAGCAAGAAATATCACTGCCGTATAAAAAATCGACAATAACATCACTGTGATCACAAACTTAATTAATATGCGGTCTACTATTTCACCTTCGGAATATCTGATATAAGCAATGTGGAACACCCCAAATATCAAAGCCATATGAAGTGAGAAATCAATTATTGACGACCAACCAATACTAGAATAAATAGTGCTTATAAAACCTAGGAACGATAGAACAGACACTGCTATACATATTTTTCGTTCTAAACCATACACGTAGCCCAAAAATATTTTTGTATATGCTGGCAAACAAATAACTAACAGTACAACTAATGATAATATCTGGAATATTCTCTTCTCATCATAAGATGAAATACGTGGAGATATATCCAGCACTAAAGGAATAATGATGCAAGCAACGTATATATAAATCCCAACGCGATTAAGAGTAGTATCCATAATTTAAGATCAAATACCAATGAGTCAACTAATGCTCGAGATCATAGCGTTTATTGAATAGATGCTACCGACATCAGACAATTAGCACACACACCTTGCATTTAAAAATACAATACACATTATTTATTTTATATATAATAGATTTGTAATCCGTAAATGATTGCATATTTAGGCCCATATATTAGAATCCCGCGCCCTTTATTAGCTAATATTATCAATCCATAGAATAACATTATGTCAAAGCCGATTAAGAACGACATCGACCCCAACGAAACTAATGAATGGAAAGACGCCCTTGCCGCCGTTCTCGAAGCGGATGGTACAGAACGAGCGCACTTTCTGCTTGAACAATTAATCGATAAAGCTCGCCGCTCTGGGGTTAACTTACCTTATAAGGCAACCACGGCTTACATAAATAGTATTGCACCACACCAGCAGGACAGCATCCCAGGTGACCAGGAACTGGAATGGCGTATTCGATCATGGATCCGCTGGAACGCTGCTGCGATGGTCGTTAAAGCCAACCGTAAAAGCTCTGAGCTTGGTGGTCATATTGCTACGTTCGCCTCCTCCGCAACACTCTATGATGTAGGCTTCAATCATTTCTGGCGCGCCCCAACGCATGAACACGGCGGCGACATGATTTATTTCCAGGGACACGCGGCACCTGGCGTCTATGCTCGTGCCTACCTTGAAGGCCGTTTAACGGAAGACCAGCTGAACAACTTTCGTCAGGAAGTCGATGGTGGCGGGCTATCATCTTATCCTCATCCCTGGTTAATGCCTGATTTCTGGCAATTCCCAACTGTTTCAATGGGCCTTGGACCATTACAAAGTATTTATCAGGCTCGTTTCATGAAATATATGCAGGATCGTGGTCTTGCAGACACCAAAGATCGCCAGACATGGGCGTTTGTCGGTGATGGCGAAGTGGACGAACCTGAAACACTTGGTGCAATTTCGCTAGCGGGCCGTGAAAAACTCGGCAATCTGACCTGGGTCGTGAACTGTAACCTACAGCGCCTTGACGGCCCTGTACGCGGTAACGGCAAAATCATCCAGGAACTTGAAGGTGTATTCCGCGGTGCTGGCTGGAAAGTTATCAAGGTCATCTGGGGTTCGTACTGGGATCCGCTACTCGCCAAAGATAAGGATGGCCTACTGCAAAAGCGCATGATGGAAGTCGTTGATGGTGACTACCAGAACTACAAGGCGAAAGACGGCGCCTACGTACGTGAGCATTTCTTTGGTGCGTACCCAGAACTCAAAGAAATGGTTTCGACCATGTCGGATGAAGATATCTGGCGCCTGAATCGAGGTGGGCATGATCCGCATAAAGTCTATGCCGCTTATAAAGAAGCCATGGAAACGACTGATCAACCAACCGTTATATTAGCGAAGACGGTTAAGGGCTACGGTATGGGTTCAGCAGGTGAGGGGCAAAACCGTACGCATTCACAGAAAAAGCTCAATGAAGATGAAATGATCGCCTTTAGAGATCGTTTCAATATCCCACTGACCGATAAAGAAGCGGCGGCCTGTACTTACTATCGCCCTTCTGCTGATAGTGAAGAACTCAAGTACATGATGAAACAACGGGACGACCTGGGCGGATCTTTACCGGTGCGCCAGAACAAGGCTGCCCCACTTGATGTACCCGATCTATCGATCTTCTCAAAGATGCTGGAAAGCACAGGCGAAAAAGAGATGTCTACGACAATGGCATTCGTTCGCATGATTACAGCACTCGCACGTGATAAAAAGATTGGTAAAAACATCGTACCGATTGTGCCTGACGAAGCACGTACCTTCGGTATGGAAGGCCTGTTCCGCCAGCTAGGTATCTACTCTTCCGTTGGCCAGCTGTATACGCCACAGGATAAAGACCAGGTTATGTTCTATAAAGAAGACAAGGCCGGTCAGATCCTTGAAGAAGGCATTAATGAAGCGGGTGCCATGTCATCGTGGATATCAGCGGCTACGGCCTACAGCACCACGGGCGTTAATATGGTGCCCTTCTATATTTACTACTCCATGTTTGGCTTCCAGCGTATTGGTGATCTGGCATGGGCCGCGGGTGATATGCAGGCCAAGGGTTTCCTGATTGGCGGTACAGCGGGTAGAACCACTTTAGCTGGCGAAGGCCTGCAACATCAGGATGGTCATAGCCTGTTACAAGCAGCGATGATCCCGAACTGCATTGCCTATGACCCAACCTTCGCATACGAACTCGCTGTCATTATCCAGTACGGACTGAAACGAATGTATGAGGATCAGGATAATGTCTTTTTCTACATTACAGCGATGAATGAAAATTACACTCATCCTGAAATGCCTGAAGGAGCAGAAGACGGCATTATCAAAGGTCTCTACAACTTCCAGAAAGGCAATCGCAAAAAGAAACTGCGCGTCAACCTCATGGGCAGCGGCACCATCTTTCGTGAAGTCATTGCAGCAGCAGAGTTACTAGATAAGGATTTCAACGTCACAGCTGATATTTGGGGTGTCCCCAGCTTTAACGAACTTAACCGGGACGCGATGGATTGCGACCGCTGGAACATGTTGCATCCAGATGAAACGCCTCGCACACCATATGTCGCTGAAATACTTGGTAAAGAAAAGGCACCGTTTATTGCAGCAACGGATTATATGCGTAGCTATGCAGAACAGATACGCGCCTGGCTTCCAACCGACTATGTTGTTCTCGGTACCGATGGTTATGGTCGTAGCGACACGCGCAAAGCATTGCGCCGCCACTTTGAAGTTGATCGATACTATGTCGTTGTCGCAGCGTTGTCATCGTTGGTAAAACAGGGAAGTATCCCAGCAAGCAAAGTCAGCGACGCCATCAAGAAATATGAACTTGATGCTAATCGTGCCAACCCAGCATATTCGTAAGGGAGACGCACAATGTCAGACATTACATTAACCGTCCCTGATATCGGCGATTTCGATGATGTTGAAATCATTGAGATAATGATCAATGAAGGTGATAGCGTCGCCGTCGAAGATTCCCTGATCACGCTGGAAACCGACAAAGCCACTATGGATATCCCTGCGACCCATGCAGGAACAATCAGCAAGATCATGGTGAACGTCGGCGACCGAGTCAATCAGGGGGATGATATCGTTCAACTCACTGTTTCTGAGCAAGCTACAGTGACAGAACAACCAGCGAAAGCTCCTAAGCCTGAAAAAGCCGAAGAGCCAAAGCCGGCTGAACCAGAACCAGCGACTAAAGCGAGCCCACAGCCCCAGGCAGCTACGCCCGCACCTCGCCCTTCCCCTACGGCCAGTATCGATGAAACCAGCTTTCGTAAAGCCTATGCGAGCCCATCGATCCGTCGCTTCGCTAGAGAACTAGGTGTCGACCTTGGTCAGGTCAAAGGCAGCGGTCGTAAAGGCCGCATTATTAAAGAAGACGTTAAAGGCTTTATAAAACAGGTGATGTCCACTGGCGCGGGCCATGGCGGCTTACAGGTTGCGCCAATGCCTGAAATTGATTTTTCTGCATTTGGCGACACTGAATCACAGCCATTAACCAAGATTAACAAGCTCACCGGACAATTCTTACACCGTAACTGGGTTACTGTACCTCACGTCACCCAATTCGATGAAGCGAACATCAGTGAGCTCGAAAAGTTTCGTAAGTCTATGGCGCCAGAATACAAAGATCAGGGAATTAAACTGACTCTACTGGCATTTTTAATGAAGGCCGTTGTTTCTGCACTTAAGAAATTCCCACGTTTCAAT
>CALODD010000060.1:0-19728 GCA_942491945.1 uncultured Gammaproteobacteria bacterium | reverse complement strand
AAGTAAATGAGCTTTGATCAGCAGGAAAAAGCTATGCGTGACTTGCTGTTCGATCAGACATTGCGAGAACGATTTGCAAAGCAAGGTGTTCAGGCTTTATCTGCATTTGAATTAACAGAAGAAGAAAAGAATGACTTTCTAACTATACGCGTAAAGGCGCTAAACGTTGATGCTGGCATGCGAGTCTTTATGCTACTTTCGCAAATGGCGAATGAATTGCCGGTGAGTGTTGTCATTATGTCGGCATTTGATGGCGGCATAGCGAAACTGAAACAGATGGTTGATGTGGAATTGGTAGAGACGCCATTTTATGAGCGCAGTGCATTGCTAGGTACGCGTATACGTGACTGGTTAGTAGAGCAGACATTAGAAGATCAGAAACTCCTGGCAATGTTACTAGCATATGTTGGAGCCGAAATCGCAGTGAATTGGAGTCGTGCCGGGCTGCAGAAAGCGGTAATGAATAATGAATACGCAGCTGCGGGCAACTCGGAAATTGAATCAGACTGGAAACAGAAGCCGATAACGTTAGTGCAATATGTCAGTGCGGTAATAGTACCGAAGTCATATAGTGAAATTAAAAATGCGCTTTGTCGCGATTGCGGTGATCAGGTCTGGTCAACAGTAAGTAAGCGGCCAGTTGCGTTATCCATACTGTCACAGCTACTCTCGGAAGAAGATCCAAGGTTAGTGGTGACTCGCGCACTGATCTCTCAGCAGGATGTCATTGACCCAAGTGTCGCTGTACAGACGATTGAGTTATCTGAAGGATTCTCTTCGTTGTTGCAGTATGTCAATGGTCAGCACAGTACAGATTTTATTCTTCAACAGCTGAAAACAGCGGGAGCTCCTGATGAAATGCTGCAGGGTGTTGAAGAGGGTTTTTTCGAACTCATTAGATCTGGTATCGCCAGTCTTTCTTAGTGTGAGGAAACCCCTCGCGACTATGCTAACTTTCTGGAACCCAGATATCTGGATCAGAAGGCTTAGGAGAAGAGTTTAATCGCCGTGCCTTGATGCAGACATAAGGCGCAATGTACTGCCCTCTATGCCCATGATCGCCGGGTTTACGGTTTTTGTCGGTATGATTGGGTTCAGCAAGGTCCTCGATAACAAAGCCTGCTCGGCATAATTCGCCTACAAGCTGTTCCCAACGATGCAGATACTCTTGTGTGCCCTGTTCTCTGATACGTGATCTAGCCGGGCCCGATGGTAAGGGTCCATCCCGGTAATAGGGTTCTGTCAGTACGTAAGCTGATGTAGATGAATCAAAGTTTGCCTGTAAGCTGGTGGGCTGTTTATGTTGGCTGATATACAGACCGTTACTTTTAGTTATTCGAGCAACTTCACGGTATACCGCAGTAATGTCGGGCAAGTAGCACGTACTCACAGGCTGCACGACGATATCAAAGTATGAATCTTCAAGCATCGACAGGTTATCAATTGAGGCTTCGATGATGCGGATACTTAGATTACGTTCATCTGCGACACGTTTATCCTGTTCAAGCATCGCGGGGCTAATATCAACTACGGTTACATCGGCGCCAGCAGTGGCATATAGCGCGCTATGTTTGCCGCCACCTGCAGCAAGGCATAGTAGCTTTTTATCGCTGACGTCATTGCCTGCCCAGCCGAGAGGGTCAATTGCTTTTAATGGGTCTTTAAACTGGCGTTCGGTGGCAGGTAAGGTTAAGCCCTGTTTGTTTTGAACCAGGCGATCCCAGGCTCTACGGTTATGGTCAGGAGAGAAAGGCATTCAGAGATTATAGCCATGAATGCCGATCATTAATTAATGGGTCACCCTGTATTTCCCATCAACACTCAGGATACGAACGCGTTCACCCACGCGAAAAACTTGTCCTTCAGAGACTTCCTGTACATAAGCACGTATGGCGCCGTTATCTTCCTGAATTGTAATTTCAACGCCCTGGGTACGTGTTATGCCTTCTTCAATTGCGGCACCAGCGATGCCGCCAGCAACAGCACCAATGACAGCCATGACCTGGCCTCCCTTGCCTCGCGACGTACTACTCCCTGCAATGCCACCAACCACAGCACCAGCACCGGCTCCAATTTTTGATTGAGTACCTTCAATTTGCACAGGACGTAATGCTTCAATAGTGCCCATACGAACGACCTGTGGGCGACGTGCTTCTACACGTGAATAGGTATCGCCTTTCAGGCTGGATGCGCAACCGGTAACGAACAAGGTTATTATCGCAAGTATTGCCAGGGTTACGGTAGGTAGAGAATAGTTCATGATAATTTTCCCGGAATATTTTCTAATGAAAATACTTAGATATGGGTCATGATGAGTAAACCCTATCTATCTCGTAAATTTATAGAGGAATAATAGCGCAAGAAGTCTAATGTCGCTCTTGCTTAAGAATATGGTGGCCCCTCAAGGACTTGAACCTTGGACCAATCGATTATGAGAAATGCGAACGATTCTCATTATCATCTGTAAGCTAAAGAAACGTAACGCGTTTATTTTTCAATACCGATACCTTAACCGAAATCCGAGATATATCCGAACATTGGTGCTCGGTTTCGTTGCTGGAAACGGCGCTGATCAACAGAAAATTCGAATAGATTCAACGAGTTTCGATTCCGGAACTTTGCCGAGATACCGAGCTAGTTCCGAGCAGCGAGCTAATTGTGGTTGTGTGTTGATTTGCACTTAAAAGTGACCCGGGATTTGGAGTGAACCCCTGAAGCTGGAATCCAGATCCCCTTATTTAGACCCCTTCGGTAGCGTGTTTGTTTTTCTCTTCATATTCTTCTGGCGTTAAGTATCCGAGCGCCGAGTGAATACGTTTTCGATTGTATATCTCTTCGATAAATATCGGTAGGCGTTGTTGCACATCTGAGATCGTTTCGTAGGCAAACTGGTACACCTCTTCATACTTCAGCGTTTTCATAAAACTTTCAGCTTGTGGATTATCAGTTGGTGTGCCTTTACGGCTCATAGAGCCAACCATGCCGTATTCCGCTAGTTTTAGCTGGTAACTCTTTGCATGATACTGAGCGCCCTGATCTGAGTGATGAATAAGCCCCGGAGCTGGCTTCCTGGCCTTGTAGGCTCGATTTAACGTGACAGTAACGAGGTTGACGTCAATACGCTTGGAGGCCGCATAACCCACGACTTTTCGTGACCATGCATCTAACATTACGGCCAGATAGAGGAATCCTGAACGTAAGCGGATGTAAGTAATATCAGTCACCCATAGTTGATCAGGGCCACAGGGTTGAAAATCTCTGGAAACAAATGGAAAGGCTGCCCCTAATTCTCCTGGCTCTTTCGGTTTAATTTTCTTGCGCTTAGGCCGATATTTGAGTGGGTGTTCACGCATGATACGAGCAACACGTTTGTGATTGATAATGAAGCCTCGTCGGCGTAATTCAGCAGTTACCCGGCGATAACCATAGGCAGGCCATTCATTACGGATATGATTAATCAGGGCAATTGTAGCCGCTTCCTGCTGCTCACTATGCGTGTTTGAATTTAGCTCTGACGAGTTGTAATAGGTGCTGACGGGTAAACTCATAGCAGAACATCCTTCCCTGACTGTGAAACCCGCTCGTCTGAGTCGGTCAACAGCAGCCCTTCGGTATTGCGTATCGCCTCTCTTTTTTTGAACGTATCCAACTCCATGACAAGCTGGCCAACTTTGCGCTCCAAGGCGGCTATGCGTGCTCTGTATTCAGCAATGTCTTCTGATTCCTTAATCTCTTCCGTAATC
Source organism: uncultured Gammaproteobacteria bacterium (assembly GCA_942491945.1). Taxonomy (GTDB): domain Bacteria; phylum Pseudomonadota; class Gammaproteobacteria; order JAJDYQ01; family JAJDYQ01; genus JAJDYQ01. The sequence continues at coordinate 15,985 of CALODD010000060.1, read as the reverse complement.
TCTCCTCTGCGATATTTATCCACCCAGGTCATCAGCAAGGCATGAGATATGTCATGCTGTTTTGCAATGGATTTGAAAGAGCCTTCTCCGTTCAGATATGAGCGGGCCAGCTGAAGTTTGAGTTGAGTGCTGTGTCGTCTATGTCGTCTGGTCATTTCTGCTCCTAAGCGAAGCTACCAGAGGTCAATATATCAGGAGAATTGTTCCAGCTTCAGGGGTTCACTCCACTAGATGGGTCAATTTTGGGTGCAATTCAACAGCCTCGTGTTTAATCGAATAATATATTGCATATTCATATTCTTGGGTATTTGAAAATATTGTAATCGTCGTGATAGTACTGGTCTATTTCATGGCCTAATTCATTAACTAACTTGCTACGATATAAAGGTTTTCGTTTAGATATATTGATATACGGTAAATCGAAAGATGCATCTTTCAGTATCGTACGTAAGATATTTAAAGTGGGCCCAAGATTCTCGTATCGACCAATATGATCCATGCATAGCTGTTTAGAGTTGTCTGTAATAAATGAATATTGTGGTATGTAATGGATGGTTTGAGGTTTTGTGTTTAGTACCTTCTTCATATTGTTCAGCATGCTTGCTGTATTTTCAGTCTTTAAGCGATTCAGGAAAGAATATGCAGACATAAATCTATCTAAAGGCTCTCTTACAATGCAGAATTTATAATACTCTTCTAGCATTTCCGGAAGCAAAAAGTGCTGTATTTGTTGATAGGAGATATGTCCATGTCCAATATTCTTTAACGCTTCTTGTGGGAAGAACTGCTGATGTCCCAATGTGTATTGCTCCCAGTCAGAGATACCTAGATAAGGGCGCAACGCGGCTCTAATAGATTGACTAGCAGTTTTTGGTACAGCAAAAAAAATGAACTTATGCTTATGAGAGATTATCATGGCAGCTGATAACCGAACTTCTCAAATAGTTGGCGGTGCTTTATAAACTCTTTATTCAAATAATTAATTTGGTCGGAGGATAAGCGTTCTAGCTGATTCCCATTCATATTATGTAACACATCGTAGTACTTCCCCTTTACAGCGATAGGCTGATCAATATTTAAATCGTTTATTTCAGGAAATAAAGTGGTGATTTGATCGAGATACAATCCGGGGTTCTCACAAAATAATTCATATTCAATTAGAAGAGTATTGTCTCGACTATTATGTAGATTTGTCGAAACTAGATGGAAACATTGCGAAATATGTTTGGCAATTAACTGAAAGCGTTCTTCTATAGAAGAAGGGTATTGTAGATTTCGATGTATCCCTTCTGCTATAGCGTGCGGATTTCGAAGAATATATATGAATGACGGGTTCAGAAAATTATCTTCAAGTTGTTGTCTGTAAGCTAAAGAACTTGGAGACTTTTCTACGAAAACAGTGGCTTCGAAGTTATTCGCATAAGCTTGTCTATACCAGGCGATTTTTGTCTTATCCCAATTGAATGAGCATGGGTTTCGGAAATTATTGAGCCATTTATCCTTTGCTGCCCATATGAGGTGATAGTCATGTCCACGAGTTTTTGGGCCATCAAAACCTTCTGTTGCTTGTCCCTCTCGTTTCAAATTCCATGTCGATGAAGATGTTTCTAGAAGATTCTTTATATAGGTCGTAGCACTGTTGTTAGATTCAGAAATGAAAAGATGACGCTTTATGAGCTTAGGAAGGATATAAGATGAGCCAAAATAATATTTAGATTGTTTGGTTAACATCTCTAGCTTAACGCTTGCGTTTCAGTAAACATCTATGCAAGTGTTATCAAATACCTCGAAGACAAGGTGAATTCGATCTGTCTTGCCATTATTCTCCACGCTATGCGGGACAATATTATTAACTTCGTATGCATGGCCCTTCTGTAAATGCTTTGTTTGTCCATTGACAGTCATGGTTGTGTCATTATTCGTTTGCAAGGGGATATGAATTTTATGCGCAAGAAGATTTGAACCTGCACCGTCAGTATGTTCATCAATATAGCTACCAGCAGCAAGTTTGGCTAACATTACTTTAGGGAATTCAGGGGGTTGAATTGATAGCTTATCACTGTTTTCTGCATAATAGGTAAGATCAAGTCGGAGAATATTGTCCAGCTATCGTTAGAGTAAAAGTTTCGAGGATCGCTGAATCCCTTGATGAATCTCATAACGATATGTTCTGTATGGTGAAAACATGCAAAGTTGTTCTCTTTTAGTGAATTTTCATTATGCCATAGTGAGTTTCCCAGCTTACCTACGAGATTGATAAGTGGGCCGACCTCAATTTCTCCTAAAAGTTGAAATGCATCAGGTTTTTTTCACTTTAGGAAGATTCATGTCTTGTGACCTGTATTAGTCGAGCAGCAATAGCGTTGATTTTCAATATTAATTCGAAATTAGATCTGAATGTCTCAGTCAATTCTATTTGACTTCACAAGAGTTTACTTTCGGTAGTGATCAATTCAGTATATTTCAGACTTAATTATAAAGCATTATATACAATCCATCATTGTGTAACGTCAGCGATATGCGGACAGAGAGTCTGATTTACTAAGAGACAGAATTGGTTCATCGTTAACCTGAAGAGGAAACGATGATGAAAAAGATAAGTGCCGAGAAAACGGTTCGCGATATACGCCGAGCCACCCGCCGTAAATATTCAGCCGAAGAGAAAATCCGTATTGTCCTGGAAGGACTCCGAGGTGAAGAATTTATATCAGAGCTGTGTCGCCGAGAAGACATTAACAGTAATGTCTATTACCGCTGGCCAAAAGAGTTCATGGAAGCGGGTAAGAAACGTCTAGCCGGTGATATAGTCCGAGAAGCCAGTTCAGATGAAGTGAAACAACTCCGAGCTGAAGCGGCTGCATTAAAGGAAGCATTGGCTGAGTCGGTCATGGAAAATCGCTTACTGAAAAAAAGCGTGATCGAGGATGGGGAGTCCGATACATGAGGTATTCGGCATCTGAGAAGTACGAGATCATTCGTACGGTTGAGGAAGCCAATCTACCGGTCAGACAAACGCTACGTCGATTAGGTGTTGGCAAGTCCGCGTTCTACCAATGGCTCAAGCGCTATCAGGACGATGGCATTGATGGTTTGGAAGACAAGAAGCCATCTGCATTGGCTGCATGGAATTGTGTCCCACAAGCACATCGAGATGCCGTCATTGAGTTAGCGCTGGATCAGCCCGCACTCTCACCTCGAGAGGTTGCTGTCAGTTACACGGATCGGGAACGCTATTTTGTCTCAGAATCCACGGTCTATCGTATTCTCAAGGCCGAAGACCTGATTACGAACCCGGCTTATATTTTGATGCAGGCCAGTGACCAGTTCCAACATCAAACCCGACGTGTCAATGAACTGTGGCAGACAGACTTTACCTACTTCAAGATCATTGGTTGGGGATGGTATTACCTATCCACGATACTGGACGATTACTCACGCTATATTGTGGCGTGGCGACTGTGCAGCAGCATGAGCGCCACAGATGTTCAGGATACGCTGGATGATGCTTTGGCTTTCACCGGGTTGGATCAGGTGAAGGTAAAACACAAACCCCGATTACTTTCGGACAACGGCCCATGCTATCTATCCGGCTAGTTGTCTAGCTATCTGGAGAAACAAAGCATGACGCATACCCGTGGTGCGCCGTACCATCCGCAGACACAGGGCAAGATTGAGCGTTGGCATCGATCCATGAAGAATCAGATCCTGCTCAATCATTATTATCTACCCAGTGAACTACAGGAGCATCTACAGCGGTTCATTACGTACTACAATCATGAGCGATACCATGAATCGTTGAACAATCTGACGCCCGCTGATGTGTTCTATGGTAAGAACCAGGAGATATTAGAACAGAGAGAGCAGATCAAATTAAATACGATGATCCAACGACGGAAAATGTATTACGATAGGCAGTACAATTTAACCCAACAGATGAACTGATCTGTCTCTTAACTTCAGGCCAACATCTGTCCGGATACTTTGACGACGTACATCCATCATAATGGTTGGCCGCAGTGCTCACTGGAGTATTGCTAGTATCTGTCACAAGCTCGGTTTCTTAGGATGATAAGATTTATTATGATTAAAAACTGTTGGAGGGCTAGCTTAGTTAAAGATGCTCGTGTATTTTTTGTTTAACTGTTGAAGTGAATGATAGAAAAAGAAACAAAAGACATCAAGATAATATTAACTGGGCATGGCCGGTTAATCAGATAGTACGAAATCAATTGAAAGTTGGCTGACTACTGGAGTATTTACTGTCTGGTTTATAAGCGTGCAGAACCCATTGCGGATATGTAGTTGTATAGACTATATAGCTAATTAGAATACATGGCAGGATATAAATTATGGTGCAAAAGCTGAATAATATATGCTTGGCTACAGTGACTACACCTGATTTTCTTCTGGGTACTCTTGTTATGCTGCGCTCCTATCTTGATGAAAATCAGCGGTATGATATTGATTTTCTGGTTATTCATCATGGCTTGTCGCAGTCAGAGCAGCGTCTCTTGAAAGAAGCTGTTCCTAGGTTGAAATTGCGATATCCATCACCAGACTTAATATACTATCTTGACCGGCTTGCATCTGAGCTGCCGTCGCTGAGAAACAGGATAGGACGATTTTATTCTCTGGAAATTACCAGATTGATCGGTTATGAACGAGTTCTTTTTTGTGATAGTGATCTGTTATTTAGAGGCAATATAGATCGACTTTTTGAAGATGAAGCAGAGTTATTAGCTGCTCCCGATGCATCCTGTTACCGAGGGAATGAGCGTGAACTGTCAAGCTTCTCCGAAGTCATTTCATCAGATGGTAATAAGAGTGAACTGGATGTCAAAGAAATACTACCGTCAGTATTTAATGCAGGATTTATGTTGTTTGATGGTAGAGATTTTGGAGAAAGTTTATATCAAGCACTTCTCAGTGAGCTAGAAGTCAAAAAATGGGAGCAGGTGAAGACAAGTCATACTGATCAAGTAATATTCAATCGTTATTACTCTGATAGAGTGAGTTTTATAGACGCCAGGTATAATTATCTTCTGTTACACCATGATCTTATAAAGAATGCTTCATCCATTTGTGTTGATGAAGCGATAGTATGGCATTTCAATGGTCCTACTAAACCATGGAAAAGTTATTCAGCAAAGATTAATAAGAAGCTAACTGGTGTGCCAGAATTTACGAGGACAGCATGGAGAACGAAATTAGAGAATATACGCGAATATATGCATTTGGAAGGCCATGTATTTATCAAGAATACTTAGTCAAAATGCCAGTATTAATGTCTATAGATTGGCGATATTTAGTGATAATCAAAAGGTTGTGATGAGTGAATTCGCACATTCACAAATCTTTCAAGCTGCTTACGAATTTTTATACAAGCTGAAGATTAATTAATTATATGACACACTTTTATAAGGCATTCGGATTAGTTTGGCAGTCAGATTTCTCTATTAGGCAGTGGAGAAATATTGAGTGTGATGAAACTATTCCAGATGTTGTAATCAGACTTGATGAGGTCAGTAAAGATGGTCTGGAAACTATTGAGGATGCTAATCGGTTTTGGCAGGCTGCATCAGGGAAGCTATGGCTATTTTTCCCAGGTATAGCTCGATTTCTCATTGAGAATGGAAATGAAATCATAGTGGAACCCGTTCATAACAATGATGACTCAGTATGGGGTATATATCTATTAGGGTCGGCTCTAGGAGCATTGTTATTACAAAGGCGGGGATTAGTTCTTCACGCAAATTCTTTTATAAAAGATGGTCGAGCATTTTTAATCTGTGGTAATTCTGGTTTGGGAAAATCATCATTAAATACAGAACTCTATGCAAGGGGATATACCGTATTGTCTGATGATCAGTCATTAATTGACTCAAACGATGAAGTGCATTCAGGCCATCAATACCTTAAGCTCTGGCAGGAGACTATTGATTATTTTCAGCTAGGTAGCCAGGATAAGTTTCCAGTTCGAGAAGGGCTCGAAAAATATTATATACCTATTAAGCCAGTGACGACTGGTAGTTACCCTTTAGGCGGGCTATATATATTAGAGGCTAAAAGTGGGGTGCAAGCATCAATATCAAAAATCACAGGGTCAGAAAAATTCGGATATATTCGTGACAATATATATAGAAAGAGGTACTTGCCCGGAATGGGGGTGAATGATGTTTTTATGCGACGCGTATTCGAGCTAAGTGCCAGGGTATCTGTATATCGATTACATCGTCCATTTCAGTGTAATAGCATTAAATCACTATGTGATCTTATTGAGACAAAAAGCGCGTAATGGCAAATATTTACTGGATAGTATCTTATCCTAAATCCGGTAATACCTGGGTTAGGTGTTTGCTTTCTATGTTATGTGGCACTGGTAATCCTGAGAATCCATTATCAGGATTAGATGAACATATGGAAGCAATGTCTAAAGGCTACCTTTCTCGTTATTATGATATTGAGATTTCTGATCTCAAGCCAGAAGAAGTTTTAAGAATTCAACGAGGTTTATATGAGGACTGGTCTAATATTGGCAAACGAGATCGATATTTGAAAATACATAATTCCTATTATTATCTGTCAGATGGTAAACCCCTGTATGCCCCAAGTATTACAACAGGCACCATATACTTAGTCAGGAACCCGCTAGATATAGTCGGCTCGTTGGCCAATCATCTAGGTTGTTCGATAGATAAAGCGATAGATTTTATAAATGATCCCAACGGTATGTTGTTCGGTAAAACACATAAATACTTCACACAATCAAAACAATTCCTAAGAGATTGGTCTGGACATGTTTCTAGCTGGTTAGAACGCGGAGATATGAATGTCGGATTCGTTCGTTATGAAGACCTTGTCAGGCACGATGGCCAAATCTTATTTGGTATCGCAAATCATGTTGGTATCGAAGCCAGAGCTAATAACATTACATCGGCCTTGAATGCGTGTAGTTTTGATAGTCTTCGAGAGATGGAAAAAGTATACGGCTTTCGAGAGAAAGCTCAATCTACTACAAAATTCTTTCGATGGGGTAAAGTAGGTTTGTGGAAAAGAGAATTGAACTCTGAACAGAAAAACAGGGTTATTATGCAGCATGATGAATGGATGAAAAAACTTGGTTATCTCGATAAATCAGGGTCTCCAGTAGAAAACATTTTGCCTGTTACACATGAGGATAGACTAAGTTCTAAATGGATTCTTGGCTAATTAAATTTCTGTCTAGTAATTCGTTAATAAATATATTTACTTCTTTTCGGCAGGTGTTTTCGGAAACATCAAACTCTATGAGTAACTTATCAATCAGTTGTTCTATAGTGTGAGGCTGTTCTAACGCTTCCCAAATATACGAACCTGTATTATCCAGGCTGAAATAGTTGCCAGCTTTAATATCTAGTATAATAGTTTCTTCGTCCACAACGCTAAACATTGCATCTGGATTGCGTCTTATTATCAATTTCATTATGTTTTAAAAGTAAGGTGAAATAGCTGTGAATGAGTTGGCGTGTGTATATATTTGATGCTGTACATTATAATAGAATTATTAAGCTACATGCCAGTTATCAAGAAATTGTAAAGCCTTGAATAGCTTGCCGATATTTTCTGGTAGTTTATCCGATAGCGTTGATGAATTATAAAGTGGGTATTCATCAATTGCTGTATTTAGTCGGGGCCAGTCAATAAATTCTGCTCTCTCTGGTGAGACTTGTGATGACAGCGATTTATCAAGTTTCGACACTAAAGGTGAAAAGGCTTTCAGCAAGTCATTTGTCCGTATCTGGTCTTTTAACTTAGGAGCTGTTCTGATTTCCTCTGCGACCTTGCCTCGTAAAAGTTCGCGTAAAAAAATTCGATTTTGTTGCCTATTCAATAAAGCACTCCGTGGTAATGATATCGCGAAATCAACTATATCCGGCGCTAAAAAAGGAAATTCATACTCAAGATTAAAGCTATGCGCTATTTCTCTATGGCAATGAATGCGATTCTGAATATAGCCGGCATTAAGGAAAGACTGACGTTGTAATGTACGTGTATTGGCATATTTTGGAATGTTCATTTTCCCGTTTGTCGGTGCCTCATTTCCAAAAGTATTGAAGCCGCGTTGTTTGAATTTATTACTCAGGCGGAATGATGCATCTAATCCGAACAATACTTGTTTGATTGATTTAACAATATGTGCCGGAATATAGCTCGTTTCCTGAAGCCACCTAATGAAATGACCTGAACGTAAAAGTTCGGCATGGTATCCGTTGCCTCGATACGATAAACCTTCATCCCCGCCCAGACCGCTAAATAGATGTTTTACACCTAGTTTCATAGCTTTTTGCATTACAGGCAATTCGTGGTAAATGGTGCCATGATATGCGCGTCCGACAAAATCCTGAGTAAGTAATGTGTGGATGTTATCTGTGCTTATTGGGCAATAATGCAGTCCCAGTTTCAATTGTTCTGCAAGCTGGCTAACAAATTGCTGCTCTGGATGGCAGTGTGTATGAGAGTTCGGAGGTGACATCCATGTGAATGCTAAGGGGCGCGGAATATCTAATTCATCACATAATTCTGAAATGAATAAGGCTAAAAAAGTTGAGTCGAGTCCTCCCGTCAGATGTACACCTATTCTGTTTTTACGTTCTAGTCGAGGGATAATCGTTTGACGCAGCAGTTTATTGAACATCGCATGTAAGTCGGAAATCTCTATGTTTTCTGGAAAAGCAGAGGAGCCTGGTTGCCAGTATCTCTCTATTTTGGGTTTTCCATCACTTAAAGATAAATTACAGCCTGGGGGAAGCTTAAAGATATTACGATATCCTGACAAAGTTGGGCTATGCCCACCAGATAAAAAGCGTACGATATACTCTTTATCAAGATTTTTTTCTTCGCCTTTTTTTAAAAGTTCTTTTGATTGATATGCGTGATTAATCGAAAGTGAATTTATCCTGTAGTAGATAGGAAAACATCCCATCGGATCTGTAGTTATAATTTGGTTAGCATTCGACAAAGGCAATGAAAGAACGTGTTTGTATGCTTAGTATAGAAAAGAGCCTATTGATGGTGTAATTCTACACTTGTTTAATATATTAAGAATATACTCCATTATCAGGAAACAAAGGTTAAATATGGAGCAAGATGTTAGGAATTTGCGTAGAAATCATCTTCAGCTGCATTGGTACCAGCAAAGCCTGCTTCTGTAGCTTTTCTTACTGATTCAATATCTCGAATAGTGGGTTTCTGCCATGTGCGTTGATTGTCGCCTGACTGTGACTCGTGCTTAATTTCTTCACTCATGATCTCCCTCTTCTGTAGAAATAGGCCAAAATACGATTTTAGATTGTACAGTATGTTTAGTAGCAAAAGCACTATAATTTCGGCACGACTTGTGCTGAATTTGATAGATATTTTTTCAATTATTATCTGTGGTTTTGTCTGTACGATGTATCCTATATTGAAAGCCAGCTAGAAATGGGCCTTTAAGTAGTGTTTTGGCTTGATCTGGCCATCGGATCGTAATGGAGTCAACTGCAGCATGCTTGCCAAGACCGAAATGTGCGATAGGAGCGTCATGAGATTGGTACCCACCTGACGCTTTTATGTGACGAATTTGCTGATCAGAACCGTGCATGATGATTATGGCGCTGCCGACTCCTTTGCTATTACCTATATTGTCTTGAAGTTCAAAAGATATAGCATTGTTGTCATTAGAGTTGTTTTGGTAGAAAGCCACCTCAGAATTGAAAGGAACCGTTATGATATCGATATCACCGTCGTTATCATAATCTAGATTTAGTGAAGAACCTGTTGGTGAGTAATCAACTAGACCACTTGTTAATGTGTTATCACTGAATGTTCCATCCTTGTTATTTAGGTAGTAATAATTCGGTTCTCTAAATGTACGTCCGAAATGGCCGTTAGCTATAAATAAATCCTGCCATCCATCATTATTAAAGTCCGAAAATTTAGAATTCCACGCCCAGCCCGAAAAATCCACATTCGCATTTTTGGCAATATCCACATAACGGTTATTTGAATATTGAAATAGGTTATTGACTCGTTCTTTTTGTACTTGTTGAGGTAAGTTATCAGGCGCCTGGTCAGCCAGATATTTTTTGTATTCAGCTTTTAGGGAACGCGATTGAGTCGAGCATAAGTTTTCGGTTTGAATGGCATTTATATCTTCTTTGAAAAGCTGTTTACATTCATTGTGTTTCCTTATTAATTTCAATTCTTTCTTGAGACGCCAACGCAGGCAAGTTGTTTTGTCTTCAGGAGATAATAAGGTTTTGCATGAGTTCAAACCTGGAGTTTTATTATAGGCTGCTTTACGTAGTGTAAGTCTTCTATCGCATTGCGCTATCATTTCTGCGGAAGTAAAAGTTTTGCAATAATCGTTTAAAGGAATATCATTTTTATCTGCTTGGCGTTGGTCAGAGTTACGTGATGTGATATTGGCGCTGAATATTTCAGGGACAAGATCGTTATTGATGTCAGCACTATCAAGACTCATTGTAAAATATGTCGTTTTAGGGATAATTTTGCTCTGCTTCTTTATGCTAGAGAACTGTTGATTGCCTTGATTTAGTAAATAGGTGTCAGGCCAGTCAAAGTCATTCCCGATTAAAATATCATCCAGCCCATCGTGATTTATGTCCATTACAAGTGTGGTCAATGTAGAGCCGGTTGTTCCAGGTAACTCCTGAATTGAATAGCCATCCTGTCTGGCCCAGGCAACTTGATTAACTCCATTCTTAATTTCGGCTGGATAATTATTACTAGACCACCGCCAGGTCCAGTAATTACCTATTATCACATCTAGTAGTCCATTATTGTCTAGGTCACTAAAAGCACTAGTCATTATATAATTCGGGTACTGATTATCAGGTAATAATGGTAAAGGTTCGAGTAGTCTGTCACCTGTGTTCTGCAGCCAGTAGAGCCCATGAGTAATGCTTCCAATAAAAATATCTAGATGGTTATCGTTGTTTAGATCAACTAAAGCCAGGGTCGTGATGCTGTCAAGAAGATGTTTAGATAAGCTGATTTTATGTTGATGGAATCGAATGCCGCCATCATTGATATATAACGAAAGGTTGTACGTATCTTTTATTAACAAATCCGTCCACCCGTCATTCTGTATGTCGCCGGCTGCAATGGGTCGTACGTGCTTGTAAGGAATCTCTAGAAGAAGATGGTTAGTGTGATCCAATTGATCATCTAAGCCAAGTTTTTGTCCTGATAAGTTTGTGAATCCTGTGTCGGTATTATTGATAGAAGGTATCTGAAAAGGTGACTTTTCGATATATATACTTCTGGAATTATAAAATCCTACTTCAGAATAACTGATTGGCTGGTAAGACTTTAATTCGATGTTCTTGAATGGGGGTATGTATTGACTGTCGTCTTTAGGTTTGTCCAAAGTATTTATGATATCTGTAAAAGCCAGCATGATTGATTTTTTATATTCTATGCTTACATAATGTGTTGCTACGCTCGTAATGAAGATTAGGATTGCAAGAGTTACTGAAATCAGTGTAGCAATTTTCCATGAGATATCTCTACCAATGATTGTGAATGGATAAATACTAAAAGTGCCAAGTGAAATTACTAATGCGGTAACATAAATAACCGGTAATCCTACTTCATAGAGTACTGCGCCCAATAAAACATCGAATGCAATCGGAACAGGTAAGATAAGCCCGAATATCGTTGTGATGATTAAACCAAAAACTTTTTCAATACTTGTCAGTGTGGTCAGCCACCCTATAAAATGATCCCATGGGATAAACGCTACCAGTATGGCCCCCAGTATGCCTGCTAGTAGCATCCAGGGTAGAGTAATTCTACAGACATAGATGATATTGATAAAAAGCGTTTTAATGAACCAGTATATATCACCGTATAAGGTCGTTTCAGTCAGTAATGAGTCATCTGGTAGCGTTTGATTTGCGACATAGTCTGGTGTTTTTGATATCGAATACGATTCAGTGAACTTTAGAACCAATGGTAAAATAATAATGATGAAAAATAGTGTGAAGATAAGCTTGGCTAAAGCGATATAGAATGGAAGTAAAGTAAACAACAGGCTCAGAACGATTATATTTAGTGTTGGTGAGCTAAACAAAGTCGCCATACTTGTATATAGATTGACGCCGCCGCGATTCATGCTTTGTGCGATCGGCGTAACACAATTTACACAAACCCCCATCGGCGTGCCGATGAATAAGCCCGTAATAGTGTTACCCAGGCGGGTTTTAAATTTCAAACGCCCTATAAAGGGAAGAATGGTTAATATTGTTGCGGCAAGTATAATCCCAAATATCATGCCTTTTTTGTTATTGTCTATCCAGTTGATTGCATGTTTAAAAGCGACCGTGAGCTGACTATCGTCATGACTTATCGGGAAAACAGAAGTGAAGCTAATTGCGTTCTCGATTAGTCTATCGGAAGCCATGCCTGATTTTTCATTTAAATCAGGATAACGTGATCCGATCCAAAAACTCAGCATGATTGATATTAACGTAAGGGTAGCGATAATGAATTTACGATTTGAAAGTAATTGTTTCATGTCTTGAATTATTATTTCAGATAATCATCGAGGTGTTTCTAAGTTTACAGCGATCAAAATACTCTCATGTCAGATAAATGATTATCGATAGCGTTAGTAGGTTTAACCCGCTGAAGATTGAGGCCTTTGTTTAGTAACACTATCCTAGAATGCAATATTCTGATTGTATGCTATGCTATTCAACAGATGTATTCTACATAATAATGGGCTGCCACGTCGCTCCGTCTGTACACCCAACCCAATGTTCATTATCTAGTTTATGCGTATCAAGGTGGTGACTTGCTATAGCGTTCCATGAATTATTCTTAGGTTCTAGATTAGCATTAGCTTTGACTTCATGTTCTTCATAGGCCGTCGTAGTAAGCGTGGTCACTTCAAAGTAACGTATTCTTCGTATATCAGATGAACTGCAGTCCTGGGCTACGCGATAAATGCAGTTGTTATGTCTAATAAAGTTGCCAGCAGGACGGGACCTGTCTGGTGAGTTCGTGAATAGTGGGCTTTGTGGATGCTCCTGCCATGGCGATGTTAAATCTTTTGCATGAAATAGATGTAAACGATTATTTAATAGAGGTGTAGCACATGTGAATAGCCACCATGTTCCACTGTAGTATAGCAATGTAGGGTCTGCCCATAATCCAGAAATTAGAGTTCTATATGGTGAGAAGCTAGTACCGTTTTTATTCGCTTTATAGAGTATGACAGCATTAGCGCCTAAAGTTTCGGGCATCATGAAAATCTGGTCGTTTTTCACAATGATTTGTGGATACGATAAATGAAATGACTCTTCTAAAACTGTGCCTTGATAGCTCCAACTCAACAAATCTTTGCTAGTTGAGAGGCCAATTACTCCTTTTCTACCGGGCATTGTTAGTATCTCATAGTAAATATGCCATATATCGTGACGCTTAATCATGAACGGGTCTGCGACGAATCTTGCTAATTGATCTGTAACATCATCTGCCGTGACAAATGATGTTACAGCGTTCGTATTAGAGAATAAATCTAATGGTGATTTCCCCTGGCAGATAGTAATTTTCCACGCTCGGTAATGATTCTTCGGGCGTATGGAATACTTCATTCCTCCTCCCTAATTTCGTACCGGGGTTGTCGACGCGGTCTCCAGTCTCGTTGGTGTATAACAAAAAGAGTATCTTTCTGTGGTGGGTATTGTGGATCATTGTGAACTGCCACAACTGGGTGTTGATGAACAATGACGTCTCTGTTGGCAATCATTGTGGGTATAACCTGCTCTAATACTGGAGGTCCGGCTATTGAGAGGGCCTTCTTAACTTGTGGTTTTTTTTCTAGCATTTGATGACTAAAATCAAATAACATTTTGAGATGTTTGTTGTGTATGTCTAGTGTCCATATCATGCCATTACAAGGGCGCCGATCTGGCCACGGTTGTGTAACATTTAGATTATTACTCCATCTTTGACTGTAAAGGTATCGTATAATGTCGTCGCTGAAATTTACGGGTTCAAAATCAATATCAAGATAACACCCGCCATACTCCAAGAGTATATACAGTCGCATAAAGTCAGATGCACACTTTAGATGTTCAATATATGACGAAGCAAATCTGTCCTGTATCTGATTTTTGATTTGGTCGGGGACAATATTCTGGTAATCATTTTTCGTCCATAGTTTATAGTCACCAAGCCGCGAGCATTTTTCCGACCAAACATTCACATGGTTGGGGAGTGGTGTATTGTTTAGCCAGATTTGATGGATATACATTGCAGAAAACAAATATAACTTACTTCTCTAGTCGGGATAAAACGGATAAATCATGATAATGAGAGGTTAAATTGAGAAACTGGAATTTTGCATTTTCCGTTTTTTGTAATATGAACTGATTGAATGGCAACGCAGCTACTGGCAGTGACATAGCTTCGGCAAAATAAATACTAAAAGGGAAAACGAAGTTCGGTTCATATTTGATGTTCCTTCTAATAGATATATCTTTGAAATCATCTCCACCAATAATGCCACCAATCTTTAATTTAGGGAGCGCTTTGATCAGGTCTATGGTTATACCTCGAAGTGTATGATCTCCATCAATATATATTATATCAAGATTGTTATCGGGTATTTTATCTATAACATCAATCGTGCGTCCTCTTAATACAGTACGCTTAGACGAACAAAAGTCTGTTTTTATCATTGCTTCTGCGTAGATGGCGTCGAAATTTCTTTGATCAAAGTTATATGGCTTGTTCCAGTCATCCATGTTTTCCCATGGGTCAATCATGTAATATCGCTCTATATTATTGCAGTTAGCTAGTATGTGTTCTGAATAGTCACCTTTCCATACACCAATTTCTAAAAAATAAGGTTTGTTAAATGTATTAGTAATATATTGCCAAAGTTCTAACCTGGAGGATATTTTGCTTAACAGAGAAAGATCTAGATTTTCTATATTCATTTTCTGAGATATTTTACAGTGAATGATATTCGATTATTGTTACATCAGTGGCTATAAATTATGCTGACAAAGAGTAGTTAGTTAGAAGGCTTAATGAGGCCGTTGTTAACATAAATTCCTTCTAAAATCGTTTCTGCGACAAGCTTGTATCCCTCTGCATTATAATGTTTTCGCATTTCAAATGGAAAATAGCTTAATGGGTGAGGGCTTTTATCAAATACCGGGACTATGTCTATCACGGGTAGCTTAAGTTGATGCGCTATTGAAATGACTTCGTCTCGATAGTATTCAGGAGTGCTATTAATTATGTAGCGTCGCCAGGCAGGAATATAAGCAAAATATAAGCTACCGCCCCAGGCATTAACTTCACTATTTGCAAGCGCTAAAACTTTTTCATATACCTTTAAATCTTCTTTATTAGCATGACTGGATATAAGTGAGAAATAGAGTCTAGTTGATCGAAATTTCAGGAACCATTTAATTCTCCTTATGTAGTGTCTTGCCTCATTATTCTGTTCATCAATCTTTTTTTTGCTTTCCGATGTGTAGGCGGCTTGATAAAACTTAAGGAGGTCGGTATTTATTCGTTGTTGCATGGTAACGAGATTTTGTTTGAAGTCTTTATCTAGATACTTTTTAAGTACAGGTACTTTGAGTTCATTGTGTAAATCCTTGAGATCATTACCTTCAAAGTGAATCCAAACAACATTTTTAGGTTTTCTATGTGCCGCATATTCTCGAATCTTTGCCAGGTAAGCTAGTGGGCCACTTCCTGAAATACCTAAATTAGCTGTTTTCGGGTGGTGGGAACTTATAACACCTGAAATGGTTTCGTGCGGTTTTACGCATTGCCCATGTGTAAAAGAGTCCCCAATCAGGGCAATATCCCACTGCTTCTGGTCATGAACTGTATCAGGATTTCTGAAGCCGAATCTATCGCTCTCATAAATTTCATACTGACCCATTTCATTGCAAAAAACAGTGGTGATTGATGA
>CALODD010000059.1:0-7669 GCA_942491945.1 uncultured Gammaproteobacteria bacterium | reverse complement strand
TCTGAACATTCGTCTTCGTAGAGACGTTCGTAAGTGGGGTTGTAGACAATTTCGCTGGGGTCATGAATACCGAGTGATTGAAGGTAACCAACAATCCGCTGATTCTGCATGGCCGAATCCCCCGGTAGATGAAGATATTATTAACCAAGCATGGTAGATATTTGAAAAAATGCAAAATAAATAAATCCAATGCTTACAATCGAAGTTATTGATCCAACGAAGAAAAGGAACTTAATCGAGATTTCTACTTGTACTCTCGCTTGTCCAATTGATATTTCTTCATCTTGTCGTAAAGCGTTTTACGTGGAATCCCCAGCGCATCCATGGTTTCTTTTAAATTACCTTTATGTACTTTTAGCTGTTGTTTAATCAGTGTCTTTTCAAAGCACTCCACCTGTAGAGGCAAGGTTAGTGCGACATCACAGGCACTACCGTGCATGAGCTTTTCCAGATCGTAATTCAGGCTTTCACCAAGCAATACATAGCGATCGGCAATATTTCGCAACTCACGTACATTGCCCGGCCAGTCATGGCTCATAAGGACATGCATCTGCTCTGCTCCTGGCGCTTCGATGTCTCGCCCGTAACGTGCATTAGCCAGGATCAGAAAATGCTGAAACAATACTGGAATATCTTCCATACGATCTCGTAGTGGCGGGATATCGATGGTGACCACATTCAGGCGGTAATAGAGGTCTTCACGAAAAGTCTGCGCTTTACTTGCTTCTGCCAGATCAACTTTAGTTGCAGCAATAACCCGTATATCGAGTTCAATTGATTCGTTGGAACCCAGCCGTTCGATGGTCCTCTCCTGCAATGCACGCAGTAGATGTATCTGTGCCTGCAGCGGCATGCTTTCGATTTCATCGAGAAACAGGGTGCCTTGATTCGCATATTCCAGACGACCCACTCGCGACTGGTTCGCACCCGTAAATGCGCCGGACTCATGACCGAACAATTCGCTTTCTATCAGGGAGTCAGGAACCGCGCCACAATTTACCGCGACAAAGTTATGTTCACTACGCTCGCTTTGTTCGTGTAATGCCCGCGCGATAATTTCTTTGCCTGTGCCTGTTTCACCAAATAGTAGAATATCGGCATTGGTATCTGCAATCTGGGCCACAGTCGTTCTGAGTTGTTTTATCGCTAGCGTATTACCAATGATTCGCTGCCCAGGCACAGACTGTGTCGCCAGTTCACTTTTCAGAGTTCGGTTTTCCAGTATCAATCTTCGTTTGTCATGCCCACGTTTCACCGCTTCCAATAACACGTCAGCAGCAAACGGTTTCTCAATAAAATCATAAGCACCTTCTCGAATCGCCTGCACAGCCATGGCGACATCACCATGCCCAGTAATGAGAATAACCGGTAGATCAACATCAATCTTCAGCGCCTCCTGCAGGAATTCCAGCCCTGACATGCCAGGCATTTTGATATCACTGACAATCACTCCTGGCCAATCACGTGAAATTAATGAAAAGGCTTTACTGGCATCCTCAAAATCCTGAACATCGTATCCTGATAGCTTCAGCGTCTGTACATTTGCCTGACGAATCGCCTGCTCATCATCAATAAAGATTACGGGTAATTTGTCCTGCATATTCATTTACCTCTAAGCAACCTGAGCCTGCTCTAGTGTGACCGTGAATACGGCACCACCCTGGGGATCGTTTTCGACTTCAATCGCGCCATTCATACTTTCAATAATATGCTGCGATATCGCCAAACCCAAACCCAAACCTGACTGTCTGGTTGTAAAAAATGGATCAAAGATTTGCGACAGGTTTTCATCGCTAATACCTGGGCCATTATCGTGTATAGCAATCGAACAAAATTTATCGCGATTAGATACTCTGATCTGTATTTTTGGTTCTTCCATATCTTCAGTTGCATAGAGTGCATTCCCAACCAGGTTTACCAGCACTTGCTCCAGTCGTATAGGGTCTGCTGACACCCAGATAGATTCACCAGCATCAACTTCAATATCAGCTGTATGACGACTAATCTGAGGCTGCAATATTTTCAGACTCATATCAATGGTCTGAGCTGTACTCACGGCTTCTCGGGCACCATCTGACCGCCGCGCAAAGAACTTAAGCTGTTTGCTAATCTGCGCCATACGCTTAATCAGCTCGGCAATCTCATTCAGATTATTTCTGACTTCATCGTATTCATTACGATCCATCAACGTGCGCGCATTATCCGCGTAACTCTGAATAGCGGTTAAAGGCTGGTTTAACTCATGCGACACACCTGCCGACATCTCGCCCAGCACCGCGAGCTTGCCCGCCTGCACCAGACTATCCTGCGCCAGACGCAACTCCTCTGTACGTTCTTTTACGCGTTGTTCCAGCTCCCCATAGGCCTGCTTTAATGCGTCCTGGGCTTCTTTTTCGACCAACTCACGTTCAAGTACTCTACGTCTGCGTTGCCATAATACGGCGACTATCAACAGCAAGACGACTAACAATGAATTCAAAATTAACAGGGCTAGCAATACTCTTTGATAAACCGCTTCGAGTGATGCAAACAGGTACACATTCCAGCCCACATCAGCCATAGCAATATTCAGCATAATGAAACGCCCTCGCTCTACACCTCCGACATTAATCAATGTCACATTGTCGTCATAATCATATACCCTCTCAATCGACAACAAGCTATGTTCAACACCCGGGTAGCGATTACTCAGGTTAATACTCTGTAATACTTCATGGCTTAGAGGTCGTATATATTGATAACGCCATTCAGGTTTTGTGCTCAAAAACACCACCCCATTATCATCTGTCGCGAGCACGACTGACTTACCATCATCTAACTGGCGCTCAAAATCATCTATATTGATTTTAACAACCAGGACGCCAGAAATTAGTTCATCCCGTCTGACTGGGTAAGAGAAATAATAACCACGCTTGCGTGACGTCGAACCCAGGGCAAAATAGTGTCCTGTACTACCCTTGATTGCCTGTTGATAGTAAGGGCGAAAACTGAAGTTTTTTCCTATAAAGGTCTTCTCGCTTTGCCAGTTGCTGGATGCAACGGTATCGCCATCACTATTCATTAAATAGATATCAGAGACGCCCGCAGTAAGCTGGGATTCATGAAGAAAGGTATTAATTGAATGCAAACCCGTATCGTCTTTTATCAGGGCATGAAAATCACGAATACGTTCATCACGAGACAATAATTTCGGGAGATAACGATATTTATCTAGCTCACCGTTCAGGTAAGTTGTGTAAAGACTCATTTGCTGCCGACTTTCACCGGTCTGTGTATCAAGTGCCTGCAACCATACAGAACCAGCCACAAGTAGATTACTCACCATAAAAATAATAACCGCCAGATTAACAACGACCCAACGACTGCGCGTGAACGAAGCGTTCTCCATAAAACGTTATTCAGCGTGAACCTGTCGTGAATCAACCGGCGCCTGTTCGCGTTCGCTCATAGAGTAGTCACGTACGATTTCGCCAATACGAATGCGATAATCACTAAACAACTCATTACGCCCACGAGATTGTGCTGAACGATGCTTTTCCAGGTTACGCCATTGAGCAATGGCTTCTTCATTTTCCCAGAAAGATAGAGATAAAATTTTGTCTGGATTTACCAGGCTTTGAAAACGCTCTATTGAGATAAAGCCATCAATATCACCCAGATGGTCACGAAGATCTGCGGCAATATCAAGATACTCCTGCTTGCCTTCAGAATCCGGCATGACTTCAAATATCACAGCTAGCATAAGGCTGTCCTGTCTATGTCTTATTGTTCAACGAGGATACTCTGTTCGTTAAACAAAAAACAGGCAGCGAATTATGTGATCAGGATACTTGTTTTTTTTCTTATCACTGTAATGACGTTATCGGGATGAGCGGCGACCTGAGGAGTTAGTTCACCGTTCACCCCATTATCACCTACACCTTTGACAGGCTGATCGCCATTAATGGCCCTAGCACTTCCATGAATTCTTTATGATGATTCTCATAAACCCCGGAACGTGTACCCAGCAATAAAACACCTTTCCATTGATTATTTACCATAGGCAGGCAAAGCATCGATTCCAGCTTTACCGTCTTTGCCAATGCCTGTAAATGAGGATCATTCTGATGACGGCTTGCCAAATCCTTAACGTTATCCAGAATCGTTCCTCGCCCTCCAGAAACTGACTGATTGATTTCACCACCGAGATGACTACTACTTGATACTGGAGCCGCTAAAGACTGCATCGTGGCCTGTGGCAAAGCTGAGGTGATTTGCACAGAACCATCGGGTTGCGGTATTGCCATACCACACCAGGCAATAGGTAAATAATTTCCAGATGTTCTTACGATCGCACCAAGACCATCGGTTAAATTTTTCGCGTCCTGCAATTGAGATAATAGTGCCAACACCATTTCAGAACGACTGGAAAGCAGGTTAAATGCTCGAGATAAAACAGTAAGTTCATCACTACCTTTCACTGGCAAGGTATAGCCAAAGTCACCATTCGCAACACGCGCGCATGCTTTCGCTGTCTGACTAATACGGCGTGTGATGCGTTGATAAAACCAGACCAGACCAAGTAAGCCCAGGATCGCAATACCCAGAATACCCGCCTCTGACATACGACGCGCTAACACCGCCTGCTCATCCAGGTAGTTTTCATACGTTGATGTCAATTTACCAACGGCATCATCTACAGACATACCATTCTGAAGAATATGTTCAACACCCCACTCAATGCGTGGTTCATCCTCGTTTTCTCCCAGTCTCTGCATAAACCTGGAATAAAAACGTTCCCACTCTCTTGCAGTGTCTGAAACAACCACCTGCAAATGTGGCTTGCTGATTTTTTGTCCAAATACCGCTTGCAGTGGCCCGGGTACAATATCCGCCGCCTCATTCACCGTTCGATTAGATAACGATTCAAGCAACTCACTGAAGTGAGTCATATCTTCAAGCAGGTCTTTAAGAAATATCTGTTTATCTCGATTATAACTTTCGAAATCACGCGCAGCATTGATCTGATAATTATTACTACTGCGAATAAAGCCCTTGGATATTTCAAATAACTGACGCACTTCACCCAATAGCTGGTAGTTTTTCTCTGAAGTCTTGAGCGTCTGCAACTGATACAGATTATTCGCTAGTACCATTGATAAAAAGAATGCAACACCCAGTAAGACACTGATCTGTAACTTGTATGAGTTTTGAATTTTCATCATTCGCTCCAGCGGTCGATAAATTTAGTTTGTTGTTTTGGTTTCTTGATATGTTGAGCAATAGCATGAATTGCTTCAGCTCTTGAAAGATTCATCGCGATCTCATCGCGTATGACTTCGCCGGCCTGATCACCAATGAGCTTTTCCAGGTCTGCGCGCATCGCTTCGAATGTGACTGCGTCAATTAGTGAATCTGTTTGAGCATATTTAGAAAAGCTGGTCATCGAAGTCATGCTTGTCGCTTCTTCGTTTCGCACATGTTCGGCAACGACCGTTTCTGCTTCTGCTGCACTTGGCATCGTGGTTGGCGCACTAGCTGCCTGCTTTGCTGCACTAAACTTCAGTTGCCTGGATACCTTTATGATGTCATTCATCATTTCCTGCGCATTCTGATAACGAAGATCCGGCTTCATCGTCAAACCTTTTTCCAGGATAGGCACCATCAGTGTTGGAATAGGTAGATTAGTATTGAAACGAGAATGCAGTGAAATACCTTTGGTTGAATCAATGCTAGAAATTGCGTTTTGTCCGTCAACTGGAATTCTAGCCAACAACTCAAACAAGACTATAGATAAGGAATATAGATCAGTCCGATTATCGACTCGATCAGCTACCATTTGCTCTGGCGACATATAAGCTGGGGTACCAATCTGTAAGCCAGTTTGTGTTAAGTCATTCTTCGATTCATGACGAGCGATACCAAAATCTGTCAGCTTCACCTCACCGGCTTCAGTCAACATAATATTCGCTGGCTTAATATCGCGATGAACAATATTCTGCGCATGTGCAACATGGAGCGCCTTAAGAATCTTCACTGTCAGAATCAAACTATGTTTAAGACTAAGGTTGCCTTTACGTTTTAGATAGCCAGCTAACGACCAGCCTTTGACGTACTCCATGACCATATAAGGCATGTTGCCTTCGGTGCCGTACTCGAGGATTAGAACGATATTTTGGTGGTTACATTTGGCAACCGCTTGAGCTTCACGTTTGAAACGAACCAGAAAGTCACTACCTTCGCTTTCTACCAGTTCGGGCTTTAATGTTTTGATTGCAACCTGACGTTCGATATCGGCGTCATATCCTTCGTACACAACGCCCATGGCACCTTCACCAAGACATCCTTTAATCGTGTATTTGCCGATTTTTTCTGGCAACTGACTCATTTCGCCGATCCCCTTAATGGCTCTCCAAGTACCACTAAGACTAAACCGCAATATGTAAGTTCAGATTATTTTCTATTTTTTAGATTATTAAGTAATTATTATTCTATACCCTGTCACCACCAACTAATATCAGACTTCGGCTATAGAAAATAGTTTCAAATAATTTCGCACTGCAAATCCTGGGCAAAAAAAAGCCGCAATCTTGCGATTGCGGCCCTAAGCTCCATCCTCTCCTTCTTATTAGAAGACCAGGTTCATCATCGCGATCATGACGACCAGGAATAGTATGGTCATAATACCACCGGCTTTCATAGTCCGGTACACGGTAACCGGCAGGTCCCATGATCAGAGCATTTACCTGGTGTGTTGGAATCAGGAATGAGTTTGATGTAGCAATCGCAACAGTCAGTGCGAAGACTGCCGGGTTAGCGCCAGCACCGATAGCAATATTCACCGCCAGAGGTACAAGCAATACCGTTGCACCCACGTTCGACATCACCAGGGTAAAGAATGTCGCCAGTATCGCAACAGAAGTTTGAATAACCCATATCGGCATATCACCAACCACCGACAACACCTGTTCAGCAATCCACTTCGCCGTACCTGTCGTTTCAACAGCGAGCCCCAATGGAATCAACGAAGCTAACAGAAATACCGTTTTCCAGCTTACAGCCTCATAAGCTTCATAGGCAGAGCGTAGTGATCGCAGCCGCCCGGACTCTTGGAGATGGTACGGTAGTCGTGATAGAGACCGACCTCCACACCGCCGCCCATGGCAGCGCCGTTGATGGCAGCCACGGTGGGGAAGGGCAGCTCCATGAGGCTCTTGAAGACGGTATAGCCGCCGCGGCCGATCTCAACGGCCTTTTCGCGGGAGATGTTCTGATCGATGTAAGCTCATGATGTCGGCGCCCATATTGAAGATGTAGAGCTTGCCGGTCATCAGCCAGCCCTTGGACATCGGGGTCGGCGCTGACCTGGTCAATGACATCATTCAGAGAGGCAAGCGCCTCCTCGCCCCAGGTATTGGGCTTGCGATGATCCTCACCATTATCCATGGTGACAATGGTACCCCTGCCGGCCTTACTCGACTGATAGTAATTCAGCTTTACATTCGGTAACATATTTAGCCATGATAACCTCCTACAGCTCTTTCCCGACCATGTTTTCCCAGAGTATGGCAGCACCCATACCCATACCGACACACATGGTGGTCAGACCAAACTTGGCATCCGGATTCAATTCAAAGTCCCTAGCCAGCTGAATGCTCAAACGCACAATCGAAGAGGCCAGCGGATGACC
>CALODD010000058.1:0-47571 GCA_942491945.1 uncultured Gammaproteobacteria bacterium | reverse complement strand
CATCGTCGTCCGGGAGGACGAGAGCGGGCAGACCTTCGTCTCCAAGCCGTTCACACTACCCCCCGGCCGGCCCGAGAAGATCGTCCGGTTGCTCTCGGCGCTCGAGCCGTTCCCGTATCGAGAGCGGCCGGCGGTGACGCCGGGGCAGCCGACGCCTCCCCTCGACCCGGACTTCGTCGAATACCAGATCCTGGCGGGGCTGGACGACGAGTTCTTCGTGGACTTCACGCGGTTCGAGGTCAAACCGGAGAAGGCGCAGCAGCTCCCGGTTTCCGATCTCATGGTGGTGACGGCGACGCCCCGGCGGCTCCTGGACTTCGAGGACTTCCTGGACCAGTTCGCGGGTGGCGGCGTACCGCAGATCGAGCTCGAGGCGAAGATCATCGAGTTCGTCGAGACCGATTCGGAGGACATCGGCGGGGCGGGGAGCTTCGCGTTCGGTGAGCGCAACCTCGTGAAGCGGTTCCTCCCGAACCTGCCCAACTTCTCATCGGGCTCTCCGCTGGATTCCGAAGACCCCTACGGAACGCTCTCTGGCGTCCCCCTCCTGCGCTATCCGACGCAGGGGGTCGAGGCGCTCCTGGAGCTCGGCGCGGTGCAGGACGGTGTGACCTTCGATGCGATTCTCCAGGCGGTCGAGGGCTGGCAGAACGTGAAGATCGACTCGCAGCCCTACACGGTGGTCCGGGCCGGGGGCGTGGCGCGCATCGAGACCCTGACCGAGATTCCGTTCCTGCAGTTCAAGACGTTGGACGCGAACGGCGTGTTCACCACCACGACCGCGTACAAGAAGGTGGGCACTTCGCTGTGGATCTCCCCGCGCCTGATGGGCTCCAACACGCTGGCGCTCGACATCCGGGTCGAGGGGTCGCAGCGCGTCGGCTCCGCGGCGATCGTCGCCTCCACCGCGGGCACGTCCGAGGTGCCGGTCATCGCCTACCGGACCGCCAGGACCGTGGTGCACCTGAAGCCCGGCCAGACCCTGGTCATCGGGGGTCTGACGCAGACGCGTGACCAGGAGATCGTCAGCCAGGTCCCGATCCTCGGCGACATTCCGCTGATCGGGTTCCTGTTCCGATCGACGTTCACGGTGAAGGAGAAGCAGACGGTGCTGTTCTCCATCAGCCCCAGGATCATCCAGAACTCCGACCTGACGGACTACTAGACGGCAGAGAAGGGCTCCGCGCCGGATTCGGCAACACCGGTAGGCCCCGGCCGGATCTGGGCGCTCGGAGATCGGGAAGTATCCTGTGGGTCGGGCGTCCATCCCGGATCCTCCGTTGGCGGAGCTTGTCGAGTTCCCCTGGCGTCGATCCCGCTCGGCTCGGCTCTGGCACCATGAAAGTCCTCAGGAACCCTCTCTGCACCTCGAGCCCGCGCCGCGGCGCGGTGCTCATGCTCTCGTTCCTGGTGCTGATCGTGCTGATCCTGATCGTGCAGCAGATCGCCTTCTCGTCGAAGACCGATGCTCGGGTGGCGCGCAACGAGGAGACCCTCGTCGCCATGGATCAGGCCATCGAGTCGGTGCTCCTGGATGCCTACGAGACCTTGCTCGCCGATGCTCAGGGCGGAGGCGGGGCCGGCGCCGATCCCTTCGGTGGGGGAGGAGGCGGGGGTGGCGGCGATCCCTTCTCCGCGGCGGCGGGTGGCGAGGGCGGCGGAGAGAGCGGACCCTCGGATTCGCGCGAGGACGAGTGGGCGCGTCCGATCCGGACGGAGATGAACGACCTGCAGCTGCGCGTTCTGATCCAGGATGAGGACAGCAAGTTCAACGTGCTCTCCATCCTTCAGGAGGACCCCAAGGACGCGGAGGTCGCTTTCGAGCGGTTGACGCGGGTCATCGAGAAGTCCCGCGCCGATACGCGGCTCGCCATCGACGGGGGGCAGGCACGCCAGATGGCGGATGCCATGTTGGAGTTCATGCGGCGCCGGGACGATCAGTACCTGCCGCGCCCCACGCAGTTGACCGACGACACGGCCTTCGAGGGCGCCGGGCTCCCCATGACGCTGCGCGAGTTGGTGGCGGTGGACGCGGACCTCTTCCCGCGCGATCTCTTCCGTGACGTGCGCGATGAGAACGGCACGGTGGTCCACTCCTTGGGCACCTTCCTCACGGTCACCAGCTCTCTCTCGACGCTCGGCGCGGCTTCGTCCGACAGCGGGGGGGGCGGCTCGCCCATCCCCGACGGGAGCTCGAACGATCCGAACGGCGATCCGAACGGCGATCCGAATGGAGAGCCCGATACAGACCCGAACGGCAACCCGGACGACCCGACCGCGGGCGGTGCTCCCCTGGGGGGGGGTGGCCAGGGCGACGCCGCGGCGGAGCCGGATTCTCCCGACGGTCGGATCAACCTGAACACGGCACCACGGGCCGTGCTCGAGTCGCTGCTCGATCAGCGCGCCGTGCCCTATGACTTCTGGCCCGATGTCATCGAGTATCGCAACGAGCCGTTGGAGGACGAAGAGGACCCGATCGACGACTCCCTCGCCGATCTCGACGAGTACGGCGACGAGATCGTCGCCAAGCAGCACTTCCCCTCCGTGGACGGCCTGTCCGAGATCAAGAGCTGGGTGAGCTTCGAGCCCGAGGACAAGGACGAGCTGCGCAGCCTCCTGAAGACCCAGAGCAGTGTGTTCTCGATCTACGTCACCGCGCGCCGACCCTCGGGTGAGGAGCGCATCCAACCCGGAAGCCGCCGGGAGGACATCAAGCGCGAAGAGCAGGAGTCCCAGGCGCTGGTGCGGACCGTGCGATCGGTGGTCTGGCGGCGCGCGGGTGCCGACGGCGAAGCGGAGATCATTCCCCTCATCCGCTGGGAGGTACTCGACTACGTGCCCTACGAGGTGCTCGACTTCCCCGACGACGATCGTTGAGCATGGCGCGACTCGATCCGCTTCGACTCGAGGTCTTCCACCACCTGTTCGCGGCCGTCGCGGAGGAGATGGGCGCCACGCTGCAGCGCTCGTCGTTCTCGCCCAACATCAAGGAGCGGCGCGACTTCTCCTGCGCGCTGTTCGACGGCGACGGGCGCATGATCAGCCAGGCCTCGCACCAGCCGGTGCATCTGGGCTCGACCCCCATGAGCGACCAGGCCGCGATCGAGCGGGTCGAGATGGGTCCCGGGGACGTCGTGCTGCTGAACGATCCCTACGCGGGCGGCACGCACCTGCCGGACATCACCCTGGTCTCGCCGGTGCACCTCCCGGGATCCGCGCGCCCGGACTTCTACTGCGCGAACCGTGCGCACCACGCGGACGTGGGGGGTGCGGAGCCGGGCTCGATGGCTCCCACCTCCGACATCCACGGCGAGGGCCTCCGGATCCCTCCCATTCGAATCGTGGAAGGCGGAACCCTGGTGCGTCCCGTGCTGGACCTCCTCCTGGCGAACATGCGCGTGCCGCGCGAGCGCGAGGCCGATCTGCTCGCGCAGTGGCCGCCAACCGGATCGGCGGCGCGCCGGCTCGCCGCCCTGGCGCGCGAGCACGGCCGCGCGGAGCTCCTGCGCGCGCGGCGCGCAGTTGATGGACTGGACCGAGCAGCTCACGCGCTCTCTCCTGCGCGGGATGCCCGACGGCGCGTGGAGCTTCGAGGACCACGTGCTCGAGACGGCGGGAAGGCCATGCCGCCCTCCGCCTGCGCCTCACGAAGCGCGCGGCGACGCTCGAGTTCGACTTCCGCGAGACGGAGTCGACCCCGACCAGGTCGCGGGACGCCGTGACGCGCCGCGCGCGGTGCTGCTCTCGGCCGTGTTCTACGTGCCTGCGCACTGCTCCTGCCTCCCGGCACACCGACCAACGACGGCATCCTGCGCTCGCGTGGACGTGCGTCACGCGACCGGGCAGCCTCGTCGACGCGCGCTACCCCGCCGCCGTGGCCGCGGGCAACGTCGAGACCAGCCAGCGCATCGTCGACGTGCTGCTCGGAGCGCTCGCGCAGCTCGACCCCGCGCGCGTGCCCGCCGCCAGCGCCGGGACGATGAGCAACCTGTCGTTCGGCGCCGCGCGCGACGGCGAGCGCTCGTGGACGTACGACGAGACGCTGGCCGGCGGCGCCGGCGCCTCGGCCGACGGACCGGGGGCACACGCGCTGCACACGCACATGACGAACACGCGCAACACGCCGGTCGAGGCCCTCGAGAATGAGCTCCCCGGTGCGCGTGCTCTCCGGCACGGTGCGGCGCGGATCGGGCGGCGAGGGTGCGCGGCCGGGCGGCGATGGGATCGAGCGCCGGCTGCTCTTCCTCGAGCCCGCGCGGGTCGAGCTGGATCGCCGACCGGCAGCGCCGCGGGCCCCTGGGGCCTGGCCGGCGGAGGCGCGGGAGCGCCGGGCTCCGCGCGCCACGTGCCGGCGAAGGGCGAACCCCGCGACCTCTCGGGCCGGGAGAGCTTCACGCTGGCCGCCGGCGACGAGCTCCACGTCCGCACCCCCGGAGGCGGCGGCCACGGCCGCGGCGCGCTCGCAAGGGTGCTCGCGGCTCGTAGCGAGTGCGCGCAGAGGACGGACCGGGATCCGTGGGGAATCCCCGAGCCTCCGACCGGTGCGCGGAGCGGCGACCCTCGCCGGGAGATCCCGAGCGGGAAGTCGCGCGAGCGCTCCGCGCCCGCGGTCTTCGGCGGCCGGGTCTCCGCCCGAAGCGGGGACAGCAAGTTCCGCAGCCGCCCCCCTGTTCCACACGGAGCGCCGACCGTTCCGGAGCGCGGCGGGAGCCCGATGGTCCTTGTGACCGCCGCGCGCAGCGGACACAATCCGCCCCCGCGTGCGCACCGAACGCAACTCTCTGTGCCTGTTCGGCGCCCAGTGGGGCGACGAGGGGAAGGGCAAGATCATCGACGGCCTGGCGCGCGAGGTGGACGTGGTCGTCCGCTACCAGGGCGGCGCCAACGCCGGCCACACGGTCGTCGTGGGCGACGAGAAGTTCGTGCTGCACCTGATCCCGTCGGGGATCCTGCACGCGGGCAAGATCAACGTGATCGGCGGCGGCGTCGCGGTCGATCCGCTGAAGCTGCTCGAGGAGCTCGACGGCCTGGCCGAGCGCGGCGTCGAGGTCACGCCCGCGAGCCTGCGCCTCTGCGCCACGGCCCACGTGATCCTGACGCACCACCGCCGCATCGACGGCGCGGCCGAGCGCTGGCGCGGCATGGGGCGCATCGGGACCACCGGGCGCGGGATCGGACCGTGCTACGCCGACAAGGCCGCGCGCACCGGGTTGCGCGTCTGCGACATGCTCGAGCCGCGGCGCTTCCTCGAGCGCCTGCGCGCCGCGCTCGCGGAGAAGAACGCGCTGCTGACGCAGGTGCACGGCGAGGAGCCGCTCGTACTCGAGGAGGAGATCGAGCGCTACGCGGGCGTGGCCGAACGCCTGCGCCCGTTCGTCGGCGACACCGGCGCGGAGCTGCGGCGGCTCGACGCCGAGGGCAGCCGCATCCTCTTCGAGGGCGCCCAGGGCGCGCTGCTCGACATCGACGCGGGCACGTATCCGTTCGTCACGTCCTCGAACACCGGCACCGCCGGCGTCGCGGCGGGCGCGGGCTTCCCGCCCAACCGCCTCGGGCGCGTGGTCGGCATCGCCAAGGCCTACTGCACTGTTCAGTACTGTTTTAGATAGCTCCAGATACCAGGCGCAGTATTCATGCCAGGTGAAGTCATAAATGGCCTGCGCCATGTGATCGAAACGATAACCATCAATCGCATCGGTCATGCCGTGTGTTGTTTCCTGTAAGCGAGAAACTATCCACTGATCAGCGGCGGATAATTCGACGTCTTTTCCTTCAAGACCGCAATCCTGTCCTTCGGTATTCATCAGGACGTAGCGAGCCGCATTCCATAGTTTATTGCAGAAATTACGATAGCCTTCGATACGAGACATATCGAACTTGATGTCACGACCAGTCGAGGCCATAGCTGCAAAGGTAAAACGCATGGCGTCTGTTCCATAGGCCTGTATGCCTTCAGGAAATTCCTGACGAGTTTGCTTTTCAATCTTTTTCGCCAGCTGTGGCTGCATCATGCCCGTTGTGCGTTTCTTAACGAGTGATTCCAGGTCGATGCCGTCAATCAAATCAATTGGGTCGAGTACATTACCTTTTGACTTCGACATCTTGTCGCCATGCGAATCACGTACCAGGCCGTGGATATAGATATCTTTGAATGGTGGTTCGCCATCCATGAACTTCATACCAATCATGATCATGCGGGCGACCCAGAAGAAGATGATGTCAAAGCCTGTAACGAGTACTGACGTTGGGTAGAAGGTCTTCAGACGTTCGGTATCTTCTGGCCAACCTAATGTTGAGAACGGCCAGAGGGCAGAACTAAACCAGGTATCGAGTACATCTTCATCCTGGCGAAGTACATAGTCGGCTTCGAGGTTATGTTGCTGACGAACTTCCTCTTCGGTACGACCAACATAGACATTACCGGTATCGTCATACCAGGCCGGGATGCGATGCCCCCACCAGATCTGACGGCTGATACACCAGTCCTGAATATCGTTCATCCAGCTGTAGTAAGTGTTCTTCCAGTTATCGGGAATGAAGCGAATGGTGCCGTCTTCAACGGCTTTAATGGCTGGTTCGGCTAGTGGCCCAACTTTCACATACCACTGATTGGTCAGGAATGGTTCGATGACAGCGCCAGAGCGATCACCACGAGGCACCATGAGTTTATGTTCTTTGGTCTGCTCTAACAGGCCCTGGGCATCGAGATCGGCAAGGATTTGTTTACGTGCTTCGTAGCGATCCATGCCGATATAGGCCGTAGGAATTAATTGACCTTCGTCTTCTTCGTTATCGCGGACTGCTGCATCAATGGTGAAGATATTAATCAAACCACCATGGAGCTGTTCGCTGACCGCTACTTCATCGCGATGACGTTGCCAGACGCCGTAGTCGTTGAAGTCGTGTGCTGGAGTAATCTTTACGCAGCCCGTTCCAAACTCTGGATCGACATGTTCTTCATCGGCAATGATCGGAATCTTGCGGCCAGTCAATGGCAGTTCCAGTAATTCACCGATCATGTGCTTATAGCGTTCATCACTCGGATTAACAGCAACAGCACAGTCACCCAGCATGGTTTCTGGACGTGTTGTGGCAACAACGAGATGGCCGGTACCATTTGCTAATGGATACTTCATATGCCACATATGGCCGTTTTCTTCTTCGGAAATAACTTCCAGATCCGAGACGGCGGTATGCAGAATCGGATCCCAGTTCACCAGACGTTTACCGCGATAAATCAGGCCTTCCTCATATAAACGAACAAAGACTTCTTTGACCGCATCAGACAGACCATCGTCCATGGTGAAACGCTCATGCTCCCAGTCCAGTGACGAGCCGATACGACGTAGCTGGCGCGTAATATTGCCGCCGGATTCATCACGCCATTCCCAGATACGATCGATGAAGGCATCACGTCCGAGGTCATGACGGGTTTTGCCCTGAGCTTCCAGCTGACGCTCAACTACCATTTGTGTGGCGATACCGGCGTGGTCGGTACCCGGTTGCCACAGAGTTGGCTTGCCGGTCATACGCTGATAACGGGTCAGGGTGTCCATAATGGTGTTATTGAAACCATGGCCCATATGCAGGCTACCCGTGACATTGGGTGGTGGGATCATGATGCAGAAGGGATTACCTTCACCATTGTGATCAGGCTTGAAATAGCCGTTGTCTTCCCAGGTCTTATACCAGCGAGCTTCGATGTCCTGTGGGGCGTAGGTCTTGTCCATATATAGTACTTAAGTCAATTACTGAATGTATTTCGTGAAACTCGTTCAGCGTGCGTAAGACAAGGCAAAAATGATCGAGAAAGCGCAGTTACATGGGAGTAAATGAGCATTTTGAGATCATTTTTAACGCAGTATTACGTGCGCTGAGTAGAGTTTCAAAGCGCGGCATTTTACCGGAGAAGCTACAAAAACGGGCCGTTATAACGGGTTTAATTTGGCTTTTTTGTAGCCTTTTGCGCTTTCATGAGATCAAGGAGGGTTTTACGAGCCAGTTTTTCCAGTTCAGGCATGATCCGGGGAATAGCTTCATCAACCAGAGCTTTCAGCTCATCTCGTTCATTTCCATTATCTGTATCGGAGTCATCCAGATTAAAAACAGTCGGCGCTTCACTATCAGGAGCGGGAGTTGTGTCGCCGAGAGAGAATTCGCTACCGCTGGATTCTGTTGGACTGGGTTCCATCACAAAGACAGTCTGTGTTGCTTCTTCCGGGTCGTCGTATTTATGTTTCGTAGATGAGTTTGGCGTAGGTGCTTCTGTTCCTGCAGGCACCAGCGCTCCCAGGCTGACGACATCGGTTAAAACGGGAATGTTGGAATCACTCATAACTGAACCGTATCAATTAATGTCGTGAGACTCTAGTGGATATCCGCGTTCCTGATAGAAACGATAACGCTGGCGTGCTTTCTGGCGCGTTTCTTCATCGCCATCGACGATCTCGGTCACACGCTCGAACTGGCTGAAGAATAAGGGTACTTCACTGGCCATATTGATCAGGACATCACACATCGGTGTATCAATATCTGGATTATGGTTAATGAGGATCGGGCAATCTGACGATTGTTCTGTCGCCAGTTCATGTGGGATAAAGCTGTCTTGTTGCCACGTCCAGAGCAGATCATCAATGATGCCGGATTGCTTGGCATCGTTGGTGTGCAGCAGGATCTGATGTCCCTGTTTATAGGCCTTTTCGGCCAGACGGCAGACGAAGTCAACACGCGCATTGGGCGTGTTCTTCTTCAGTACATAAAAGTCGACTCGGGTCATGATATTCGTGTTTCAGGCAATGGTGCATCTTATCATGTGCTGCTTAGCAGCATGAAGCTTCAGCCCAAATATGGCAAAATTGCTACCGGGGGCAATATCATGAAACTATTTAATTTCGCGGCCAGGTTTTCCTGGGTGACAGTACTGATATTACTGATCATCACAGGTAGTCTTGCGACGTATATACCAGACCTCAAAATACAGGTCTCCGCGCAAGGTCTGGTTGATAAAGACGACCCCTCATATCAGTTTCACCAGCGCATAGTCGAAAACTATGGGGCAGCAGACAGTATCGCCATATTGATTCAGGACGATGATCTGTTTCAGCCTGAACGACTCGCAGATATCAAGCAGCTGTATGACGCATTAGTCGCGCTGCCCTTCATCAGTGGCGGGGATAGCCTGTTTACCATCGATGATGTGAAAAATATTGATGGAGATATTCGATTTACCCCCTACCTGGCCGAGATTCCAGAAACAGTGGAGCAGGCAGAAGCCATCAAGCAGTCGGCATTACTGAACCCCTTTGTAGTTCGAAATCTATTGTCTGAAGACGGCCGTACTATGGCACTAAATCTTCACCTGGATAATGAGCAGTCAGAGGCGCTTGGCGATGAAGCCATGACGTTGGCTGTAGATGCGCAGTTAGATAAACACTCGAACATTGCATCAAAAGTGTTTGCGATTGGATTGCCTTATATCCTGGGCGGTCTATCAGAACAGATCGCCGTCGATCAGCAAACGATCTTGCCATTGTCACTGTTGGCCTTGTTAGTCGTATTGTTGATCACGATGAGACGCGTCAGTGCCATGTTGATGCCATTCCTGACCGCAGGCATGAGCATTATATGGACACTGGCGCTGCTGGTGATGCTAGATGTGCCGATCAATATCATGACCTCAATCGTGCCGGCGCTACTGGTTATTATCGGTTCAACGGAAGACATACACTTGCTCTCCGCATGGTATCGAGCGCGAGAGCAGGGCAGTAGTGGTTATGACGCCGTTGATGTCATGGGACGTACAACCGGACTTGCTGTCGTTCTTACGTTTGTCACGACCTACCTTGGTTTTCTTTCTATTGCGTTAAATGATGTCAGCTTATTGAAAGAATTTGGTCTGGTCGCTTCAATGGGCCTGTTCATAAACTTTCTCATTACCAGCCTGTTTCTTCCAGCTTCGATGTCACTGTTTGTCTGGCCAGTTGCAGAGCGTAATCATGGATCTGATGATGCTAAGTCCCGCGATCGTTATGCGCATTGGACGACGGCATTATTCAAGATGGTGAATAAGCGTCGAACGATGTTTATTTTGACTTCGTCACTGGTTTTTATACTCGGCCTGTATGGTTCATCCATGATTAAGGTCGATAACGACAATATGTCGTTCTTTTCTGAAGAGGCTGCCATTCATCAAAAAGCACGCTTTATGCATGATGAGCTGGCAGGCATGCAATCACTGGATATTATCCTCTTCAGTCCCATCGAAGAAACCTTCCTCAAGCTACGTTATCTGGAAGAGGTGAAGAATCTGCAATCCTATCTGGATGACACGGGATATTTTGACAAGACCTCGTCCTTTGTGGATTACGTCAAACTGATTAATAACGTTATGGATGAAGACCTTGAACCCGGAGAGCTTTATTTGCCTGAGGATGATGGTCAGGTTCGTGAATATATGTTGTTTATCGATCCAGAAAAGACACGCCCATACATCAACGATATGTTCAATGAGACCCGCATTGTCATACGCCACAACATTTCAAGCTCCGATGAAATTAGTAGCATCATTGAAGAGATACAGGCGTATGCGGACGAGAATCTATTAGCAGGCTTACAGGTCACGATTACTGGTGACGGCATGTTATCGCGTAAAGCATCTGATGCCATGGTTGAAGGGCAGGTGACGTCGTTGCTGTTTATGCTGGCAGTGATTGTATTGATTATTGCCGTGTTGTTTCTGGACATTAAAGCGGGTTTTGTTGCCGCAATACCGAATATCTTTCCGGTTATTATCTTATTCGGTGTAATGGGTTATGCGGACATTGCCCTGAATACTGGCACGGCCATGATTGCTGCGATAGCTATCGGCATCTGTGTCGATGATACTATGCATTTTCTGGTCAGTTATAACCAGCAGATGAAATATCATGAGGATCCAGTCGATGGAATTTTGGCTGCGATTGAGCATGAAGCACGGCCCATAATCTCAACATCTATCGCATTAACTGCTGGCTTTGGTGTCCTGGCAATGTCTGACTTTCCACCGGTAGTGCACTTTGGTGCATTGAGTGCTCTGGTAATCGTATTGGCGGTTATCTCTAATTTTATTCTGCTACCCATCCTATTAGGTTATGTTCGACTGGTTACGATCTGGGATGTCATCGGTGTCAATCTACGCTCGAAGCTGTTGGATAAATGCGAGCTGTTTCGCAAGATGAATTCATTTGAAGTGCGTAAGTTGATCGCCATGAGTCAGCGGATTACTTTCGAAAAAGGCGACACGATTATTAGCAAAGGTGATGTTGGTAATGAGGTGTACGTGGTGCTGGCTGGAAGTGTGAACGTGCGCGTGCCTTATCGCAGGGCATCAGACGAAGGTGAATATCGTCATGCGGCTAGTCTTGGTGTGGGAACGGTGTTTGGTGAGGTCGCATTTCTGGGTAGCGTCGAGCGTACCGCAGATGTGATCGCAGAAGAAAAGACAGAATTACTCAGTTTACACGCCGACGGGATTCGTCGCCTGAGCCGATTTATGCCACGTACTGCATCAAAAATGTACTTTAACCTGTCGCGGATACTGGCTCAACGGCATTCTTAAATATTTACCTAAGTATTTGTAATATAAGAAAAATAAACACTCATTCATGTGATTTGTCAACACCGGGCTCATGATATGTATTAAAGGCTTCAATGTTGTTATCAGGTCTCCCTGTATTAAACTAATGATCACATAAACTATTAAACCCATTTTCTAGTTATTCAATTAATCATCCTGACACCCCTTCTGTAGGGTTGTTGTGGAACAAGGAGGGAAACCATATGGGTAAGAAGTCGGTCGCACTATCGGGTACCGCGGCGGGTAATACCGCGATTTGTACAGTCGGACGTACAGGTAATGATCTGCACTACCGAGGTTACGATATTAAAGAACTTGCACTGAGCTGTGAGTTTGAAGAAGTTGCTCATCTGCTGGTTCATGGCAGGTTACCAAACCATGCCGAACTCAAAGCCTATAAAGAAAAGCTAAAGGCATTGCGTGGGCTGCCTTGTGCATTGAAGAGCGCACTGGAGCATATTCCAGCATCGGCACATCCAATGGATGTCATGCGTACCGGTTGTTCTGTACTCGGTAATATCCTGCCAGAGCGTGAAACTCAGCCAGCTGCGGAAACTCGTGACATCATCGACAAATTACTGGCGAGTTTTTCGTCCATGCTGATCTACTGGTACCACTGGAGCCATAATGCTCGTCGTGTCGAAGTAGAAACTGACGATGACTCAATGGGTGGTCACTTCCTGCGCATGTTGCATGGTCGTGAACCAACAGAGACTGAAGTGAAGGCAATGCATATTTCACTGATCCTATATGCAGAGCACGAATTCAATGCATCAACGTTTGCTTCTCGCGTGATCGCTGGAACGGGGTCTGATATTTACTCCTGTATTACAGGTGGTATCGGCGCATTGCGTGGTCCAAAACATGGCGGTGCGAATGAAGTCGCTTTCGATATCCAGAAACGTTATGACAATCCAGACCAGGCAGAAGCGGATATCAAAGAGCGTGTTGCCAACAAAGAAATCGTTATCGGTTTCGGTCACCCGGTTTATACCGTGAGCGATCCACGTAACGAAGTGATCAAACAGGTTGCCAAAGATCTGTCTGACGAAGCCGGAGATACCAAGATGTATGACATCGCTGATCGTCTGGAATCCGTCATGTGGGATGCCAAGAAAATGTTCCCGAACCTGGACTGGTTCTCAGCGGTTTCGTATCACATGATGGGTGTACCCACGAACATGTTTACGCCACTGTTTGTCGTAGCACGTACAGCCGGTTGGGGTTCTCACGTCATCGAACAACGTGAAGATGGCAAGATTATTCGCCCTAGTGCGAACTATGTTGGCCCAGAAGATCGTAAGTTCGTTCCAATCGATCAACGTTAAAGTTTTATTCTCTCCTGCGTGACCGACTTATCGGGTGATTGCATTGCTCGGTAAGTCGGTGGTTTTCTCGTTCATTTCTTTTCTGTAGATCTCGTTTAGTATCTTTTTCAAATCTCCGATTTTATGGTTCAATTCTTGACAGTGTTGCGCAACAGGCTACACTTTAGATGTGATTAAATCTTTCAAGCACAAGGGCCTGGAAAAGTTCTATATTTCAGGCAGTACGAAGGGCATACAGGCCAAACATGCGAAGAAACTTCGTATGCAGCTAGCCGCACTGGATACGGCTCAAGTACTTGAAGATTTAGACATCCCTGGTTATCGCCTGCATGAGCTAAAAGGCAGCCACAAGGGGCTCTGGTCGATCACTGTAAATGCGAACTGGCGTATTACATTCGAGTTTGCGGATGGGAATATTTATATCGTTAACTATGAGGACTACCACTAATGACTATGCATAATCCCCCACATCCCGGAGAGTTTATTCAGGAAACTTACCTGGAGCCGTGTAATATTAGTGGTCGTCATCTGGCAACAAAACTCAATGTTGCGGCATCTACTCTCAATCGTGTGTTGAAGTCACAGAGCGGAATTAGCCCGGAAATGGCGCTACGCCTTTCAAAGACATTAGGCCGTAGTCCTGAGAGCTGGTTGGTAATGCAGGATGCTTATGATCTGTGGGTGGCGAGAAAGAAAGTAAAATTGACGAAGGTAAAGAAACTGGAACTTGATGCGGCGTAATGCTGATTTTATATACTGTAAATACCGCCATTATTCTGAGTAATCATACCGAGATCAGTTAGAGCATCGAGGATTTTCTGTACGCCTTTGACCGGTTTTCTCCTGAACTGAGAGGCAAGCTGATCGCTGGTCATTGGGGTCGCGCCAAGCTGGTCACGTATGACTTTGATTTGAGATTGTAGTTCTTTCGGCCAGGTGATTTTGTCAGTGGTAGTCGTTGTTATTTCAGTTTCTATTTTCTGAGTAGTAGTATCGATCTGCGTTTGTGATGGCATTCGATCAGGTGCCTGAAACTCAGGGCGTAACCAGCGAATATTACCGCGAGCTTCTTCAGCAGCACGTTGCGCGTTAAGCTCAACCAGACGTTTAAGTAGTTCTTCTTCTGCCTCTGCTTGTGCGTCGCTTTTATCAGTTAGCGGTGTAGTTGCGCCCGGCAGACCAACCAATTTCTCGGCTAGATCATCCCAGTCGTAGGCATTGAATACGGCGCGATCCAGATCATCATGGATTTCTTTCAGTACCGAAACCAATCCCTGTTCATGAATGGTTTTTTCTTTGCTGGTCAGCGCTTCACCACGACGTAGTTTTTCCAGCACGTTGTACATGCCGGTTAAGGTTAAATCGCTATGCTCGGCCTGACGTTGTTTACGATGGTCGTCAAGTTGTTCGGCGAGTTGGCTGATATGGTTTTGCTTGTCTTTGTTTGCATCAGGGAAGGCGAAGGTTTCGAAACATTTTGTTTTTACATATACGGGGTCGTTACCAACACCGAGACGGCTCCCAGCTTTTAATGACCATAAGACATTTAAACGACTTGAAAATACGCCATGTATATAGGCATTATCCAGCCCAAAGTTTACTACGCCATCATCTGTCAATGTATCTGTCTCGATAAATTGAAAAATACGATGTTTCGATGTTCTGCCTGTAGCGATATACTTTTTTAGTCCGCTTAATACCGGTCTAAAAGTGCTTATAGGTTCACTGAATATCCACCAGTTTTCTCTTCTGGAAGCTCTCCGATTTTGATCTCTTTGTGGTTTCACATGTTCTAATATCCATTGATAAATATTCGGATATAGTTCTCTAACTTCCTCATTTTGCAGTCCATATAAATCAATGACATACCTCGCTCGAACTGATTGAGACATATCTCTTCCACTGAGTAGTCTTTTGATGATCTCTCCAGTTGGAGTGTTATATGATAATTTTTCTTTCACTTCCGGCTTCAATATAAAACCTTTTCCTCCAACTTTTACTCCAAGACTACTTATCAATTCATTCGAGGTTAAGCTTTTAGCGCCAGCGACATTTGCGCCAATCGACAGATCTGAGTGTATGGTTCCGTATTTGGTTAGAAGCTCAATATTTCTATTATTGAAACTATCTAAGATATTATTTTGCTCTTTAATGATCTTATGTAGTTTTCCAGGCACGTTTCCTATCGTACAGGAGGTCATGGATATTCGAACATCTGCACCATCACCAGAATCAACCCAAGGGTGATCTGGAATCCCAAACACTATTGAAATCGGTTTCTTAGATCGAAGGAAGGGTTCAGTAACTCGACGATTAAAAGATTGTTTGATGCTATTAGTTGTAATGAAGCCGAATCGTATTATCTTCCGATTCTTCAGTAAGTTTGCTGAGTTATGCCACCAGTACATTACGTAATCACAGCTCTCAGATACTTCAGCATAGGTCTTACGTAACGCAAAAGTGTATCCTTCACCTAGTGTGGAAATCATTCGCGTATTACCAATAAACGGCGGATTACCAATTACATAATCCGCTTCAGGCCATTCGGCTCTGCGTGGATTGATATATTTCTCAACTTCGATGCGTGCGTTTTCGTCAGGTACTTCTTTGCCTGTGACTGGATGGAATCTATTCGTAACGCCGTCCCATTGCGTGATGGGTTCGCCGTTATCATCCAACGCAGTTTCGATTGCATCATAGGCTAGCACTGCGTCACGGCATTCGATGTTATTAAAGTCGCGTAGTACCGGCGTGGGTGGTTGCACATTGCCTTGGGTACGGAAGTGCCATTGCAGATACCCAATCCATAACACCATCTCAGCAATCTTTGAGGCGCGCGGATTGATTTCCAGTCCAAGAAATTGATGTGGATCGACTGTCACGCCATCTAATTCGAATAATGTTTGAGTTTCTCCCATGGCTTCGAGAAAGTTAAGGATTTCACCTTCGAGGCGTTTCATGTGTTCAAGCGTCACATACAGGAAATTGCCGGAACCACAGGCAGGGTCAAGTATTCGCAGGGTACATAATTTGAAATGAAAGTTACGTACTTCCTGTATCGCTTTATCGTGTTTGTCGTCATGTTCTAATGTGGTCGATGCTGCCTGAACATTGCGCCATTCTTCACGTAAGGGCTCAATGACCGTGGGTAGTACTAGGCGTTCTACATACGTACGCGGTGTGTAGTGCGCTCCGAGTTTATGTCGTTCGCTCGGGCTGAGCGCTCGTTCTAGCAGTGTGCCGAAGATTGCGGGTTCAACGTAACGCCAGTCACTAAGCGCGGATTTAATCAGTAATTCAATTTGTGGTTTATCTAGTGGTAGGGCAGTGGCTTCGGCAAATAGTCCGCCATTGAACTCAAGCAATTTATGGCGAATCTCAGTTGAGAAACCTCCTTTATTCATAGTTTCCCAAAGGCCTTCCAGCATGGGGCTAAAGTGTTCCGGTGTATCTTTCAGACTTTGTAATAATTCTGTGAAACTACGATGTGGTATTAACCCGACATCTTCAGCGAACATGGTAAACAGGCAGCGCATGAGAAAGCTGGCGACCTGTTCGGTTTCATATTTGCCTTCGAGTGTTTTTGCAAGCTCTGCCAGTTGCGCGGCGATATCACGGGTAACGCGTGCTGACTGCTTCGCTGGATCAAGTTTAAGAGGCTCATTCCAGACATTGGTCAGACGTTCACGTATAGCTTCGTCGCGCAGATCTTCGATCTTGATGCGATGACTGCGAGGATCGGGATAAGGTACATAAGCTGCCCCGGAGCGGGAGAATTCGGAATACAGCTCGATGCTACGGCCAACATCGGTGACGATTAAAAACGGCGGTCGACCTTCGTCAATCGGCAATGCGCGGATATAGGTATCGGCTTGAGCCTGTGCGCGTAGCATCGATTTATCCCAGCGTTCGCTGTCGAGATGTTGGCTAGTTTGTTTGGCTTCTAGTACGAAGCAGCTGCGTTTATACAGGTCGATATAGCCGCGTGTTTCTGTGCCGTCAGGGTACTTAATATCAACACGACGTTCGAAGACGTAGGCATTTTGCTCTGTATCGCTTGAGGCTGGGTCAGGTTTAGGTAATTCGAGTAATTCGCAGAGTTCGGTAAGAAATAGTTGGTAGTTAGCGCGCTCGGTACCGTCTTGTCCTTGCCAGCGCGCTATAAATTCTTCTACCTGCTTTTCCATGAGCGCAGCTTACTGGGAAATACTGTAAACGCAACTGAATCTGAGCTATAAACAGTTATTGACTAGGTGCTAGTTTCCCAACCTTTCGGTCTACCATAATAATCATACAATCTGACTTCTTGCTGTCGATTAACAGGTTCATCGGGATCAAAGCTTTCACGTTCCTGCAGGATATTAGCGCTCATATCGATGGAGACTTGTTGATTACTCCAGTCGATGAGTGTGACTTCGTTTGGTTCAACAAGGACTAACTTATCGGGCAGTACGGCACCGGTATTTACCACGAAGTGTTTAATTTCCCAGTTGCTGTCATCAATGATGATATCGTCAATGCGCCCGGCCTGTTGATCTCTAGCCATAACGCCGTAGCTCATGATTTCCTGTGAAGAGCGCAGGTGTATGTCTTCATTATTTCCCTCGGTTTCTGTTGGTGCGTCTTCCTCGGGTAAGTCTGCAACGGGTTGAATGATGCCACCTTTTGCAATCATACCTTCAGTGAAGTCCGCGCCGATCCAGTAGAAGGGCAGGCCAAAGTGTTCGTGATAGGTTTCTTCGTAGGCCCTGGAGACCGGTGCATGGCTGTCCAGTGGCGGGCAGTTTTCGATTTCATTTCGTGTCTGGCTGACGGGGATGAGTTCGCTTTGCCAGTCGGGTGAGCCCAGGGCATTGGGTGTAATCAGGACTTTATGCTGCGCTAACCATGTGCCGGTATCAGCAAC
Source organism: uncultured Gammaproteobacteria bacterium (assembly GCA_942491945.1). Lineage (GTDB taxonomy): Bacteria > Pseudomonadota > Gammaproteobacteria > JAJDYQ01 > JAJDYQ01 > JAJDYQ01. The sequence continues at coordinate 29,723 of CALODD010000058.1, read as the reverse complement.
CATGTAGCGGATATTCCACTGTACATCATCAAACAGAAAGTCTTTGCAGCTACCGATGACATCATCGGTTTCCTGTAAGGTGTAGCCGATTATTTCCTTTAAACTTCTAAGCATGTCAGCCCCTTATCTCTATTCTTATTAGGTATAAGAATAGTCGATAAGAAGACCCGATGTCTTGATCAGGAGCAACGATTCATCAGGAATTGTGTCAGCAGGGGTACTGGGCGACCACTGGCGCCTTTGGCTTTGCCACCGCTGGTCCAGGCCGTACCGGCAATATCGATATGTGCCCAGTTCACGTCTTCGGTAAAACGAGAAAGGAAGCAGCCTGCGGTAATCGTACCGGCACCAGGACCACCGATATTGGCGATATCAGCGAAATTACTATCAAGTTGACGCTGGTACTCTTCGCCCATCGGTAGCTCCCAGGCAGCATCCTGTGCGTCGTTACTCGCATTGAGTATTTCTTTTGTGAGCTTCTCATCATTACCCATCAATCCCGAAATATGATTTCCTAGTGCGATAATGACAGCACCTGTGAGTGTCGCGATATCGATGACAGCACTGGGCTTGAATTTCTGTACATATGTGAGGGCATCACAGAGGATTAATCGGCCTTCGGCATCTGTGTTCAGGATTTCGATGGTTTTGCCTGACATGGATGTCACGACATCCCCTGGCTTGGTGGCATGACCGTTTGGCATATTTTCGGTCGCTGGAATGACGCCAACGACATTGATGGGTAGCTTCATCGCCGTAATAGCCTTGAATGTACCAAGGACAGAACCTGCACCACACATGTCGTATTTCATTTCATCCATGGACGCGCCGGGCTTGAGTGAGATTCCGCCAGTATCAAAGGTAACGCCTTTGCCAACTAGCGCGACAGGGGCTTCTGACTTCTTACCGCCTTTGTATTCCAGAATAATCATTTTGGCGGGTTCATCACTGCCAGCTGAAACGGAAAGGAAAGAGCCCATGCCGAGTTTTCCCATTTGCGCTTCATTCAGGATTTTCACACTCAGGTTGGCAGTGCCACGTGCCAGTGCACGCGCTTCGCTGGCTAGAAAGCTGGGTGTGGCGATATTGGCGGGCAGGTCGCCTAATCGACGAGTGACAGTCATGCCTTCACCGATGGCTTTACCAGCAGCAAGGGCTTTGCGTGCCGTGCTGGCATTGCTAGTGACGAAGAATTTAGCATTCGTGAGTGGGTTTGAGCGTTTCTTAAAGGTGCTTTTCATCTCACCTTTCTGGTATTCGGCATTGGACATGACGCGGGCGGCTTCCTGTAGTTGCCAGTCCAGCTTACGTCCTTTGATTTGGATGTCCTGCAGAAAAAAGCAGGCATTCTTGCTCCCGCCTTTATTCAGCTGTGTACAGGCAGCGCTGATGATTTTGCTCCAGGCTTTGCCGTCGCGTTTATCTGTTTTTCCGCAGCCCAGCAACATGACGCGATTGGCTGTAATACCGTCTAGTCCATATAAATATAGTGTTTCACCGGCATTACCTTTGATGTCGCCCTGTTTGAAGGCTTGCTGTAATGCGCCTTTACAGGCTTTATTGACCTGCTTGGCAGAGGCGGTGAGTCCATCAGGTGTGACACCGACCACGATGCAATCACTGGTGGTGGATTGAGGTGCACTGTTAATAACCTGATATTTCATGAATTCTCCTGAATTAGTCACACTAAAACTGTTAATGAATGCAGTCTGGGCTTTGCGTATCATACGCACCCCGAAAGATCTTATGTTGAATGAAATTCTTACATCTGACAATTCTCGATCGTTATTTATTGCGCGATATTTTGCAGGTGCTGGCTTCTGTATTGCTGGTACTGCTCCTCATCCTGCTCAGTAATAAGCTGACTCGCTTCCTCAAAAACGCTGCATCGGGCGAATGGCCTGCTGATGTGGTGATGCCGATGCTCGGCCTAACGGCTGTAAACAGCATTACTTTAATTATGCCCATGGCGATCTTCCTTGCGGTGATTCTGGCAGTAGGGCGCTTTTATAAAGATAACGAGATGGCGGTGATGGCCAGTTGCGGCATTGGCACACTTCGGCTCTATCGGCCGTTGGGCATATTGGCGATAAGCCTGGGTGTGGTTCTGGGTGTAATGAGTTTTTATGTTCTGCCAATTACCAAACGCACGGTGACCTTGCTGGAAGATCAGGCAGAAAAGAAATCTGAAATAACCGGCATCTCACCGGGCCGCTTTCAGGAATCATCCAATGGCAAGCGCGTGGTCTATGTTGAAAAAGTCAACGATGAGACTGAAGAGGTCGAAAATATCTTTGTACATAGCAAGGGTGCCGATGGTGTTTCCCTGTTAACCGCGAATTCGGCTTACCAGTATCAGGAGCCGGAAACAGGCGATACCTTGATCGTATTGAAGGACGGTTATCGCTATACCGGCACACCGGGTGAAACTAAATTTCGATCGACACAATTTGAACTGCACTGGATTCGTACCGAAGAAGGTGATGAACCAGACGTAAAGCTCGATTACGAAACACGACCAACGCTGGACTTGTTTTCATCTGATGACCCATTCGATAAAGCTGAATTACATTGGCGTATTGCTATGGTGGTCAGTCCAATCCTGTTTACGCTGCTAGGTTTACCACTGGGCAAGTTACGTCAACGTGAAGGGCGTTATGGTCGTATCATGGTGGGTGTGCTGATTTATATCATCTATTTTAAGCTGCTTCGTGTTGGGCAGGTCCTGATCGAGCGTGAAGCTATTCCATCATGGATGGGACTTTGGTGGATACACCTTGGACTGATTTCTTATTTGATCTGGAGCCTGCGTCAGGAAGCACAGGTGAAAGCCGGTGGCTGGCGGGCTAGACGTCGACTGGCAAGAGCGACGTAATGCGTATTATCGATAAACATATCGCTCGCCATGTTGTCGTTGGTTCTTTAATGGCTCTGGTCATTCTGGTGTCAATTGATCTGGTCTTCGCCTTTGCGGCCGAAGCGACCGATATTGGTGAAGGTGATTACTCGCTAGGTAAGTCGTTGTTATATGTCCTGCTTACGGCACCGCGACGCGCCTATGATTTTATGCCAATGGCGGCGATCGTCGGTAGCATGGTGATGCTCGGTGGGCTGGCTAGTCAGAGTGAGTTTATTGCTATGCGTAGTGCAGGTGTTTCCGCTAAGCAAATTGCCTTCGCGATCATGAGAGGCGGCATGGTGTTAGTGCTACTGGCATTGTTCCTGGGCGAGGCGGTTGCTCCATTTACAGAGCCTTACGCACAGCAGATGCGTATGTTTTCTCAAACACAGACGACAGCATTAAAAAGCACGCATGGTATATGGGCGAGAGATGGGCTGAGTTACGTTAACATCATCAATATTAAACCGGATGGTGAGTTACAGAATCTTGATATCTACGAGTTTGATGAAGAGCGTCATTTACGAATTAAGACCACAGCTGGGCGTGCGGTATTTGAAGACAATGCCTGGACGTTATATGACATCACCCAGGTAAAGCTTCAGCAGGATGGATTAGAAACTCAGCGGTATGAGAAGGCAAAGTGGGATGCCTTGTTAAACCCTGAACTATTGAGTGTATTAGCGGTTAAGCCAGAACAGTTGCCAATCTGGCGGCTTGTCACCTATATGGATTATCTCAAAGCCAATGGACTGGAAACCGAACCTTATCAATTTGCCTACTGGCGTAAGATTGTTGCGCCGTTCGCCATCCTGATTATGTTGTATTTATCCGTGCCGTTTATTTTTAGCTCATTACGTTCGACAGGGGCAGGGCAGCGGACATTGATCGGTATTGTTATCGGTATCGCCTACTTTTTGTTATCCCATGTTATGGGGCGTTTGGGCGAAGTCTACGATTATAGTGCGTTCCTGAGTAATGTGATTCCAGCGGCTTTCTTCCTGTTTGTTGCAATGGCTAGTCTGCGCTGGGTAAGGTAACAGTGGACGCGATAACAAAAAGTCTGGTTATTGATGACGAAACTGAGCTGGGTCAGGTCATTGATCAGCTATCTGAAAAGTATTCGGTAGTAACGACAGAGAAACTTAGCTGGCGTACGGATTATCTGGATACATTCGACTGGCGTGTCTGGCGTCAGGGTGATGTGCTTGAATATCGCGAACGCAATCGAAAAGGCAAACTGATTTGGCGAAATATTGATCATCGCCATGTAGTCGCAGAATTCCCTGTCGATGAGTGTCCGGACTTCATTAATGATCTACCGGGCTGGTTAATGCCGGAAAATTTATTAAACATCACAAGGCCTCGATGTGTGATGCATCAGGCTCACTCTCGCAGTCAGTCTCAGCAATACGATATTGTAGATAAAAGCGATAAGGTGATTGCGCGTATGGCGATGGTGAAAGAGACGTACCGCCACTCGAATAATCGTAGCGGTGCAGCGTTACCATTGCGGCTGGAGCTACAATCATTGCGTGGCTTTGAAAAAGACTTTGATCGTGTGCAGAAGTTCTTACAGCCGCTGCAGTTACGTGAATACGGTAAAGATCCTCTCATACGACTACTACAAATCGATGAACGCCATCCTTGTGACTATACGCTTCGGCTTCAATTTGAATTTCAGGCGCATGATCGAGCAGACCATGTTTCAAAGCAGATCTTGCTGCAGTTACTCAACGTCATCGAACTCAATGAAAAAGGTATACGAGAAGACCTTGATACCGAGTTTCTGCATGACATGCGCCATGCGGTTAAACGATCTCATTCATTAATTAGCCAGTTAGATGGAATTTTACCGGCAGATACATTGTTAAGATTTGATGAAGACCTGCTCTGGCTGGAAGAAGAAACACGATTATTACTTCATTTGAATAACTGGTTACTCAACTTCCGTGAGTACTGTGAACAGGTGCCTAAAAAACATCGCACTGCATTGCAGGGTTTGACGGACTGGTTGCGATCTCAACGTCAGTCAGAACTGATACGCGTTGTCGGTGTGCTGCAGGGACAGCATTACGCCAGATTAATGAAGCGTTGGCGTGTATTTCTTGAATGTGCTGTACCTGACCATACTGTTCTGGAATATGCCGATTCACCTGTGTCAGTAGTTGCTGGTAAAAAGGTTTTGAATGTCTATAAACAGCTTCATGCATGCTCCGATAAGCAGCTGGCTGATATTAAGGGCTTGAATCAGTTGGGAGCTGATGCACGTGTATTAAATGATTTGCTTGAGTTTTCACGGGTTCTGTTTAAGTCAAAGACTCTACAGCGGCTACAATTAAATGCCAGCGCATTTCTTTCAGCTGTGCGTCGATGTCAGCAACGACAAGTACGTGTTGACGCGCTAGATCAGTTTTCATCGATTATGAAAGAAGATGGTTTACTCGATAAACCTCTGAAAAAGGCGATCATCAAATTAAGAGAGACACTCGTTGAGCAACGTGAGAGTATGCATACAGATTTACTCGTGACTTATCGAGTATTAATCGATGATGCGACACGTAAAACATTTAAACGCTTACTGAAGAATCCGAAGTCATGAAGATTATCGGCACATATAACATCAAGGGTGGTGTCGGCAAGACCGCAACAGCGGTGAATCTGGCCTGTCTTGCAGCGCAGGAAGGTTATCGAACATTAATCTGGGATCTTGACCCACAGGGTGCGGCGAGTTTTTATTATCGCATTAAGCCAAAAGTTAAAGGTGGCAGCGACAAAATGCTGGCCGAGCGTAATCTGGATGATGTGATAAAGGGAACCGATATTCCGGGGCTGGATTTAATCCCCGCAGATTTTTCCTATCGAAATATGGACGTCCAGCTCAGTGATTTTAAGAAACCGGCTAAACAATTGATGAAGCTATTGCGGCCGCTGGCACAGGAATATCATTTGCTGTTTATCGATTGTCCGCCGAATATCACGCTAGTATCAGAAAATGTCTTTTATGCTGCGGATGCCTTAATGGTACCTATCATCCCGACACCACTATCAATTCGTACCCACAAGCAGTTACTCAGGCATCTAAAGAATAAACCAATGTTAGAACTGAGCCTGTTTCCGTTCTTTTCAATGGTAGATCGACGCAAGAAACTGCATCGTGAGATCATTCGTGAGTTACCAAAGAAATATACCAACATCAGCCCACACATGATTCCTTATGCCAGTCAGGTCGAGCAGATGGGGGTGCATCGTGCGCCGTTGTTTAAATATGCATCGAATACTCCCGCCGCAAAGGCCTATCAGGGCTTGTGGAACGCCGTTAAAGAAAGTATTCGTTAGGCAGGGGACAAACTTTACTGCCTCAGCTATTCTTGAGGTATGAACTATTTCTGCCGTTTCTTATTTCTTGTCTTAAGCCTCTCACTTTCATTTTCAGCTGTTTCTGAAGGCGAGGTATCAATGGATACCTTGTTCGATCAGTTGAAGAACGCACCAGATAGACCCGCAGCGATTCTGGCAGAAAGAGCGATCTGGATGCGCTGGTTAAAATCAGGCGATAAAGAGATCGATTTCATGATTGATGATGCGATGCGTAAACGCTCTTCCTATGATTTTGCAGGTGCGCTGGAAGTCCTGAACGATATTATTGATATAAAGCCTGATTATGCTGAAGCGTGGAATCAGCGCGCCACCGTTCATTTTCATCTTAAGGAGTTTGAGAAATCACTAGAGGATGTTGCTATAGCTCTGGAGCTTGAGCCAAGACATTTTGGTGCAATGGCTGGGCGAGGTGTGATTCGGTATTTTCAGGGAAAACCAGCCTTGGCCGCGCAAAATATCCTGCAGGCGGCCGAGTTACATCCATATCTGCAGGAACTGGAAATGTTCCCAGCACTGAACCTCAAACCTCGTTAGCTATATAAGGCACTGATTTATAACTAATTTCACTTTTTCCGCATTGGGTATATGCAAATACCTCTGATTTAGGGAAAATGCGCGCCCATGGATGCAAAAGTACAGCAATACGACGAGTCTGCTCGCCGACGTATGGCCAATCAGGTCATGGATATCTTCGAGCATTGGCAGCTCGATCTTGAAGGGCAGCATACCTTATTAGGTGCGCCTGAAAGCATTAAAAAGCGTCATATGTATCGTTTTGGAGAAGATGAGCCATTGCCTGATGAACCATCGGTGATGGAACGTGCCGAGCATTTACTAGGTATTGCCGATGCGCTGCGTACTTACTTTCCAAATAGCTTGCATGCACGTTCTCGATTTATTCGCTCTACCAGCAAGAAATTTTCCAAGCGTACACCGTTGCAGATTATGATCGATGATGGCCTCAGCGGTTTAATCCGTATCCGTTCACATCTGGATTGTACTTATGCGTGGGACATTTCGGGTTCCAAAGCAGGCTGATACGCTATGTTACGTTTACCTATACTTTTCATTCTATTGAGCTTTCTGAGTGTCTCGGCTTCAGCGCATGAAGATCTGGATAGCTACTATCATATGAATAGCTCTGAGATTATTGCGCTTTTTGGTGGTAATACCATGCATAGTTTTAACGCGAGTACCAAAACTGCGATCATTACGTATCTCGGCCAAGACGGAAACGTTAAACAATCTATTCTGACGTCAAAAATCCAGCGTAAGGGCAAATGGCACGCAGCCAATGGTCAGCTGTGTCTGAAATGGTGGAATAAAGGATCTGAGTATTGTTTCGATCGTGTTATCTACCACGATAATGTTGTTCTGCTGATTAAAAATGATGAAATCCAGAGTATCGTCAACGAGAAATTTGAAGGCGATAAAACTGGTTTCTAATCAAGGCTATATTTGAAGTTTTAGTATATTAATAGGTATTTATATGCGTACTTTTTTAATCTGCGTTATATAAATACATAGTCCAAAAGCCATGTTCATGGTTATGCATAACTTGCATTAAATCTTTTAACTTCCCCACATTGCTACTATTTCTCGATAAACACTATTGGGATTTCTGGTAAAAATTCCTGAAAGTGAAGAACTAAGGGGATCACAATGCAACGCCGTACTATTAAGGCCATTAAATGGCTGCTGATAACTATACTTTGTATGCCACTATTTGCTGTCGCTGAAGATGAATCAAAAACTCCAAGTGGTTTACGTAAGGCAATGGCTTTAACGCCAACTGCTGACCAGCCCTATGCGCCATCTAATGCGCGTGTCAAAGGGGATCGCAAAGTTAAGGTGACCGACTGGACAGACCCTGCTGTCTGCGGAGGTTGTCACCCACGTCAGTTCAAAGGCTGGCAGGGTTCGATGCATTCAAACGCATTTAAAGATCCTATCTTCCAGGCCGAATGGGCGCTGGCGGAGAAAGACTTAGGTGGTGACATTAGTAATATGTGTGGCGGCTGTCATACACCTGCCGGGATGCTGTCTCAAACCATTAAGTTTGACCCTGATATGAAAGGCACCAAGCACGGTGGTTTTACCGTACCTGCACCTGCGGATAAAGGCGTATTTTGTGATGTTTGCCATACTATTTCGGGTAATAACCTGCTTGAAACCGCTCAGTTAGAACATGGTAATGGTTCCTATATATCCGATCCAGGTAATGTAAAACGCGGCCCATTAAAAGATGCGAAGTCACCATTCCACGAAACAGAATATTCTGAGCACCACACCAAGGCGGATTTCTGTGGTAACTGCCATAACATCTTTAACCCATTAACCGGCTTCCCGCTGGAACGTACTTACGATGAATGGAAGTACTCAGTTTATGCGCGTAACGATGTGCAGTGTCAGGACTGTCATATGGTGCCAGTTGAAACTGCGATTCAGGTTGCAGAGCAACTCGTTCCCGCGAAGAAGATTAAGGAATCTAAACTAGGTGGCTTTGCTGGGCTAGGCGCACAGAAGCAACGTGATCTTGTACATGATCATGCATTCGTTGGCGGTAATGCTGTGATTACAGAAGCCATGGGTGACAAAGGCTCGAAAGAACATGCTGTGATTGCTCGCAAGCGTTTAACTAACGTTGCAGAACTGGAGATGGAACTCACGCCAAAAGCAGGTGAGTTGCATGAGTTGAGCGTTAAAGTGACCAACGAGCGTGCCGGCCATAACCTGCCTACTAGTCTTACATTTATACGTGAAGTCTGGTTAGACATTACTGTGACAGATGCTAATGGAAAAGAGCTATTCCGTTCAGGTGCTCTGGATAGTCATGGTGAGATTGAGCCGGGCGCGACGATTTTTCAGAATCACGCTGTTGACGATAAAGGTAAGAAAGCGGAATACCTCTGTACGATTACTCGATTCTCCAGTGTGAATACGATTCCACCAAAAGGGCATCGTTACGGTAATTATTATTTCAATGTTCCAGACGGCGCAGGCGATCACAACGTAACAGCGAAGCTGAACTATCGTTCATTTTCTCAACATTTTGTCGACCATTTACTGGGTAAAGGCAAATTAACCGTGCCGGTAGTTGAGATGGAAAAGCTTGAGAAAACTTATAACGTTAAACAGCTAGCTAAAACTGATGCAGATAAAAAGGTGGCTAAGGCGCACTAGGTGTTATTTGAAAGAATTCGCGATAGAAATATCGCAACCAGATATTTTTCACCATACACGTGTAAAGGGTGGGAAGTATATCGTCAGCGAAAGCTGACATGTTGATCAACAATAATTGGAGGATTACTAATGAAAAAATTGCCAGTTACTTTGGCTATCCTCGCGACTTTGGGACTGTCATCAACTGCATTTGCGGATGGTCATATGACGAGTGCCAATATCGGCGAGACAATTGGTGTGACTTGCTTCGGCTGTCATGGTTATAACGGTGTAAGCACTGGTGCGGCCCCTTCTTTGAAAGGCCATAAAGGTGTAGCAGCTGCGATGAAATCATTTAAAAGTGGTAAACGCCCAGCTAGCATCATGAACCGAATTGCTAAAGGTTATTCTGATAGCGATCTTGACGCGGTTGGCAAATTCTTTGCCAATATGAAGTAAGGAGTACTGAATATGAGTAATTTTACACGCCGTAGTTTTATTAAGGCAGTTGGTGCGACCGGTGCAGCAGCAGGTTTGGCAGCAGCTGGATGTAAAGCAAATACACGTACAGGCCCAGCTAAGGTTGTTGTCATTGGTGGTGGTTTTGGTGGTGCAACAGCCGCGAAATACGTTAAGCGTTTTGACCCTTCCGCTAATGTGACCCTGATCGAAGTCAGCAAGACTTATGCAACTTGCCCTGGTTCAAACTGGGTTATTGGTGGTCTGCGTGATATCAAGGCAATCACTCACAGCTATGCGAATATGAAAAAGCATGGTGTGAACGTGGTTCACGAGTGGGTAAACGCGATTGATCCTGATAAGCAGATGGTGAAAACTGCTAGTGGTAATAGCATAAGCTATGATCGTCTGATCGTCTCTCCAGGCATTGATTTTCGCTGGGACGCAGAAGGTACGCATAAAGGTTATTCCGCTAACGATACAAAAGCTGTTCCACATGCATGGAAAGCAGGCGAGCAGACTACAATCCTGCGTAATCAACTAGAGGCAATGCCAGATGGTGGTACGTTCGTTATTGCACCTCCACCAAATCCTTTCCGTTGTCCTCCGGGTCCAGGTGAGCGTATTTCAATGGTTGCGCATTACTTCAAGACACATAAGCCGAAGTCAAAAATCATCGCGATTGATGGCAAAGGCAAGTTCTCTAAGCAAGGTCTCTTCAAGCAAGGTTGGGCTGAGCTGTATGGCGACATGATTGAATATCGCCAGACGACGGGTATCGACCATATCGATGTGAAAAATAAGACAGTTCATACTGATACTGATGAAGTAAAGGCTGATGTTCTGAATGTTATTCCTGCTCAGAAAGCAGGCATGATCGCAGCACAAGCTGGTCTGACTGATAAGTCTGGCTGGTGCCCTGTTGATCACGTGACCTGGGAATCCAAGATTCACAAGAATATTCACGTGATTGGTGATGCTGCAATTCAGAAGCCACTGCCTAAGTCCGGTTACGCGGCTAACTCAGAAGCTAAAGTATGTGCAGCTGCAGTCGTCGCATTGCTGAATGATAAGCCCCTGAACCGTCCAAGCTGGGTTAACACTTGTTACTCTCTGGTTGCTCCGACCTATGGTATTTCAGTTGCCATGGTTTACGACCTGAAAGATGGCAAGGTAGCCAAAGTGAAAGGTTCAGGTGGACTGACTCCAAAGAATGGCAATCGTGCGGTTGAAGCTGTGTTCACTGAGAACTGGTATAAAAACGTAACAAATGACATGTTTGGATAAGAATCGGTCATCTCTGGAAAATTAAATTTTTCCTCCTTTGTTAGCCATGCCGCTTGCGGCATGGCTTTTTTTATCAGGTGAGATATATGTTGAAAGCTAAGTTATCTTTTATTGTTTTCACTGGAATAGTGTCAGTATCTACTGCATTCGCAGCGGATAAACTGAATAGTACGCAAATCATTAAAGCGTTTTCAGGGAAAACAGCTGAATGTGTTAAAACAAAAGACAAGTCGACCTGTTCGACCTACATGAGTGAGCGCGGGCAGGTGAAGCGTCATATGCGCCAATCAGGTAAACAACGCACCGGTAAGTGGCACGCAGCTGGACATCAGTTATGCATACTCTGGTCTGGAAAAAGTAAAGATCTGTGTTTCGATATTCAGAAGCAGGGTAATGGTGACTTACACCTGGTCCGAAAAGGTAAAGTGAAATCTGTAATTACTGGTTTCAAGAATGGAGATCAGAGCGGGTTTTAAGAGGATGATGGAGGCAGTATCTCGCCATCTATCTATGTAATATTAATCCTTAATCCCAGCGGTCGTCTCTGGTCTGTACTACTCCATCTACGATCTGCACAGGAAAGATCGGTGTTTCGTCATAGGCAGGAGCGCTCAGGGCCTCACCTGTCTTGATATTAAAGCGAGCGCCATGGTGAGGACAGACAATCTCCTCGCCATCTATCTCACCACCTGTCAGGCATAGGTGGTCATGGGTACAGTTATCTTCGATAGCATAAAATTCACCATCGATATTAAATACAGCAATCATGACATCATCGACATCGACGACGCGGTGTTCACCGGGAGCGATTGCAGAGACTTTATCTACATCCGTCCAGTCGGTCATAGCATGCCTAAATCAAGTTGGACTTCCATCGTCATCTTATCTCTAGTCCAGGGTGGATCCCATACCAGGCTGACTGTCGCATCATTGACGCCTTCAACTTCCTTAATTTTGCATTCAACCTGACCCGGAAACGTATGAGCAACAGGGCAACCCGGTGTAGTAAGAGTCATGTCGCAACTGACATTGGCATCGTCATCGATATCGAGTTTATAGATGAGCCCCAGGTCATATATGTTGACTGAGATTTCAGGGTCATAAACCGTTTTCAGTTGCTCTATGATCTGTCCCTTTAATGCATCTTTATCCATCTTCTTATTCCGCTGAAGCCAGGTCACTAAATTGATCGGCATTTGGGATGCGAGACATTAGAACTGATTCAAGATGTTTCTTTAGCGGTTCAAGCTTCATACGTTCAACAATATCATGTGCAAAGCCATAAACAAGCAGGGCATGTGCGGAGTTGTAGTCAATACCGCGTGAACGCAGATAAAACATCATGTTGTCATCTAGCTGGCCTACAGTGGCACCGTGTGATGCTGTGACATCGTCGGCATAGATTTCGAGTTGTGGCTTAGTGTCGACTTCGGCATGATCAGATAACAACAGGTTTTTGTTTTGCTGCTCGGCTGCTGATTTCTGCGCATCAGGATGCACATGCACCTGACCGTTAAATACGGCGCGTGAATGACCGTCCAGTATTCCTTTATAGAACTCATTACTATTGCAATGCGGTTTGGCATGGTCAACGCGAGTATGGAAGTCTGTATGTTGACGACCACCGGTAACATAAAGGCCATACATATTGCAGGTTGCACCTTCGTCACCCATGTAGGCGTTAATATCGTTACGTGCGAGTTGTGCACCTAATGAAATGGAATATGAAGTAAATGTGCTGTCACGATCCTGGTCAACCTGTAGCGTTGCCACATGGAAGGCTTTGGTACTTTCCTGCTGTATCTTGTAGTGTTCAAGGTGTGCATTCTGGCCAACCTTTACTTCGGTTGTAATGTTGTTGAAGTACACACTGTCTTCCAGTGAGTTGTAACTTTCGATTACTTTGGCCTGACTATTCGCGCCGGCCATGACAAGTATGCGTGACTGATTGGTGACTTCTTCTTTCTTACCGGAAGAAAGAAACATTAAGTGGATCGGTAACTCGACAACAGCATTGTCAGGAATATTAATCACCGCACCATCCGACATGAAAGCCATGTTCATTGCTGCGAAGCCACTCTTATTGGCATCGGCAACTTTACCTAAATAGTTTTGAATCGTATTGCTGTCATCACTCAAGGCAGTTGTCATGTCTTTCACTGTGACTTTTGCTGGCAGATCTCCAGGGTTGGACAATTGATCAGAATAGCGACCGTCAACAAACACCAGCAGGTGACAGGCCATGTCTTTGCATAAATATTCGTTCAGCGTATTCGCATCAACCGAATGATCGGCTTCCTGTGCGATGGTGAATTCGCGTTTTTCAATCGGACGGACGTTAGTGTATTTCCAGTCCTCAATGCGAGTATGTGGAAAACCCTGTTCTGTAAAAGCACTTAGTGCAGCTTCACGCGAAGTAGCTAACCAGTCCAGGTCTTGACCGGGTAGCTGCGACTTAATTGCCGCATGCTGATTTTGATAATGTTCTATCGTTGTACTCATAAATTAATATCCTTAAATTCGCTCAGTCGTGTGCGAGACGAGGCAAAAATGATCGAGTGAGCGGAGTTTACGTTTTTGTAAATGAGCATCACGAGATTATTTTTAACGAAGTATCGTGCCGTTTGAGTAGAATTTAGGCTGATTTCTCTAGCCAGCTATAACCCTTCTCTTCCAGCTCAAGAGCAAGTTCCTTGTCACCAGATTTTACAATCTGACCATCGGCCAATACGTGTACAAAATCCGGTTGGATGTAATCGAGCAGGCGTTGGTAGTGAGTTACAACAACCATTGAGCGTTCTTCATTACGCAGGGCATTTACACCATTGGCAACGATACGCAGGGCATCGATGTCCAGACCTGAGTCGGTCTCATCAAGTAGAGCCAGCTTTGGCTCCAACACTGCCATCTGAAAAATTTCATTACGTTTCTTCTCGCCACCAGAGAAGCCTTCATTCACTGAGCGAGTCAGTAGGTCCTGTTTCATCTCAACCATGGGCATTTTTTCTTTCATTAACTTCATGAATTCCATGGCATCCATTTCGTCTTCGCCATGGTATTTACGCTTGGCATTGACGGCAGCTTTCAGAAAGTAGGTATTGTTTACACCAGGAATTTCAACCGGATACTGGAATGCCAGAAAAATACCTTCACAGGCACGTTCATCGGTTTCCATCTCAAGCAGGTCTTTACCTTCATAGCTAACGCTGCCTTTGGTGACTTCATAGCCTTCACGACCCGCTAGCACATAAGACAGGGTGCTTTTACCCGCGCCGTTTGGCCCCATGATGGCATGGACTTCGCCAGAACCAACCGACAGGTTCAGACCTTTTAGAATTTCTTTACCGTCGATCTCGACGTGCAAATCTTTAATTTCAAGCATGTTGAATACCTTGATGAAAACTTAGGTGGCCTTGATTGGCCAGGAGTATTTATCCGACAGCGCCTTCGAGAGAGACACTGAGTAATTTTTGTGCTTCTACCGCGAACTCCATGGGGAGTTCTTTGAAGACTTCTTTACAAAAGCCATTCACAATCATGGAAACCGCATCTTCTTCTGAGATACCGCGTTGCTGGCAATAGAACAATTGATCATCGCCAATCTTTGAAGTTGTTGCTTCGTGTTCAACTTTGGCCGAAGGGTTCTTCACTTCCATATAAGGGAAGGTGTGTGCACCACAGGTATCACCCAATAGTAGTGAATCGCACTGCGTGTAGTTACGCGCGTTATCGGCTTTCTTGTTGATCTGTACCAGACCACGATAGGCATTCTGGCCAGTCATTGCCGAGATACCTTTGGAAACAATCGTGCTGGAAGTATTCTTACCCAGGTGGATCATCTTGGTTCCGGTATCGGCCTGTTGTGCCAGACTCGAAAGTGCGACGGAGTAGAACTCACCGATGGAATTATCACCCTTGAGTACACAGGACGGGTATTTCCAGGTAATCGCTGAGCCCGTTTCTACCTGAGTCCATGAAACCTTGGAATTATCGCCACGGCATTCAGCGCGCTTGGTCACGAAGTTATAAATGCCACCTTTGCCGGTTTCATCACCGGGGTACCAGTTCTGAACGGTTGAGTATTTGATTTCGGCATTTTCCATGGTGATCAGTTCAACCACGGCAGCGTGTAACTGGTTCTCATCACGCATCGGCGCGGTACAGCCTTCCAGATAGGAAACGTAGGAGCCTTCGTCTGCAATAATCAGGGTGCGTTCAAATTGGCCAGTATTCTTGGCATTGATGCGGAAGTAGGTAGACAGCTCCATTGGGCAACGCGTGCCTTTCGGGATGTAAACAAAGGAACCATCGGTAAATACGGCACAATTCAGTGCGGCGTAGAAGTTATCGGTCTTGGGGACAACTGTGCCCATGTATTCTTTAACCAGCTCTGGGTATTTATGCAGTGCTTCTGAAATCGAGCAGAAAATCACACCGGCTTCTTCGAGTTGCTTGGTGAAGGTGGTTTTAACTGAAACTGAGTCGAAAACGGCGTCAACGGCGACGTCGATTACACCTGCCAGAAGTTTCTGTTCTTCCAGTGGAATACCCAGTTTGTCGTAGGTCTCCAGCAGTTTTGGATCGACTTCATCCAGACTCTTGGGGCCATCACCCTGTTTTGGGGCGGAATAATATGAAATGGCCTGATAATCAATTTCTGGAACATGCACATAGGGCCATTCGGGTGGTGTCATCTTCAGCCATTTTGCATAGGCATCCAGACGCCATTCCAGCATCCACTCCGGTTCTTCCTTTTTCGCTGAAATTGCACGTATTGTGTCTTCATTCAGACCAGGCGGCAGGGTATCGGCCTCGATATCAGTTACGAAACCGTGCTCGTACTCCTTTTTCGCCAGTTCGCGTACTTCCTGATTGTCTGCAGACATGATGACTCCGGGCGGTTACAGAAGAGGCTAAATGGGGCCTCATTCGCGTGTTTCAATAATACCTGAGTAAATTACTAGGTTATTAGGAGAGACTAATGGAGGGGGGTAGGTCAGTCAATCATTCCTAAAGAGATACTTTCAATAAAGCGTATTGTTTTTCTTAGCTTTTCTTGTCTGATTTTTTGCCTAGATTGGGGTTATGCATGATGCGTGTTTTCGACACTAAATCATGCCAGGCGAGCCGGTCACTGTTGAATAAAATCCATAGAAAACCAATAAACAAGGGGAGGAGCGATACAGTTGCTCCGATAAAGCGTACTAGCGCACTATCCCAGCCGAGAGCATGCCCATCATCACGTACTACCTGCAGTTTCCAGCTACGCATGCCAAGTGTCTGTCCACCATGAACCCAGAACCAGCCAAAAAACAGGAATGAAACAATATATAGATAGAGTTGGTAGCCGGCACCTTGAATAAAAGGGCTTTCCGCGCCACCAGCGAGCATGACAACGGGTACCGAGGCGATCATAAGCAAAGCGAATAACAGCAGGCTGTCGTATACCATGGCTCCAAGGCGGCGTGTGAATGTCGCTGGAACAATATGTAGTTGATCGTCGGTACTCATTTTCATTTTCCGTGAAATGGGCGCGTATTATAGGTTCTCGCTTCGAGTGTTCAATTCGTAAATTGCCGGTAAAAAACCATATAAAAGGCGTGTGAACAATTGTTAACAGCTATTGCTCGGTGATTCTGGCTACTTGATACTAGTCACAGTTTTATCATATTTATTATGGGAAGATTATTTGTGCGCCGCTAATGCGGCGTTTTCATTGTTTAAGAGCAGGTTTCATGGTTACTAATACACTGGACATGGTAGGCGCGCGCGTGCTGGTCGTCGAAGATAACGACGTGAACCAGACCATGATCCGTGAAATGTTGCGTATGCATGGCCTGACTGTCGTTATCGTGGATAATGGTGAAGAAGCGGTCAGAATTTTATCTCCCTCCGATCATGGTTTCTCCCTGGTGTTCATGGATATACGAATGCCCGTCATGGATGGTTATGAAGCCACTCAGCAAATTCGTAAATTAGAACATAACCGGGATTTACCTATAATTGCACTGAGTGCTGATCAGTTGCAGGTTGGGGATGAGCGATATCTTGAAGTTGGAATGAATGATTATCTCGAGAAGCCGCTGCATATCAAACGGCTTCGAGAGCGTCTTAAGGAATGGATCAAACCATTACAGTCTGAAAATACACCGGAAAGCTGGCCTGCTTATCCGCAAAAGTCAGAAGAGCGATTAACCCGGACGGGTAGTAATTTAGTCGGTATAGATTATGAAGCAGCCCTTGACCGATTACAGGGTAATAAAAAGCTTCTCAATCAGCTATTACATCGTTTTGTGAATAACTACTCTGCCGCTGCAGGTGAAGTACGTCAGGCGCTTTCTGAATCAGATATCGAAGGGGCTGGGCGCCTACTCCATACCATGAAAGGTATGGCGGGAAATCTGTCGGCAACTGAGATATACGAGATTGTGGTCGACATAGAAAAACGTTTACCGGAGGGTGACAGCGATACCATCCAGGATTTACTGAAAGAACTAGAGGAATTGTTCATCATTCTTGGATCGAATTTGAGTGATGTAACCGGTGTTGTGCCGACAATGGTATTAAATGAAGAGGAACATAAACGCCAGTATGCATCGCAGTATGAAGCAGAGTTACAGCGCCTGGCAGTTTTATTAAAGCATCGAAATATTTCTGCGGAAGAAGCTTACAGCGATCTAGTTCAAAAATTACCGGCCAGTTTATTGGACGATGAGCTGCAAACACTGACAGTGCTTATTGAAAGAATGCAATTCCGGCAGGTATTTGAATCGTTGCCTTTATTGGCTAAGAAGCTAGATGTTAGTTACTCAAGTAACAATAAGGTCGACATATCTCAATTATCGACGGTGGAACGGGTTTTGATCGTCGATGATGTCGCTGACAACATACGTGTGCTGGCGACTATGCTGAGTCCCGCACGCTATGAAATCTATGTCGCTACAAGAGGCGAAAAGGCGCTTGAGCAGGTTAAGCGCATTCCACCAGATCTTATACTCCTGGACGTCAATATGCCTGATATGGATGGTCATGAAGTTTGTCGCCAACTGAAAGGAGATCCTGATACTCAGTCTATCCCGATAATCTTCGTAACATCTGCAAGTGATGAAACTGAAGAGGCTTATGGACTTGAACTGGGTGCTGCGGACTATATTCAGAAACCAACTCATCCAGCGATTGTTCGTGCCAGAGTTAAGAATCACATTCTACTGAAACAGCAAAAAGATCAGTTGCTCCGTTTATCAATAATTGATGGTTTAACGGGGATTGCCAATCGCCGCCGTTTTAATGAAGTGTTTCCACCGGAACTTGAGCGTACTCAACGTCAGTCACAACCTCTATCGTTGATTATGTGCGATATTGATCACTTTAAGCAGTATAACGATCATTATGGCCATCAGGCCGGTGATGATTGTCTGATGCGTGTTGCCCAGATGTTGGCTGCCAAACTGCAGCGAGCGGGAGATTTCGTTGCTCGATATGGCGGTGAAGAATTCGTCATTATATTGCCGGCTACTGACGAGCAGGCGGCATTATTAATAGCAGAGCGCATGAGAAACACCCTGGAAACAGAGTGTATTGAGCATGCGGGTCATACGCATGGCTTTGTCAGCATGAGTTTTGGTGTGTCCACGAGATTACCAGAATCAGAGCTGACCAAAGAGCAATTACTGCGTAATGCTGATGAAGCGTTATATCTTGCTAAGGGTAATGGGCGAAACCGTGTCGAGGTATATAAAGGGCACCTCTAGAAATCCACTTAAGCCGCTCTGGCTGTGTTGCATCGTTGCTCAAAATGCTCATGTATTACATATACACTGTGCTTTTTCGCAACGCTGCGCCTTACCATCATCGGCTTAATTGAATTTCTAAAGGCACCCTTAAAGACACATAGCACGATGCTTGTTAACTCGGTATGATTCGCCGCTTGAAAAATAGTTTAGGACGATGCTATCAGTTCAGTCTCTCCGGTGATTATTCCTCGATCAGAACACGGGATATCACGTAATCAAATTTCTGAAAATGCACTTAAGGTACTCTATCGCCTGAGTAAAGCGGGCTACGAAGCCTATCTGGTGGGTGGTGCTGTCAGGGATTTATTGCTTGGGCATCAACCGAAAGACTTTGATGTAGCAACCAATGCCCATCCTGAGGAAATTCGTCAGTTATTTAAGAACTGTCGCCTGATCGGGCGGCGTTTTCGTCTTGCGCATATTCGTTATGGTCGAGAGATCATCGAAGTCGCAACTTTTCGTGCCGCACATGACAATGCATCCGAAGCCCATGCCCAGCAGGCCGATGATGGACGTATTGTGCGTGACAATGTTTATGGTGATATCGATGGTGATGTCATGCGTCGGGATCTCACGGTTAATTCCCTGTTCTACAACATCAAGGATTTCAGCATTGTGGATTATGTGGACGGTGTTGCTGATGTAAAAGCGCGCCGTATTCAGGTTATTGGTGATCCTGAAACACGTTATCGGGAAGACCCGGTACGGATGCTTCGGGCACTACGTTTCGTTGCCAAGCTCGATTTCACGATGACAGAAGAGGCTGCAAAGCCAATCCAGAAGCTGGCACCAATGCTGGATGATATGCCAGCGGCACGATTATTCGATGAAATCCTGAAGCTGTTTCAGAAAGGTCATGCCTTACGTAGTTATGAGGTGTTACGTGAATATGGGCTCTTTAGTTACCTTTTTCTTCAAGTCGAAGATTCTCTGCAAGATGATAGTGACGGCTATGTCGAAAGTTTCATACGTAATGGACTGGAAAATACAGATCAACGGGTGAACCTGGGTAAGTCAGTCAACCCCGCGTATCTGTATGCCTTTCTGCTATGGGGTTGTTTGCGTCAGGCTATGCAGGAGGAAGTGGATGGCGATATGGATGATGTCACCAGCATGATCCGTATTGCACAGGAAATCTTTTCGGCACAGGTGGAACAGACCGCGATACCAAAACGTTATTCGGTGCAGTCACGTGAAATCTGGACACTGCAACATCGCTTTGAGCAACGCCGCGGTAAACGCCCAATGCGATTACTGGCGCACCCACGTTTTCGTGCGGCGTACGATTTTCTGCTATTGCGTAATCAGTGCGGCGAAGACTTGCAGGAGTTATGTGACTGGTGGACGGACTTCCAGGAAATGGATGACGCAAAGCAGGTGGCTGCTTCACGGGCCAGTGATGATAATCGTGGACCAAGAAAAAGGCGACGCCGTCGATCAGGCAACTGATAAAGCCTCAGCTGGCACGATACTGCGTTAAAAATGATCTCAAAATACTCATTTATTGCATATAAACTGCGTTTTTTCGTTCATTTTTGCCTTGTCTCGCACTCACCTGAGTCTTCATCAGTTACCTGATTTTAATATGAGTGTTCAGACGTATATCAGCATGGGAAGTAATCTGGGTGACTCCAGACAAATCCTCCATGCTGCAATTGAGCAAATGAAAACGCTGAGCAGTGATGATGACATTAAGGTTTCATCATTCTATAAAACCCAGCCACTTGGACCTCAGGACCAACCTGACTATCTGAATGCTGTGGCTGGTTTGCAGACCGACTTATCAGCAATAGAGTTATTAGATGCATTGCAGTCGATAGAACAAATTCATCATCGGCAACGAGGTAAAGAGCAATGGGGCCCTCGGACACTGGATCTTGATATCCTGTTATATGCTGATGAGCGTATTCACGAAGAGCGTTTAGTCGTTCCCCATCCTCATATGCACGAGCGTCGTTTTGTCTTAGAGCCTTTATATGAACTTGCTGGGGATATGGATATACCAGGTAAAGATCGAATTAGCGCCTTACTTAAAACGAGCGAAGATTTAACTGTAGAAAAATTTAATGAGTCTGCCTGATTATATCGCTATTGAAGGGCCTATCGGCGTGGGTAAGACGTCACTTGCACGTCGCCTGTCGGGAACCTTTGGCAGTGAACTGTTGCTTGAAGGCGCGGATGAAAATCCGTTTCTGGAACGCTTTTACGATGATCCTAAGCACGGTGCATTACCGGCACAGTTATTTTTTCTATTCCAGCGCGCGCAACAGATTCAGGATTTACGTCAGACGGATTTATTTCAAACGGTACGTATTGCTGATTTCATTATCGAGAAAGATCCACTGTTTGCTGAGCTGACATTGAGCGCACACGAGCTAGAGCTTTATCAAAAGGTATACGACAATCTGACCATTGATGCGCCAAAACCTGATTTGGTGATTTATTTACAGGCACCGGTTGAGGTTCTGCAGCGGCGTATCTCGAATCGTGGCATCGGGTATGAGCAGTCGATGGGTGCAGAGTATTTAAAAAAGCTATCCGATGCCTATATGAAGTTGTTTTATAATTACAATGCAGCACCGTTATTAATCGTGAATGCACAGCATATCGATTGGGTGAATAACGACAAGGACTATGATTTACTGGTTGAGGAAATTAAATCAGTAAAGCACGGGCGTCATTTCTTTAATCCAGGAATGTAATACGCCGGGAATACCCAGGTATATAGAATATGAGTGTACAAACAGAAATAAGGCGTAAAACATTACTCGACCTGCACAAAGCCAAACAGCAGGGCGAGAAAATAGCCTGTATCACCGCATATGATGCCACCATGACATCATTGGTCGAAGCAGCTGGTGTTGATGTGATTCTGGTTGGCGACTCATTAGGCATGGTCGTACAAGGGCATGACAGTACACTACCGGTGACAATCGATGACATGGTTTATCATCTGCGTTGTGTCTCTAATGCCAGTAGCACTAGTTTAATCATTGGCGATATGCCATTTATGAGTTACAGCAACCCTGAGCAGGCCGCGATGAATGCTGCACGATTGATGCAGGAAGGTGGTGCGCAAATGGTCAAGCTTGAGGGCAGTGGTACTCAGCTCGATATCGTGCCGGAATTGAGCAAACATGGTATTCCTGTCTGCGCACATCTCGGTTTACAACCTCAGGCAGTGCATAAGATTGGTGGTTATCGCGTACAGGGTAGAGAACAGAGTGCGGCTGAGAAAATGATGAAAGATTCACAGTTCCTCGCCGATGCGGGCGCAGATATGTTGTTACTTGAATGTGTTCCCGCACAGCTGGCGAAACAGATCACCCAATCAGTCGATATTCCAGTCATTGGTATCGGCGCAGGTGCTGATACCGACGGCCAGATACTGGTTCTACAGGATGCCCTTGGACTGACATCCGGGCATGTCCCTAAATTTGTTCGAGACTTTTCTGACCAGCGTCAGCATCCATCGCAGGCGGCTAAAGCCTATGTTGAAGCCGTTAAAAGCGGCGTATTTCCGGCATCCGAACACTGTTTTTCCTGATCGGACTTCACCTTGTACACCGTTAAAACAGTTAATGAACTGCGTGAAACTGTACGCCAGTGGAAACGCAGTGGTGAACGTATTGGCTTCGTGCCAACTATGGGCAATCTGCATGACGGACACCTGGCATTAGTTGACCGGGCTCGTGAGCTCGCGGATAGAGTTGTCGTCAGTATTTTTGTAAACCCGACTCAATTTGGTCCGAATGAGGATTTCGATCGATATCCCCGTACAGAAGAATCTGATGCTCAAAAGCTTACCGAGCACCAGACGGACTTGCTGTTCCTACCGTCGGTAGAAGAAATCTATGGCAATAATCCACATCCAACTCAGGTGAGTGTTCCGGGTATCTCTGAAATTCTATGCGGAGCAGGGCGTCCCGGTCATTTTGACGGCGTTGCGACCGTTGTGACACGCCTGTTTAATATTGTGCAGCCCGATACTGCGGTCTTTGGAGAGAAGGATTTCCAGCAAATTACGCTGATTCGCCGCATGATTGACGATTTAGCCGTCCCGATTCAGATTGAAGGCCTGGCGACATTTCGTGAATCTAACGGTTTGGCAATGAGCTCAAGAAATCAGTATCTATCTGATTCTGAAAGGAAAATAGCGCCAAATTTACAGCAAGGAATGCGATCTGCGGTGGAGTCTGCAAAATTATCAGTGGCTAGCTTTAAAAAAATTAATAGTGATCTTAATAAGCATTTAATATCATTCGGGTTCGAGCCAGAGTATGTCGAAATCAGACGGCAAAGCGATCTGGAATTACCTGATGAGGGTGATAAGTCGCTGGTTCTTTTAGTCGCAGCGCGACTAGGGGCAACGCGTTTGATTGATAACATACCGTTTGATCTGGATTAGTTAGATTGCGTAAATATTGAGTTGTAAGCTGTATCTCTTATGCAAATTACGATGTTAAAAGCCAAACTTCATCGCGCATGCGTCACTGACGCCTGTGTGGATTATGAGGGTTCCTGTGCAATAGATGCAGATCTACTCGAAATGTCGGGTATTCGCGAGTATGAACAGATCGATATCTATAATGTGACTAATGGTGAGCGTTTTACTACGTATGCTATTCAGGCAGAAGCTGGTTCCAAGATCATTTCAGTCAATGGTGCTGCGGCGCATAAAGCATCCGTAGGTGATCGCGTTATCATCTGTAGCTACACACGCATGACCGAAGATGAAGCCGATAGCTTCAAACCAACACTGGTTTATTTCGACGAGAATAACGAAGTAACCGGTACACGTAATTATATTCCCGCACAGAAACCTAGTCTGGTGTCTAACGGCTAGTCAGGGTTTCATCTATTAGCATTACATATACGGGCTGGGGCTGGTCGAAGAACTAGAGCAGATCATGTTACGCATTATCATGTGTTGATCGCAAAAGCCTAAGCTTGAAATACTTGAGTATTTTTATATCCATTTCTAAAAACTTCATGGATTTGTTTCACTGAATCCCCTGGAACCTTCAAAAGTAGAAAAGATTATTTCGGCTAAGTAAGTTGAGACCGTATAATCTCTACCAGTCGTATTTATCGGTTAAATCATGCTGACAGACTTGCCGACCTGGCAATCACTCCAGGAACATTTTGAAGCCATGCAACAGGTGCATATGCGCGATCTATTCGCGCAGGATAAGGCTCGCTTTGAGTCTTATAGTCTGGAAACCTGTGGCCTGTTTTTTGATTATTCGAAGAACCGAGTACAGCAAGCGACACTGGATTTATTGTTTCAGCTAGCACGTGATCGTTCACTGGAAGAGCACCGTGAATCTTTGTTTGCAGGTCAACCCATAAACAACACAGAGCAACGGCCAGCGTTGCATACTGCATTACGTGACAGAACTGATACACCAGTCATGGTCGATGGACGCGATGTTAAACAAGACATCAACGCTATGCTGGAACAGATGCGAGAGTTTTCTAACGCCATCTTCTACGGCGAAATTACCGGACATACCGACAAGGTATTTACCGATGTGGTGAATATCGGTATCGGCGGCTCATTTCTGGGGGCCGCGGTCGTCTGTGATGCGCTCAAGCCACACGTTAAAACAGGTCTGAATGTTCACTTTATTTCCGATGTCGATGGCAAGGAAGTGAGTGATGGTTTAAAAGGCCTCGATCCTGAAACAACATTATTCATTGTGTCATCTAAGACCCTTACAACTCAGGAAACCATGACGAATGCGGAGACCTTGCGCCAGTGGGTGAATACTGCGCAGGGTGATGATGATGCCTGGATTGATCACTTCGTTGCAGTGACATCTGATGAAGCACAGGCGAAAGCTTTTGGCATCCGTCATGATCGTATCTTTAAAATCTGGGACTGGGTCGGTGGCCGTTATTCACTTTGGTCTGCTATTGGTCTGCCTATCGTGCTCTATGCAGGCATGGATCAATTTGAAGCCTTGCTGGAAGGCGCCTATGAAATGGATTGTCATTTTCGGGAAGCACCACTGGAAAATAATATGCCGGTTATCATGGCATTACTGGGAATCTGGTATATCGATTTCTTTGATAGCGATGCACAAGCGGTATTGCCGTATGATAAACACTTAACGCGATTACCAGGACATCTGCAACAGCTGGAGATGGAAAGTAATGGTAAGCGCATGACGCGTAATGGCAATATGGTGAGTTACGACACGGCGCCCGTCATCTGGGGACAGTCAGGTACAAACGGGCAGCATGCGTTTTACCAGCTCATACATCAGGGTACTCATCTTATTCCTGCAGACTTTATTGCACCCATGCGCTCACCGCATCAAATCGGTGAACATCACACAATTTTATTAACTCACTTCTTTGCTCAGACCGAAGCCTTGATGAAAGGTAAAACAGCAAGTGAAGTGCGTACCGAAATGACAGAGCAGGGGTACAGCAATGAGCAAGTCGAAGAGTTAGTTGCACATAAACAATTTGAAGGTAATCGACCAACCAATACGATCGTCTTTCCGGAGCTAAACGCGAAAGTACTGGGTGCTTTGCTAGCCTGTTACGAACACAAAGTATTCGTACAAGGCGTGATCTGGGGGATTAATTCCTTTGATCAGTGGGGTGTTGAGCTAGGTAAAGTCCTGGCAAAGAATATCTTGCCAGAGTTGCTGGGTGGTGACGTTTCTTCGGAGCATGATTGTTCTACACAGGGGTTAATTCGTTACTATAAAACTCATACAGCGAATTGATAGATTAACAATGCCTGTATGCGTAGACGATCATGAATCTACGTTAAGGCATTGATATATCAGCTTTATCTGCAGTTATTGTTCTCTTCACAATTATCAGGCCCCGGTTTCACTTTTATTAATTACTGGCTATAGATTTAGAGATACTATACGATTTACCCAATAGTATTTTCAGTTCTATCGTTACCGTAATAAATGGCGAATAAGCAACCAGAGCAATCTAAATCAATAGGGCGACTACAATTTGCATTGATCGCTTCCTATGCTCTAAGTGTATTGTTCCTGACGGTGATCATTATTCTTGCGGTATCTCATCTGTATTCATCTCATGTAGCCTTGGAGAAAACATTATCTGAGCATCGGCATAAAACTAATGTGATTACTCAAACTCAATTAGCAGCACTTCAGCGCACCGATGATGTTCAACTTTTATTGATAGAAAGTGACCCCTTTGAGCTTGATGATGTATATCTACAATTCCTTGGCTCAGGGTATCAGGTTGGAAAAGGGCGGAACGCGACTCGTGAATTGCTTGTGACTGCAGAAGAAATAGCCGTAATGCAGAAGCAAGATAAGATTATTACAGCCGCATCAGAAGCGCATGATGTCATTGCTGATATGGCGAAAAATGGTGAACAGGATCAGGCTCGCCAGTTTTTTATCCAGAGCGTTAAGCAACTCCATACAGATGGTAATGAAACATTTCAGCGTCTGAGAGATCTGCAATCGAAATATGAGCATGGAGCGCGAATTCAGGCCCAGGAGAACTACAATCAAACACTTTATTGGATCATTGTGTTTGTTACTCTTAGTGTGTTGCTAAGTATGATGGCAGGATATCTTTTGTATCGTTATAGCCGGAGAACGGCTAATGCGATCAAAGCAAGCATGGGTATCTGGCAACATGACGCCTGGCGTGATGAGTTAACTGGATTATTTAATCGGAAAGGTTTCACTGGGGCACTAGAAGATTTACAAAATCAATCGTCGCCATTGACCTCATGTACTGTGTTATATCTTGACCTTGACAAGTTCAAAGACGTCAATGATCAGTTCGGGCATGATGTCGGAGATAAGGTTCTAGCAAAAGCTTCAGAACGCATTAAACACTGTTTACGAAAAGAAGATATTGTTGCACGTGTAGGAGGTGACGAGTTTGTTGCTGTGCTACCTCATGTTACTCAACGTTACATATCAATAAAGCTGGCTACGAAGATTATTTCTGCTTTTGAACAGCCGATTAAACATCATGGACAGCTTTTCATGCTCGGTATTAGTATTGGTATTGCTACTGTGCCAATTCATTCCGACAGCATCGTCAATGCGATTAGTACTGCTGATAGAGCAATGTACCAGGCAAAAAGACAAGGTCGTGGTCGTTACAGCTTTCCAGTGCCAGATTTAAGTATTGCTGAGAACGAGCAGAATGAGCAAAAACAGGAAGTTAGTTGATAGTGAGCCTTAAAACTAAAGTAGAAAATCTATAGTCTCTGAATTGCCCACTCGATATGTTCTTTAACAAGCCCACTACTTTGGTTGTGTTTGTTTTTTAGTCTTTCTTTTACAAGATTCTTTTCGTTCTCAACGTTACCGAGTGCGACAGCAATATTTCGTTGCCATCGTTCATGACCTATACGTCGTATTGCTGAACCTTCTGTGTTCTTAAGAAACGCTTCTTCATCCCATTCGAATAATTCGAGTAACGAAATATCATCAAGCTTATGACGTGGGCGAAAGTCTGTTTCACCGGTAAAGTCGGCAAAGCGGTTCCATGGACAAAAAATCTGGCAATCATCACAGCCGTAAATACGATTACCGATGAGAGGTCGTAGTTCGACAGGGATGGGGCCTTTATGCTCAATCGTCAGATAGGAAATACACAGACGGGCATCAAGCTCATACGGTGCGGTTATTGCCTTAGTAGGACATACATCTATACAGGCCTGACAGTCGCCACAGTGTTTTACTTCTGCCGGGTCTATTGGTAAGGGCAGGTCGGTATAGATTTCACCGAGAAAGAACCATGAACCGGCTTTCTTGTTTAACAGGTTGGTATGCTTGCCAACCCAGCCCAGACCGGCTTTTTCGGCTAGTGGTTTTTCCATTACCGGGGCGCTGTCGACGAACACACGATATCCAAATTCACCAATTTCCTGTTCGATGTAAGTCGCAAGCTTCTGTAGACGGTTACGAATGAGTTTGTGGTAGTCGCGGCCTAATGCATAGCGTGAGACATAGGCTTTGTCCGTCTGTTGCAGGACCTGTTCCATGTCCTGTGTATCGGGTGGTAGATAGTCCATGCGCGCGCTGATGATGCGTATCGTTTTTTCAACGAGTTCGGCAGGTCTTGTGCGTTTGGTGCCATGCAGTTGCATCCAGTCCATGTCGCCATGCTTCCCATCGTCTAACCAGTGCATCAGGTAGGTTTCACTTTCGCCTAAGTCGGTATCCGTTACGCCGACTTGTTGAAAGCCGAGCGTCTGACCATAGGCCTTAATGCGTTGACTTAAGTTATGCCAGTCCTGTTTATCTACGCTCATTAGCGCATTGTACCGGTATAATGCGACTATGAATCAACGTAGTCACAATCTATATACCGCTGAACAGGTACGTGAGCTGGACCGTCTGGCAATTGAATCGGGCATTGCGGGTTATGAGCTAATGTGTCGTGCTGGTCAGGCCGCCTATGACGAACTAAAGACACGTTGGCCTGAAGCAAAATTTCTCACGGTACTATGTGGTGCAGGTAACAATGCCGGAGATGGTTATGTGATTGCACGACTTGCAACTCAGAATGGCTTGTCTGCACACATCTATCATCTTGCTGATCCAGAAAAACTCAGGGGCGATGCACGGCAGGCATGGCAGGATGCTGTCGAAAGTGGCGTACAGATGGAAGCATTCGTCTCCGGGATGCATCGAGATACCGATGTTGTCGTTGATGCAATGTTAGGTACAGGGCTGGAGCGTGATTTAAAAAATGCCTGGTTGACGGCTGTCGACTGTACCAATGTCTGTGATTGCCCTGTGCTTGCCGTCGATATTCCCACCGGTATTCATGCGGATAGCGGCTGTGTGATGGGGGCGGCCATAAGAGCAGATGTGACGGTGTCTTTTATTGGTCAGAAGCGTGGCCTGGTGACGGGAAGTGCGCCGGAATATGTCGGTGATCTTGTCTTTAATGATTTACAGGTTCCGAATGTGGTTTATGAGCAGATCGATAGTCTTTTACGTTTAATGCCTGATGACTATTCATCAGCGCCACTGGCTCATCGTTCTGAGGCTGCACATAAAGGTCAATTTGGGCACGTGCTGGTGATTGGTGGCAACCATGGCATGGCCGGCGCACCGATTCTGGCAGGTACAGCAGCACTTCGAACGGGCGCTGGGCTGGTTAGTGTTGCGACTCGACCCGAACATGTTGCGGCCGTAGTGAGTTCGCGTCCTGAACTTATGGTACATGGCATATCAACTGCTACGGAACTAGCGCCATTGTTACGTCGTGCATCTGTTGTCGTCATTGGCCCAGGCCTCGGGCAGGATGACTGGGCGCAGTCTTTATTATCACGTGTATTAGAAAGCCGGAAGCCGATGGTGGTGGATGCCGATGCGCTCAATCTACTAGCGCAGGAGCCTGCACGATGTGAAAACTGGGTGCTGACGCCGCATCCTGCAGAGGCTGGCAGATTACTGGGTATCTCAACTCAGGACATCATGGCTGATCGCTACAAGGCTGTTCATGAACTGCATGAGCATTATGCTGGTGTTTCAGTACTGAAAGGTGCCGGTACCCTGGTGCATCAAGCGGATACGGCCGTTTGCCGAGCCGGAAACTCGGGTATGGCGACTGCTGGCATGGGAGACGTTCTCTCAGGCATTATTGCGAGCTTGATGGCCCAGGGTATGAGCCATCATATGGCAGCTGAGTACGGTGTCTGGTTACATGCTACTGCTGCAGATCATGCCATCGAATTTACAGGGAAAAACAGTCTAATTGCC
>CALODD010000057.1:0-5883 GCA_942491945.1 uncultured Gammaproteobacteria bacterium | reverse complement strand
TGTTTACTGAAATTGGAACAATTTTTTACGATTGAAGCGTTGCAAGACGTTCTGGCGTCCCGACGTCATTCCATGCACCAGAATAGTGCTCAGCAGTAATCTGATCTAAAGGCATATACTTTCTGAGTAATGGCGCCAACGGAAAGCTACCCGCTTTACACTCGAGGAACATCGCCTTTCGATAAACACCGATACCGCTGAAAGTAAAACGGTCATCGCCTTCTGCTCGTGCAAAACCATCTTCAATTGAAAAGTCACCATCGAGATGATGTTCAGGATTATTCACCAATACTAGATGTGCTTGCTTTTGGGGGTGATGAAGTAGCCTGGAAAAATCATAATCCGTCCAGACATCACCATTAACAACAATGAATGGATCACTGAGTTTATCTAGCGCGTGAAAGATGCCACCACCGGTTTCGTAGGCGGTTTCAGGTTCGTGCGAATAATCTATGCATACATCGTAAGTACTTCCATCACCCAGCGCATCTTCGATTTGTTGCCCAAGCCAACCGGTATTGATGACCAGTTGTGTAATACCTACCTGCTTTAGTGCTTCAATATGATATTCAATCAGGCTTTTGCCTTTGACGTTAAGCAAAGGCTTGGGCGTGGTATCCGTCAACGGTCGCATACGTTCACCGCGACCAGCGGCTAGAATCATCGCTTTCATTCCAGACATTTAGAAATCCAGTATTGCTGCTTCCAGCCCCAGCTTAACGCGCTGCGCAATAAAGTCGTGAAAGTCTTTTAGCTCAGGATAACGGCCGCTTACTTCCTCGACATACGTTAACGTTCGCGGAATATCCCCCAGATAGCCCGATTTACCATCACGATGATTTAAGCGCGCAAAGATACCAATAGCTTTCAAGTGTCGCTGTATCCCCATGAGATCAAACCAACGCAGGAACTGATGTTCAGAAACCTCGTTTTCATCGATCACATTCGATGCAACAGCCTGAGTACGATAACCCTTCACCCATGCTTCTACCTGTTCACGTGGCCAGGCGATATAGCAATCACGCAACAGCGAGACCAGGTCATAGGTCACAGGCCCATAAACAGCATCCTGAAAATCCAGAATGCCAGGGTTATTCTGCTCAGTAAGCATCAGGTTACGAGAATGGTAATCTCGATGCACACAGACTTTTGGTTGCTCAAGCGCCGAGTGAGCCAGCAATTCAAAAGTCTGGTCAAGCAACTGATTCGTGGCATCATCGAGTTCAAATTCGAGATGTTTTTGCAGAAACCATTCTCTAAATAATTCCATTTCCTGCGTCAGCAAGGCTTTATCGTAGGACGGAATACTTTCAGAACCCGGCCCCTTTGCCTGCAATACCATTAAGGCACCCATGGCATCGGCATATAACTGCTCAACCGTGTCTTCATTCAGTTCATTTAAGTACTGACGGTCACCCAGATCACTTAGCAATAAAAACCCGTTTTCCAGATCTTCCTCCAGAATCTCTGGAACATTCAAATCGATACCGCAAAGTGCACGTCCAATCGCCACAAAGGGACCGCAATCTTCATTTTCGGGCGGCGCGTCCATGACAATGCGCGATACACCGTCGACATCGCCACGCAGATAGCGTCGGAAACTGGCATCGTTTGATGCCGGCTGTAATTCTTCCACGCCATAATTATTTTTACGTAGCCAGTGAAAGATTTCTGTTGTTCTATCGGTCATTGTTGTTGTGATCTATGCTTTTTTACGCGAACTGGAGATTTCGAATAATGATGAATATAAAAACCGCCTTGCTCAGCGTGTTAGTTACTGTCCCTGTTACTGTCATGGGCGCAAACATGGTGACTATACCAACAGGGCCTTTCCAGATGGGTTGCTCCGTTAATGATCCTGACTGTGACAAAGACGAAGGGCCGGCAGGCGGCACGACTGTTCATGTCCCTGAATTCAAGATCGATACCCATGAGGTCACCGTTGCTGAATACGTTAAATGTATCGCCGCGGGCAAGTGTACCCGACCCAAAGACCATGCGCGAAATAAATACTGTAACTTGGGTGAATCCTCTCGTATGGATCACCCGGCTAACTGCGTTGACTGGCAGGAAGCAGTCGATTACTGCAACTATGTCGGCAAGCGGCTGCCGAATGAAGCCGAATGGGAAAAAGCTGCCCGAGGTAACTCTGCATCACGCTATCCCTGGGGCGAAAACGCTAGCTGTAAGCACGCGGTCCTCGACGACAAGATCACTGCTGGCTCGGTTCCAAACGAAGGAGATGGTTGTGGTGAAGATAGAACCTGGCCAGTCGGCAGTCATCAGCCCAATGGCTATGGTCTGTACGACATGAATGGCAATGCAGGTGAATGGACTAACGTCTGGTATGACAAAGATGGTATTCAGCAATACGCCAACGGCAACCTGAATGGCCCATCTGATGGCAGACAGCGTGTGGTTCGTGGTGGTTCATGGGACGAAGACCCTGCCAATTTGCGTGCTTCATTTCGCAATGTGAAGCCGCCGGTCAGTGGCCGCTCCATCTACGGCTCCATAGGTTTTCGCTGCGCTAAATAATCACTTAAAGCTGGGAGCATTCAGCTTCCAGCTTTGTTGATTTTGAAGTCAAAATCACCCTATTGATTGTGCTATATTCCCGCTCACGTTCTGATATGTGTCAGCCGGGAAGACCCTATGCAAAACAAACTGCGACTAAGTCATCTCATAGTCTCTCTTATTTTCTATTTTGCTTTATTGACAGGCCTGAATTCGACTGCCTTTGCCCAGGAGATTGAGGCTTACGGCCCGATTACTCCTAAAGAAACCCTGGGTGAAATCGCGCAATACGTCCGAGGCACACGCCCTCTACCACTAAAAATCGTCGTCAAGGCGATATACGACGCCAATCCACAGGCTTTTGATGGCGACCAGTCAAGCCTCATGATCGGCAGTACACTATTTATTCCCGATCTGGATCGGCTCATGGAGATAGTTCCAGACCGTCTTACCAAACCACCAGTTCCACCCAAATTAAAACCATCAGAAATTGGCAAGATCCGATTACGAGGAGAGTCTGTTCCAGCCCCTGTAGCCCCTGTAGCCGCTCCAGCTCCTCTAACCACCCCAGCACCACAGCCAACCCCAACTGCGATTCCTGACGTCCCTGCAGAACCAGTCGAAAACCTGGAACTGGCTAATGAAATGATGCAACAGATTCGAGAGCAGGAAGCACAGATCGAATCACTTACAAAGAATAACCGTGACCATGTCGAAAACATGGAAGAGATGGTTGAGAAGCTCAATACTCTACAGCGCCAGAACACAAAGCTTCAACAGGATTTACAGGCTGAGCGACAGGCGCGTAGCAATCTTCAAAATAAGACCCAACTGCTGGAGCAGACACTCAACAATCAACAGTCGACTTCAACACCAGCACCATCTACCTCATCGTCACCCACACCTCTGCTGGATCTCCAGGACTGGCGTACCTGGGTAACACTTGTCGCCATCTTGATTGCCATTCTGGCTCTACTCTCCAAAGGCAAAAATAAGAAACGTAGACGCCGCCGCTCCTCACAATCTCACCCTGACCAGGTTGGTACGATAATCAAACAGCCAGAGCCGTCTGTTGGTTCTGCTGCTGAAACACAAGCTATGGTTCAGGAAGACATGACTGAACCAATGGCAATAAAGCCTGATCCAGAGCCAGCAGAAGAGTCTAAGCCAACGGTATCAACCGCATCACAACCAGAAGAAGAAACCTTCGAGAAAGAAGATATAACGGAGCCCAGATTCTTCGATGACGATAAGGAAGAAGAAGCTAAACAGATCAATCGTGATGAGTACATGGATGAGTTCGACATCACTCAACCAAAGGCCGTTACTACAGTTTCCGAAGATATCACGGCAGATGAAATAACCGAAGAACAGCCAGAAGAAGAGTCATCAGAAATCAAAGAGGTAGAGGATCTTTTGTCACAGATTCATCTACACATTGATATGGGCAGCAAAAAAGATGCGACACAACTGCTTGCAGAGATCGACACACAACGTTATCCACAATACGTCGATACAGTAAACGAACTCGGCACACTAATTGAGGACATTGATCCTGACAATGTGTCGACTGGCTATACCATGAACGATGCCAATGCACTTGAGCTTAGTGATGACATTCGTAGCCAGTTAAAGGGGCATCAATACAAATCCGAGGAAAATAGCCATGACACGCCCGAACTCAATCTTGAAGAGCCTGATATAGAATCAACTCACAAAGTTGATTCGCTTGATGAAGCTATTGTCGAAGATCCTCTGGATACCACAGCTAAAAACGAAGCGTTAGAACTTGACATTGTAGAGTCAGATTTAGACGGCGTTGAAAAAACACATAAAGTCGATTCACTCGATGAGCCAATCATCGACGACGAATTAGATATCACCGCTAAAAATGACGCCCTGGACCTTGATATCCCTGAAGAGAATACAACAAGCAATGAAGCCGAGGATGAAGAGTGGGCTCCAGATTTTGAACTAACACCGAATGATCATCCAGCAACAGAGCTACATGAAGACAGTGAACCATCCTACGCTCCTCTTAATGTGCATGATGAAATGTCCTCTAGCTTTGACATGCTACAGGATACAAAACTACTACAGGAACAACTCAAACTGGCAGACACCTACCTGGAACTTGGTGAACGCACACGCGCCAAAGAGTATGTCGCTAAAGTATTGCAGCACGAATCACACCAGTTTCGTGAAGAAGCGATTGAGATGCTCAGAAAGATTGAGGCCACTCGCAATGAGGAACTTGAGACACTTGATGATCTATTCCAGCCAAAGTTTGACGACGATGAAGATGACGAAGAACGTTCAGATAAAACAGTACTAACAGCTAAACCCAACAATACACCTCCATCGGAGGATGTCACCCAGAAAATGCAGGCATTACCTGAATTTGATGAAGTTGTACCAGCCGACCTTTCCAGCTGTTTCGAAGCATATAGCGAAAGTGAAGATGGAACCAAACTGGCACTGGCTTACTTAAGTCTGGACATCGGCAATACCGAGATGGCGAAAGGATTCCTCAAAGAAGTGATTGCTGGCGATGATCCTGCACTCGCTACTGAAGCCAGTTTGGCACTTGATAAAATTTAATAGTTAATCACGAGTCTAAAATAAATGAGTAATAAGACCGATAGCCTGTATGAGTCTTCACTAAGTAGCTTGCCTTTAATTCAGAAAGGCAAAGTTAGAGACATCTATGATGTCGATGACAAGCATATGCTAATTGTGACCACTGATCGTCTGTCTGCATTTGACGTCATCTTGCCAACGCCCATTAGTGGTAAAGGTAGAGTGCTCACCAGTGTATCGAATTTCTGGTTTCACCATTTCAAAGATTTAGTACCCAATCATTTGAGTGATATTGAGCTTAAATCGATTCTCAGTGAAGATGATTACAAACAGGTCAACGGTCGCGCCATTATCGTTAAAAAACTACGGCCACTACCCGTCGAAGCGATCGTTCGTGGTTATCTAATCGGCTCGGGATGGAAAGATTATCAACAAACTGGGGCCGTTTGTGGCATTTCTCTAGCGGCAGGACTCGATCTCGCTGACAAATTACCTACGCCTATTTATACACCGTCAACAAAAGCCGAAGTCGGAGATCATGACGTTAACATCTCTTACGAGGAAACTGTCGAACTCATGGGTGAGTCACTTGCCAACCAGGTTCGAGAAGTCAGCCTGAAAATTTATACTGCTGCAGCTGAATATGCACTGGAACGAGGAATCATTATTGCTGATACTAAGTTTGAGTTTGGGCTTGATGATAACGACGAACTGGTTTTAATTGACGAAGTACTTACTCCCGATTCATCTCGCTTCTGGCCTGCGGATACCTAGAGCCTGGAACTA
>CALODD010000056.1:0-32696 GCA_942491945.1 uncultured Gammaproteobacteria bacterium | reverse complement strand
CTTTTATTGAAACTGGTGACACATCCGCTATTACAAGTAAAAATGCACAAGAGTTATTAAATGCAGCAAATTATCTCGATATTTCCGAGTTAAAACAAAAGTGCAGAGAACAAATCACCTTTACAAATGAGAATCTTTTAGAGTTATGGAACTTTGCTGAATTCTATTGATGATGGATCGCTTAGAGTAAAAAAGCATTTTCTATTTTTGAGGGGGAAATTGCACGGATAGATGATAATTCTGATGAGCTAAATCAAATAGATGACCAAATGAAATAATTGCATATGTTAGGGATAGGTATAAAGTTTTCTTTTCAAGAGGGAAATCCTCGGGTTACATTTGATGATACGTTAATGGATTTACATGCATATCCTCAAGATCTTGCTGAACTTTGTCGTGATCTTGGTATTAAGGGATTCGTAATAAATTATAGAAATAACGGAAATCGTGTATTGCAAGCACTTTAGCAATACCAGACATCCAAATGGTTGATTATTCATCTGATAATATAGATTTTGGAGTGCCTCTAACGATAGCGGAAGCTTTAAAAGATAGTGAAACATTGAAATCGATCCGAATTGTTGGTCAAGGAATTAACAGAGTTAAGACAGAAGGGTGTAGAGATTGCAAAGGCTCTAAAACCAATAATTCCTTAATAAAACTAGACCTTTCAAAAGGTAGGATTGATGATGAAGGGGCTATTGCTTTTGCCGAGTACCCTAAAAAGAAATAAGAGTTTAAAAATATTGATACTTAAAGAAAAATAGCATTGGGGTAGAAGGGGCTAAAATGCTGAAGGCTCTAAATGAAATACAACTTTGGAAAAATTAGACCTTAGCCGTAATTTTTCTTATCACGGAGTGTATAAAATATTTTGACGATGCCATCAAAAGGGGAGTTAATGTAAAATTCCGTGATTAGCAGGCCCGTTTGTGCTATCCCAGGTCAGACAATCTAGAATATCTGACCCTTATCCTACATTAGAACTTGAGGGTGGGTTGGACAGTGACTCCGAGAGAGACCATAAAGTCTTGGATGGCTGTTTGGGCGAGTTCGTCCACGATTTCGTTTTCTCTGTGTCCATCATTGCCTTTCACCCAATTCCATTTGACCCGGTGTTTTGTGACAAGTTGATCTAGCTGTTTCCAGAGGTCGATGTTTTTAACGATTTTTTTCTTTTGTTTTCCAACCGTTTTGTTTCCACCCTGAAATCCAGAGGTGATCCCATCTTGAAGGTATTTTGAGTCCGTTGTAAGTAGTACAGAACAGGGTTGTTTTAAAGCAGACAAGGCCTCAATGGCAGCGGTCATCTCCATCCGGTTATTTGATGTATAGGGCTCGCTTCGGATATTTTTTTCCTGCCCCTTAAAGCGCGGTAGCGCTCCCCCTGGACCAGGGTTTCCCGAGCACCCCCATCTGTAAAGATTTCTACAAGCTCTTCAGACATATAGGGTCCTCCCGGAATAGGTTCTCTTGATTAATTCTTTTTGCTCTCTATCAATTTGTGGCATAAAGGTAAGCCTTAGCTCTTCTAGATCTTTTAATCTTTCAAGGTGGGGCCAGGCATTATAATTCAATTGGGTATTGGCTGATAAATCAAGCTTTCTCGGAATTCGGTATTTGCGATCTGCCCTAATATTTTTGAGTTGAGCCAAGTATGAAGATAAATTTAGTTCTTCAATGTCTCTTGGCAGCTGATGAAAATCTTCTGTAAACATATCTGTTTCCCCTAAGTCAACCCCTTTAAGGTTGGGGCAGGCATGGACTGTTTCGAGAAAAGGGCTTTTCTTGCGTGAGGGATTTACCATATTTTAAATTTGTAATCATCCCCTTTAGAGATTGAAATAGCTCGAGACCCCTTGCTGTAAAGGCTAAAAAGTAAAACTCTAAGCCGCTTTCTTTTATCGTAAGTTCAACCTGAAAATCCAATTTATTAATCAGCTCTGCTTTTTGCAACACATGATGCAAACCAAGATTTTCAGCTTCTAAAAGGCTCTTAACAACATGATCGCTATCCAAATAGCGGGCAAGTATCTCCTGACAATTTAGATGAAGTGTTGTTAAGCTTAAGTTTTTCCGCAACGACAAGCAGCTCCTTAAGTTCCTCCTCTCCCCTTTTCCGAGTCTTCCACTTTTCCCTTGAGAAGGAACTCTTCTATTACTTTAAGTGGTAGTAACTAATTTGGAGGTGGACAACTTTACTTGTACGCACTAACCCTTTTTAAATAAGAGCTTTCCGATGCAAGCAGCAAGCTATTAAAGGGGGCCTTATAATCCTCAACCACAAACTCCACATCTTTTGGAAGGCAAGGGTAAAGGATGACTGCATGTTCTTTAATTTTCCCGGCAACTTTTTTTGCATAAGCATCGGTAAAGCGTCCGTTATAATAGGCCTCTGTTAGCCAGGAAAAAATAGATTTCCAAAAAGGGATATGTTGATGACTCCAGGTTTCGTCATCGGCCCCCACCTCACCCCCCCCCCCCCCTTTGAGACGGCTGAAGAACTGATGCATATCGCTTCAGGAGATACTAATGACTGGGTGGTTGTTCCTGCAGCCGCTGCAGCGGCAGGTGTCATGGGTAGTAAGCTGCTCAAGAAAGCTCAACGTAAGCCAGCCGATGAATCAGTCTATCTTGACTGGGATAGCATTAAGTAATCGTTCTACTTCATCTATCCGGTGTTAAAATAGTTCTCATAATAATATGAGATAAATCGTATGGCCGATAATCAAGCCATCACACAATCAGATCCAGAGAGCGCTAATACGCTGTCTTATGACGCGTGGCTAGCCAGACAATGTGGTTACTTGCCTGATATCTTTCTGGGCATGGTCGCCACTCGAACGTCTTCATCTAATGAGTTTCATGTTGTCAGCGCATGGCCAGATCCTGATTCCAGTATGGACACGGCCACTGGCATTATTGAAGAGGTCTTAAAAGAAGAAAAAGGCCTGATCACGGTGCTGGAAGCACCAGAAGGCGAAGATAATAATCCAGATCCAGCTTATATTATTGCTTATCCAGTAAAAATTAATACTGAAATTGTTGCTGTTGTTGCTCAGGCGCTAACTGCAAGTTCTCAGCAAAAACTTAAACAGGCGATGCAGCATCTGGAAATGGGTAGCGGTTGGGTAGAGTCTATTTATCGTCAGGATATCCATACAAATACTCAGCGTACCAATCAATCCATTTCGAGTAGTGTTGATCTACTCTCGAGAGTGCTGTCCGAAGAACGATTCAATGGCGCAGCTATTCGTATGGTCTCAGAACTTGCGACCATGTTTTCCTGTGATCGTGTAAGCCTGGGTTTTATTAAAAATAAATCAATACGAATTAACCAGCTTTCTCACAGTGCCCAGTTTGGCAAGAAAATGAACCTGGTCAGATTAATCGAGAAAGCGATGGATGAGGCAGTGGATCAGAAAACAGCCTTATACCTGCCTGGTGAGCACGAGGAATCTATTCTGACCGCAGAGAATAAGCAATTACTGGAGACACAGGAACTTTCCAGTGTCATGACCATACCATTGTATAAGGACTATGATGTAGTCGGTGCCTTAACCTTGGAACGAGAGGAAGGTAAAGAGTTTACACAGACGGATGTGGAGCAATGCGAAGCGATTGCCTCCCTGTCGGTTGGTGCGCTCCTGCTAAAACGTGATACTGATAAGAACATTATCTTTAAAATTATAGATTCAATAAAACGTCAGCTCTCGTATGCATTTGGTGCTGAGCATTATATGTATAAGACAATAGCCTCAGTGTTAGTCGTTCTGCTGTTGTTTCTTTCGTTTTATAAGACAGATTATCGTCTACCCGCAGAAGTTACCTTAACGAGTCAGATACGTCAGTCGATTGTGGCGCCCTATGATGGTTACATTGAAAATGCTGAATTTAGAGCTGGTGATACAGTAGATGAAAATCAGGTTCTAGTCGCGCTGGATAAAAAAGATCTTCAGCTCGAACGTCTAAAATGGCTCAGTCAGCAGGAAAAGCTGAATCGCCATTATCAGGAAGCGTTGTCCAAACATGAGCGAGCAAAATTAAACGTCCTGCAAGCACAGAA
This sequence comes from uncultured Gammaproteobacteria bacterium, assembly GCA_942491945.1. Taxonomy (GTDB): domain Bacteria; phylum Pseudomonadota; class Gammaproteobacteria; order JAJDYQ01; family JAJDYQ01; genus JAJDYQ01. Next base: position 28,630 of record CALODD010000056.1, on the reverse strand, counting down.
AGATCAGTCAGAAGTCCAACTCAGTCTGGTCGATATGCAATTAAATCGAGCGGATATTAAATCACCTATATCTGGTCGTATTATTAATGGTGACTTAAGTAATCGACTCGGTGGTGCTGTGACTCGTGGTGAAGAGTTATTTGAAGTAGCACCTCTGGAAAGTTACCGGATAATACTTCTGGTGAAACAAAATCGTATATCCGAGGTTCAGGAAAAACAGATCGGTAAAGTCTATTTTACCGCGTTAGCGGGTGAGGAATATGCATTCAAGGTGACGAAAATTACACCCGTAACAGTCGCTAAAGACGGTGAAACATATTATCAGGTTGAAGGCACACTGGATAAACCTGATGAACAGTTGCAGTTAGGTATGGAGGGTGTCGCTAAAGTGCTTATTGATGAACGCCGTCTAATTTCAGTGTTAACACGTGATTTCTCAGAGTGGTTGAAGTTACAGTGGTGGACTCTCTTTGGCTAGAGCCTAAACAGGATCATGCAGGAATCACTATTTAATCCCGCCTGGTACAGCGCTTCAGAGCTGAAATTCAAGCTACGTCATCATGCACAAATCCACCGTCATCATTACCGCGGTGAATTAATGTATGTGATGCAAGATCATATCACTGGAAATTTGCACCGATTCACACCTGAGGTCTATCAAATTATCGGTTTGATGAATGGTGAGCGTAGTCTTCAGGAAATATGGGAAATATCCTGTCGTGCTTTGGGTGATCGTATGCCAACGCAGTCCGACATTATTAGTCTGATTTCTCGTCTGCATCAGAATAATTTGATTCAGTCAGACAAGTTGCCTGTTATCAGAGATCTGGATAAACGTCGACGTCAGCATGATCGTAAGCGGTTAGTCCAGGCTTTTAAAATGCCATTAGCAATACGTCTGCCGATACTCGATCCAGAACGTTTTTTACAATTGACATCACGTTTTGTCCTGCCTCTAATCAGCCGTATCGGCGCTTTTATATGGCTGGCTGTTGTTATCTACGGGATTATGCAAGCAGCGGTCCACTGGACTGCCTTGACTCAAAACCTGAGCGATCAGCTCTTTTCTTTAAAGAATGTTTTGTTATTGGCACTGGTCTACCCGCTAGTAAAAGTAGTTCATGAATTAGGTCATGCCTACTGTGCTAAGAAATGGGGTGGTGAAATTCATGAAATCGGTGTCATCCTGCTGGTTTTTTTTCCAGTTCCTTACGTTGATGCGTCCTCGGCATCGGCTTTTTCAAATAAGTATCACCGTATGCTGGTTGGAGCAGCAGGCATACTCGTAGAAGTCTTTCTTGCTGCAGCGGCAATGATTGCATGGGCGCACCTGGAGCCTGGCCTGCTACGAGCGATGATGTTTAATGTCATGTTGATTTCAGGTGTGTCGACATTACTCTTCAATGGCAACCCGTTATTGAAGTTCGATGCCTACTATGTCCTGGCCGATTATGTGGAAATTCCCAATCTGGCAAAGAAAGGTAATGATTATATCGGTTACCTGTTTAAGCGTTACTTTGCGCAAGTAAAAGACATTCATACGCCAGTCAGGTCAACTTCCGAAGGCGTAATCATTACCTTGTACGCCATACTGGCATTTCTCTATCGTATCTTCATAACGATAGCGATTATGCTATTTGTCTCAGGTCAATTTTTCTTCTTCGGTGTTATTATCGGTGCATGGTTTATTTTCATGTCCATTATCTATCCCACGATGAAAGTCCTGGCAAAACCGTTTACTGATCCAGTCCTGCGCCAGAATCAGGGCCGTATGTTTTCAGCTATTGCAGTTACCATTGCAACGATTGGTGTTCTGCTGTTTGTTGTTCCTGTATCACTATCGACAAATACCCAGGGAGTGACCTGGGCAAATGAGCAGGCCTATCTGCGCACATCGGAGACAGGTTTTGTGAAAAACATCAACGTTAGATCAAGTCAATATGTGGAGCAAGGGCAGCCTATACTGGACCTGGAAAATGTAAAGCTCGATGCACATGTAGAGGTTCTATTGCACCAGTTGAAGGAAGCTGAAGAACGGTATCAGGCGAGTATAAAAGATCGCGCAGTTGCTGAAATTGTACGTGAGGAGAAGGCGTTTGTTGAACAGGAATATTTGCGATCAGTCGAACGTCAGAAACAGTTAACGTTGAGAGCGCATCGTTCAGGGAAATTGGTTTTACACAACACTTCAGGTTTAAAGGATAAGTTAATCAAGCGAGGGTCTGTACTTGGACATATTACTGATGAGCATAGCTTGCCAGTAGTCGCGATGGTATCTGAGCAGGATATTGACTATGTTGAACGTAATACGAAACGTATTGAGACTCAGTTTGCTTCTCGGCCCGGAAAAGTATATTCAGCACGCATTATACGGATATCACCTGATGCAAACCATTTACTACCGAGCAAGACATTGTCGATAGAAGGTGGAGGCCCTATTGTGGTTGATCCACAAAGCCGTAACAAGGCAAAAACCTTTGAGCCATATTACCAGATTGAACTGGAAATCGATGGTCATGATCTCCCACGATTAGAGGAGCGTATTTACGTTCGTTTTGTACATGATCCAGAACCTGTGTTCTATCGGGTCTATCGCGTATTTGGACGTTTATTTCGGGGTTAGTCTCATGAGTACTCATCCAGTTTCTCATGCAATGCGACCAGAGGTTATTTTTAATCCCCAAAATGCCTTTGATAAAGTTTTTCATTATCTGCGGGGATTTGTCCCCGACCTGCGTTCACCTTTAGGGTTTAAGTCACATGTTGCTGCAATACGTCAGCAAGATGCTGAATTATCGTCCCTGTCTGACGAGGATTTTGATTATCGAGTACAGGAACTACGTCAGCAAGCGCTTAAGACTGCGATTAATAAACGATACGTTATTGATGCCTTTGCCATAGTTCGCGAAGCTGCTGGAAGAACATTGGGGATGCGTCATTATGATGTGCAGCTTATGGGCGGTCTGGGATTATATTATGGGTATATTGTAGAAATGCAGACGGGTGAGGGGAAGACCTTAACCGCAACTCTGCCTGCATCTGTTGCAGCATTGGCGGGTATTCCTGTTCATGTATTAACCGTGAACGACTACCTGGCTCAACGCGATGCCCATGAAATGATGCAGGTATATCGTCGACTCGGCCTGTCAGCTGGAATCATTATTGAAGGTATGAGTCCGGAAGAACGACGAGAAGCTTATAGTCATGACATTGTTTATTGCTCCAATAAAGAACTTGCATTTGATTATATGAAAGATCGTATCTTACTAAAGGAACGTAAACATCCATTACATGTACATGCTGAAACACTTAAGGGTAATCAACAGGTTACTCAGCAATTATTGTTACGTGGCCTGCATTTTGCGATTGCAGATGAAGCCGATAGTGTATTACTGGATGAAGCTAGAAACCCATTAATTATTTCTGGGGGTGAGCTGAGCAATGAGTCGCACGAGAATATGATGTATGAAGCGATAGATATTGCGCGTCAGCTTGATGAAGATATCGATTACGAAGTTGATTACCTCAAACGTAAGATAGAACTTACACAAGTAGGGGAAGAGCGAATCTTCTCAATAACTGAATCACTCGGCCCGTTATGGAAAGCGAGAATACGTTCGCTGGAATTATGCCGCCAGGCACTTTCTGCGCTTATACTGTTTGATAAAGACCGGCATTATCTATTGCGTGACGACAAGGTCATGATCATCGATGAAAACACGGGCCGTGTTATGCCTGATCGGAACTGGGAGCAGGGCCTGCATCAGCTGGTCGAAATCAAGGAAGGGATTGAAAATATATCCTGGCCACGGCAAACACTGGATCGCATCAGCTTTCAGAATTTTTTCCGTCGTTATTTTCATGTCTGTGGAATGACAGGAACGGCTTATGAGGCGAAAGCAGAGTTCTGGCATATTTATCGTAAACGCCTGTTTCGTGTACCGACGAATAAGCCGAGTCAACGTGTTAATCATCCGATCGAGGTCTACTCGACGCAGCAGGCAAAATGGCAGCGTATTGTCGAGCGGATCATTCATTTGCATGAGGCGGGGCACCCGGTACTGGTTGGATTACGCACGGTAAATGCATCGGAGTTTCTTAGCGAAGAGCTACGTAAGCACGGAATAGCGCATGAGTTATTGAATGCTAAACAAGATGCCAATGAAGCGGAAATTGTTGCGCAGGCTGGACAACCAGGGCAGATAACGCTTGCAACGAATATGGCGGGTCGAGGAACGGATATTAAGTTACACGAAGAGGTTGGTCGCGCAGAAGGGTTGCATGTGATTTTGACTGAATTGCACGATAGCGGTCGAATCGACAGACAGCTTGCTGGACGTTGCGCCAGACAGGGTGATCCAGGTGTATTTGATGTGATAATCTCGATAGAAGATCAGTTGCTGGATGGTTTTTCTCCAGCGGTTATTCTAGTTTTAATAAAGCAGCTTCCTGAGGGAAAACTGAAATACCGTTTATCCCTCTGGATAATGAAATATGCTCAGCGGGCACAGGAACGCCAATATCGAAAAGCTCGCGCAGACCTGCTAAGACAAGATGAAAAGCAGGTCGATTTACTCTCCTTTACCGGACAACAATCATGATAAATAAAAAGATAAACAGAATAATAACCGCGTGTTTATTAGCGGCTTCGACGAGTGCAACTGCAGGTGTATTTGATGAGGGGCAAATAAGTTGTCTTCTCGAGCCAAGCGATGACATTCAGTTGAGTAGTCAGGTGAGTGGTGTTGCGAAAAAGATTCATGTGAAACGAGGTGATTACGTTAAAAAAGGGCAGTTACTCGTATCACTAGCATCAAGGGTAGAGCGTATACAGCTTGACCTTGCGAAGGCGCGAGATGAGTTATCGAGTAAAAAAATAGATCGTAATAAAGAGCTCATGCAGAAGCAGTTACTCTCTGGTCATGAAACAGATGAATTATTGACTGAGAGAAAAATCGCTACGCTTGAAGTTGCCTATGCAAAAGAAAATTTACGCCGGCGTTCAATTTATAGTCCCGTTTCTGGTTTGATAACAGAGAAGAGAATTTCCAAAGGCGAATACGTCGGTACCGATCCATTGATGACTATTGTTGTGCTGGATCCACTACATGCTGAAGTTGTATTGAGTTCAGCGCATTATGGTGAAGTGCAACAGGGGCAGAAAGTTAAGATGATTATCGATGAACAGGGCGGTCATAGTCTTGACGGTACAGTGAGTATTGTTGATAAAACCATTCATGCCGCGAGTGGCACATTTGGAATTCAGGTCAAAGTCAAAAATAAAGGGCAAAAACTACCCTCCGGCCTGAAGTGCCTGATTCAGGCCGCTGAATAGAATGTCGTTGGTATATGACTACCTATGCGTGGATCAATATCTGCAGGGTATTGTCGAAGCTCAGGCAGTTTCACTGGCTTTATCCTGCGGTTTAATTGATGAGCTAAACTCAAACTCGCAGGATAAAAGTTTGCTCTCCGAGCACTATCAACAGCAGATACAGGCCTTGCCTCCACTACTTGATGTATTGCAGGAAAATCAGGTTATCGAATTAAGTGATGATCAATACCAGCTAACAGATGGTTTTAGATTTGCATTACAGTTCCGTGATCTCATCGAAGAAAAAATTCGCTTTGGTAATGTCATCAATACAGATTTCATAAAGCACGGTGATGCATTCTTTACCGACCTGCAGCAATTCATGCAGCATTCAGAAACTTTCCGATTGTTTGATTACGGTAAGGCAATGGCGTCTACACCAGAAAATTATGAGGCCACGGCTTCATGGGTGCGATATACCACTATCTTTACACGCTATGAGGCGCCGGCCTTATTGCAATACCATGATTTTTCTGGATATAAGACTATGCTCGATATTGGCGGAAATAGTGGTGAATTTTCCCTTCAGATATGCCGCCAGCATCAGGGTATAGAGGCCACAGTCGTTGATTTACCTGTGGTCTGTGAAGTTGGCCAAAATCATATTGACCAGAAACCTGAAGCAGGTCGAATTAATTTTTTGCCGACTAACGTAATGGAAGAAGAATTGCCTGATGGTTACGATATTGTAACGATAAAATCGTTATTACATGACTGGCCTGAAGACTATGTTCCCGTGTTCCTGGAGAAAGCGATTAATAGCTTAAAGCCGGGTGGAACAATACTCATCTATGAACGAATAACTTCAACAATACGGAAAAAACATCTGGGGTTTTCAATGCTGCCAATTCTAGTGTTTCAACGATTCTATCGATCTCCAGATCTCTATATAGAGCATATCCAGCATTTGGGGATGACCGATATTCAAAGCGAAATTATCGAGCTTGATATGCCGTTTGTTGTATTAACAGCGACAAAACCAAAATAAATATCTAAACAGTTATTTATGTTTTTGTACGATAATCAGGTTGTACTGTAATTGCCTGTTATCGTTGAGTTCTCGTAGTGCGACACCAGCTCTTGCCTGTGCGTTATCTATATCGAGTTCGATTAGCTTACCTGTTACTGCTGTAAAACGGTGTCCGGGTGACGTGTTTCGCGTAATATCTATAAGTCTAATCATATTCAAATCATTGTTATCAGTGAGTTGCTGATAGATTGATGAATCATTCAGGATACGTGGCCAGGGCTGGTAGCCTGATTTTACTGCGTTTATTAAATCTCTATCTGCAGAGTTATTAATTAATATATCCGTCGCAATGAATATCCCTTCTGACTTAAGTACGCGACTGACTTCCGAAAATAATTGTTCACGCGAGTCAAAATGAAACATGGCTTCAATAGAAAAGACACGGTCAAAGCTACTGTCTTCATACGGAAGCTGACAGGCATCACCATGATTCCATGTAATTATATTATTATTAACTGGATCGACCGTTTTGCATATATCAAGTTGTCGTATATCGATATTAAGGCCAGTCAGTTGCATTTGACTGTATAACTGATTAATTGAATCAATGTTGCCACCGAGGCCACAGCCAATATCGAGAATCGATTGTTCATTGCTTAAACTGGCGTGGTTGATAATTGCATCATTTAGACGTTGTTGTGCGACGCTAAATTCATCGTAAGTAATAATCTCAGGCGCTTGGTCAGGATAGGGCCAATAACCAAGATGGACGTGACGGCTGCTATGTTTCGGATCAAATGAATCGATAAGACCGTCAAAATATGAAATTTCACTAGACTGCATTTTATCCCCAGCAGTACAGCTCAGATTCGTCATTAGTCAGTGCCATAAAACTGCAGGCTGTCCAGCGAGATCGATTGCCGGATATCTTTTCTAATGCGTGTAGATGACGCCCTGAGTCAAATACAAACATCGAGCCTGCCGGGATTGAAACTGCTTCATAATCCATCACAGATGTATCTGGTTTTTCTCGATGGTCGCGACTCATTAGTGTGTGCGTCACATTGGGCAGGGTATAGTCATATACTAGTGTTCGACCACCAGATTCAGGTTCAGCTAAACATAGTACATAGCTATAGATGTCTGGCTGACAAAGTTCGCACAACTCTTCGTAAGATGGTCGAACAAAGAACTCGTTATCACAGTGTGCGGGGATATAACCACCGGGCTCATGGTGGCGAAATGTCATGAACATATAGTCCTGATCATTTAGATTACTATGTGCAGCGGTAACGGGTCGTCCATTATCTAGTGTAGACAGAACCTGCTGAATACGGCTAGCTACATCGATTTCTTCATTCGGGTAAGCTGATAGCTGATCCTGAAAGGTGATTGCATCATCGAAGTAGCTTGTTAGATCCGGTGGACACAAGTTGACATTGTGTCCATAAAAATGAGATTTGAAGGCATCGGGGAAATGGCTTTCGACAAATGGTGTCTTATGTTTTGACAGATCATCAACTATTGTGGCTAGTTCAGATTCGTTGAATATCTGATGAATTAATACGCCCTGAACCTGTTGTTGGCGCAGTTTATTTAATGAATCGCCTGCCTCTGCGATATCTGCATAGTTATATTCTTCAATGCGGCAAAACATAGAGGTATCAGGCGTTTGATGCTAGTCTCAGTTATCGTCATCACAACGGGGATTTAATCAGAGAATACTGTATGAACTATATCATTGGAATAGCTGGACACCCTGGTAGTGGTAAAACATTACTTGCACAGTCGTTGCATACCATGTTTGAAGGCTCAGCCTGTATTGACATGGACCATTACCAGTTTTTTACTGAAATACCCATTGAGGAAGTCATGAAACAATGGGCGGAGGAAGGATATGATTATTCCAATTTCGATATACCTAAACTACCTGAATTATTAGCCAGTTTTAAAGATGATTCACGCTACGACAATAATATTGCATTGTTTGAAACACACTTCGGACGCCGGCACCCAGAAACGGGGCAATACATCGATTTTCTGATCTGGGTTGATACGCCTATGGATCTGGCATTTGCGCGTACAATTCTTCGGTTTTGTCATCATTTGCCGCAAGACAATTCTCAGCAATCGTTACATAAGCTGCAGGAAGAAGCGATATGGCTGGAGAGCTACACGGCTAATTACCATAATTATATTCACCAGCTACTCAATGTGCAGCTTGAGGAAATCAAGCCAGGTGCCGATGTTATCGTCGATGGTCGGTTAAGCCCTGAGGAAATGACAGCTCAAGCAACAAGGCAGGTGAAAAAGTTTCTGGAGGATATGCGCAGTAGGCCGTAAATGGCGCCCCGGATAGATTACTCGCTGCGCTCGCCCTCCGGGTCGGTGTCGCAATGCTCCACCGTTCAAAGCTGCTATGCAGCTTTGTCGAACGAATTCTTATATATTTGTTGGATCTTCGAATCTATACAGAGGCAAATATCACGCATTAATAGACACAGGAAAAACTCAAGAAAAGTGGCGCCCCGGAGACGATTCGAACGTCCGACCTGCCGCTTAGGAGGCGGCTGCTCTATCCAGCTGAGCTACCGGGGCGCAGGGTCGGGATTCTATCAAACCAGACGCCATCCTGTATGTAATCTGATCGTGTAATAATTCGTAAATGATTGAGCCCTCAAAAATTGCAGTCATCATCCCTGTGCTGAATGAAGCCGGTCAGCTGAAGGTTCTGTTAGACCAGATTGAGCGATTAACCCAGCAACAGGCTCAAGTCATCGTTGTCGATGGGGGTAGCCAGGATGGTACGTATGAGCAGTTGTCAGGGGCTGATATTGACCTTGTTCGATCTGCTAAAGGTAGAGCCGTACAGATGAATACAGGCTATAAACAAACCAAAGCCGATTGTTACTGGTTTCTACATGCCGACTGCATTCCACCTGATAATGCAATCAAGGACATTCAACAGGCCTTGAGTACTGGTAAAAGGTGGGGGAGATTTGATGTTAATTTAACAAGCCACAAGCCTGCTTTTCGCATGATAGAACGTATGATGAACTGGCGTTCCTGCTTTACTCAGGTAGCGACCGGAGATCAGGGTATATTCGTAGAAGGCAATTTACTGGATACAGTTGGTGGTATCCCGAATATCCCACTCATGGAAGATATAGCCTTGAGTAAACAGCTACGAAAGCATGGTAGGGGAGCATGTATTCAAACAGCGATGATAGTTTCCAGTCGACGATGGGAAAAGAGCGGCATTGTCTATATGACCTTACTCATGTGGTGGCTACGTCTGCGTTATTTCCTTGGTGCCGATCCGGCACAGTTACACAAAAGTTATTATGGACAATAGCGATAAACGATTACTGGTAGTGATGGCCAAGGCGCCAGTGGTCGGAAAGGTGAAAACGCGCCTGATTCCAGAGCTAGGTGAATATGGTGCAGTTGAGGTCTATCAACAATTATTAGAAGAGACACTGAAACGAGCAGCTGAACGTGATAGTTATGTTCGTGAAATTTCATGCTCCCCAGATATACACCATCCGGAATTCAAACGTTTGTCTGAGCAATACCGGTATTCACTGCGACAGCAGCCAGAAGGTGATTTAGGACAACGTATGTCCCAGGTGTTCGATCAGGCTTTAGCTGAATATACCTCGGTTGTGATGATTGGTTCTGACCTTATTAATATCCACGCTAAGGATGTTGAGCGGGCTTTCGAACTACTGAAGCAAAAAAATCCTGTAGTCTTAGGTACAACGGCTGATGGTGGCTACGGGTTAATTGGCCTTTCCCAATACGTGCCCCAATTATTCGAGGACATTCCCTGGAGCACATCACAGGTTACTGCCATAACACGAAAGCGAGCAGAAGATATTAATCTGAATGTTATTGAAATTACAGGATTTCAGGATATTGATACTTACGACGATTATATGAACTATCGAGATATTATTTTTAAAGATGACTAACGATAGTTAGTGTTGTTATCGTTCTCTAGAGTTATAGATATTGCCGTTATTCTTTGCATGTTGATCAAGTACCTTAGCAGCTGCTTCTCGTTCTACCTGATCAATCACTTTGATTCCTCTGCGCGTCAGCTCGCTGATCCAGTCCAGTGGCTTTGATCCTTCATCAAAGCCTATGTTTCTGGCGTCTTCATCTAAGGCACCTGTAACTACTTTTCTGATACCTGACCATGGAATGGCCCCAAAACACATGGCACAAGGCTCTGTGCTTGTGACAAGTTCATGGTGAGACATATTCTTTCCACCTAGATCATAAGTGCCCAGCTTCTTTTGGGCTACTGCAATGGCTACTATTTCAGCATGAAGCATAGACAGGCCTTCTGTTGTTACAAGGTTAACGCCTAAAGACACAAGTTCTCCAGAATCTTCCTGAAAAATTGCAGCCGCAAATGGGCCGCCTGTTTTTTGTTTTATATTTTCCTGCGCGACTTCAATTACGAATTGCATTCTTTCATTTAAGTTATTTGTTACCGTATATTTTTCATAGTAATCATTTACCCATCCAGGTAAATGGAACTCAATGCTCGTAGGCTGTTTTTTCATTCTGATACAAAGCTAAGGAAAGATTTGCGTAGTATAACGATAGACTTTCAGAGTCTTGCTCCAGTGTTCATAAGGCAACCCAGCCTTACGTTTAAGTTCACGCCAGAATTGTTCGGGGGTATGCAGGCTTTCCCAGACCGAGGGTAGGAAAGTTCCACGTTTTCCCTGATCTTCCAGTATTAGTCCATCTTCACCAGGTCGTAATTGGGATAGTAGATCGGCTTCAGAGGTGAATGTCATCTCACTCGCGGGTGTGAGTATCGAGATATGAATATCAATAGCCTGAAATTCTTCCACAGTCATTGGTTTAAACCGAGGGTCTCGGAATGCTGCTGAGAATGCATTTTCAGCAACGTCTTCGACGAGTGGACGCCGAGCCTCTAGTGAACCGATGCAGCCTCGTAACTGGCCGTTAAGGTTTAGTGTCACAAAACATGAGCGGGTTTGTAGCAGGTTACTGTCATAGTCTGACAGGCTAGTGGTTAATGCCTTCCCGGTATTTAAACCATGTGCAATGGATTGCTTTGCGATTTCGATCAATTGTTGCCCATCATTCCATGTGTAACGGCTATTCTGAGGTTGGGTGAGAACATAACTGCCATAGCCAACAACTCGATCTTTACCGCCTGCGGTGTCTCCTGAATTACGGAGGTCGATCATTTCTATGCCGTAGCCTTTTTGTCGGGCGAGATGCAGTAAACCACTGACCGGATTACGGCCGCAGGCATCTTCATAGCTCAGGTTTTCATAGCGCAGGCCAACAATGTTGTCTGATGTGGTCTTGTCGCGCTGCTGTGCTGTGGCGTAATCAAGAAAATGACTTAAATCTGAGCTGATGATGATCAGTGTTTCATCACCACCCCAGAGCTGTTCGATAACCTCTGCAATATCAGCAGCACTACATTCACCAACGGCAAACGGGATTAGCGTGAAATCACTGAGACAGGTCTGAAGAAAGGGTAGGTGGACTTCCAGGCTGTGCTCCAGTTCATGGGCCTTATCGGATACGATGATCTGTGACAGGTACTCAATCGCAGCGATGGCTTCCTGGTCAATCGGTATATCACCCAATGGCGTGGTAAAGGCATCGACACTAACGGTGGCCATACCTTTGACCGCGACACGATGTGTTGGTCCCAGTAGTACGACTCGTTTTATGGTGTCTCTTACATGCTGGAGGCGGGCATAGGCCCTGGCGGCGACGTCGCCTGAATAGATATAGCCAGCATGCGGCACTATCATTGCCTTGGGTGCTGTAGGAGGCGATTCAACATTATCCAGCATACTGCGCAACATCGCCTGGAGCTCAGACGGGTCAGCGGGATAAAAGCTGCCAGCAACGGCGGGTTCACGATTCATACCTTAATTATGGAATCTACCGAGGAGTGCGTCTAGTTCACAGGAAATAATAGCTCTTAAAATTCCACGGGAATCGTTATTATTGATTCATGAGTGATACACCACTGGAAGATAGCGCAATACTGACACCAACGAAGTACTGGCATGTGCTGGATGACGGCAAGGTGCAATGTGATCTTTGTCCAAGGCATTGCAAGCTACAGGAAGGTAAGCGCGGTCTGTGTTTTGTACGGGCAAGAAAGAATGACGAAATCGTTTTAACTACATATGGCCGTTCCAGTGGCTTTTGTATCGATCCGATTGAGAAAAAGCCGCTGAATCATTTCCTGCCGGGAACGCCCGTCCTTTCATTTGGAACGGCTGGCTGCAATCTTGCCTGCAAGTTCTGTCAGAACTGGGATATCAGTAAATCACGCGAAACCGATAAGCTACTGGCGGTGGCCACACCTGAAGCCATTGCTCAGTCTGCACAACGAAATGGCTGTCGAAGTGTTGCCTATACCTATAACGATCCCGTCATTTTTCACGAGTATGCGATCGATATTGCGCAGGCTTGCGATGAGAAAGATATTAAATCAGTGGCCGTGACGGCTGGTTATATCGATGAACAGCCTCGCGAAGAATTCTTCCGTCATATGCATGCGGCGAATATTGATCTCAAAGCATTTACTGAAGACTTTTATTACAAGCTAACGGGTGCACATCTGCAGCCAGTACTGGATACCTTGATTTATCTAAAGCAGGAGACCAATGTCTGGTTTGAGATCACGACCTTATTGATACCCGGCGAGAATGATTCCGAACAGGAAATCGAAGCAATGACTCAATGGATAGTTGAGAATCTCGGTGTCGATGTACCGATTCATTTCACGGCCTTTCATCCAGACTGGAAGATGCAGGATAAACCTCGAACGCCAGCTTCCACTTTAACCCGTGCCGCCCGAATAGCGCGTTTAAATGGCATTCACCATGCCTATGTTGGAAACGTACATGACGCACATTACGGCAGTACCTGGTGTAATGCGTGCGGTGAGTTATTGATTGAACGAGACTGGCATCAACTGGGCGAATGGAATCTGGATAACGCAGGAAATTGCAATAATTGCGGTACGTCTTGTGCCGGTGTATTCGACGGCCAGCCGGGAGACTGGGGCAGAAAACGTCAGGCTATAGCGATTGCCTAGCTACAGTATTTATCGATATTGGCCTGCCTTTCGGCACGTGTACGATCAATTTCATCATCGGATAAAAAAACTTTCTCGCCATCTGCGTTCTTATCGTAGATACGACTACCCTCAGTTCTTTTCTGATAAGCGATCATTTGTTTGCATTTAGCTTCATATCTCGCCTGTCGTTGTTTTTCCTCAGCACTTTGCTGTGCCTCCTGATTTTTATGCCTACGGCGCTGTTCATAACCACGAATCAGGCTTTCTGTACTGATATTTGATTGATTACCCGTCGAAGGGGCAGCGCTTCCTTTCTTTACAGTAACGGATTTGGCACCAGATTGAGTCGGACGATCACCGTAGTGAACTTTGCCTTTGTCATCGACCCAGCGGTAAATGCCGCTAGCGCTGGCAGAGCTACAGACGAATATGAACAAAAGTATAAGATTTAACCTGTCAAGCATATCCCGATTGTAGACCAGAACTTTTCATGATGCGAGAGAGTAAAACCTCAAGGTTGTAACCTGAGAAGGGCGGTGATCTACTGCAAGAAATAGGTAACACAGATTAGTGAATCTAACTTGCAGAATGTATATTAATAATTTCTAATATACGACAATTCGATTATGAGCAAATGCTATGAGCGATACTCAGACAAATAACTCCGCCGTGGAAGAAGAATTACCGCCACCAACCCTCTGGCAGGTCGCTAAAAGCGTGCTGTCTGCAGCATTTGGCGTACAGAAGCGCGAAATCCTAGAGCGAGACTTTCAACGTGGCAAAGCCAGTCATTTCATCATCATCGGCATCGTATTCACATTTTTGTTCGTACTATTCGTCTGGGGACTGGTTTCAGGCGTCATGAGCCTGGCTGGGGTATAGACCAGCAGAAAAAAGGGCCGCCCGCAGGCGGCATAATATCTCTGCTTCGGACCACGGGGGAATATGTGGCCATCTGGGAGGAAGCTCAGAAAAGCAGAGTTGGTGTCAATAATGAAACCAAGCGCGCTTCCTAGTCCCAAAATTCTGATGAGAGAAATCAGAAAATCAATTGCCTGAATAAACGCACCGAATGTTCGTTTATTCGGGTCTTCGAATATGCCGCTTAAGCGCCCTGACTTAACCGAGGTTCCCTAAAATTTATGGCAATCAGTCTGACCTCTGCTATACATTCATCAATACATTAGAGGAGAGAGTGGAATGAGCCTGCTTGAGTATATTGATACCGATGAAGCAACTGGGTCAGTCAAAGAAATCTACGATATGGCCGAAGAGATGATGGGCTATGTGCCCAATGCGCTGAAGATGCACAGCGTCAATCCACCCATGCTGGAACAGCTCTGGCAGTATATGGGTACCGTCATGAATCACCCGACGCTATCCGGCGAGTTATTCACCTGCATACGGCTACTGACGTCCATTCGCTACGAATGTGAGTATTGCGTTACCATGAATGAAAACATGCTGCTGAATATGTCCGGCTATACCGGCGAACAGATCGATGCCATCAAAGACAATCCAGATTTCGCACCACTACCGGATAAAGAAAAAGCCTTGCTGAAGTATGTGGTGAAAGCTGTTGATAATTCCAACACTGTTGGCGAAGCTGAAGTGAAGGTGCTGAGAGATACCGGCTGTACCGATGTGGAAATCTATGATGCGCTACGACATGGGGCTAATCAGGTGATGGGGGATATCTTGTTGAATGCGTTTAAAGTGGATTTGGAATAATTTTAAGTTTTGTCGAGTTCAATACGTATTAGAAATATATCGATGATTGTACTTTTTGCATTAGATGGTTTCGTTTTATTAAATACACAATCCCTTGTCGCACTATAACTTTGACATGTTAATAGCATACTACCCAAGTGGCTAAGATTATTATTATGTTGTAAATTTAACTCCTAGCGTTTGAATTGCTTGTATAATAAAACCGATAATCAGAAACATGATTCCAATCCATCCGATTCTACGTTCTTTTTCTGCCTTGGTTGTTTCCACTGCCTCAATCCATATAACAAGCTTTTGTCCCCAATACATACCTAGATGGATTACACCAAATGGTAATAAGACAATAATTCCATAAATAACTATTTTCATAAATGATATGGTCGACGCTTGTGAAATAGCCCCAAATAGATGCAAAGGTTGAATCACAAAATCAGATATGAAATCTAATATAAATAGAAGCAAAAATATTATAAATATAATTCCTCCGGCAATCTCCTCTATCCGCCGAATAATTGGACGTATTTTTCCAATTCCAGAAGCTAGTAAATCCGCTCCTCCAACAGTCGGAACACTCAAAGCTAAGGCTCCCAAAACATTAATTAAAAGAGCACTGATCGTAAGTCCGGTATCAATATAGGAATGTTCCATATTTAAAATATTTCATGTTAGTAAGATGCGTTGTTATGCGCCTTTTATTCTCATGTAGTGAGCTTTTTGCGTTGAATTACGTTTAAGAGCGAAGAGAGAAACCTCCTGGGTATCTAAGGTGTTTTTCATTGACTAGGAAAACTACTCATCTGGTTTTTGTTCACTCTATGTATTTAAGTAAGTCTAAGAATAATACAGGCAAAAAGATAGGCCATAATTGTGGCGATACATATACCGATAATTTCAAAGGGAAGCCTGGAAGCAGCAACTTCTTCCCAATAATTGGAAAAGAGCGTCATCCAGTGTTGGTCGAATGACATGGAGTAAGGTAGTGGGTTCGCTAGCACCGGGTGGGCGATTCGGTGAAGCTCATTGACAGATACTGTACTGATGAAATACGTCAGCCAGTAGAAGAGTAGGAGCAGCCCAGTCAGGGCTAGTTTGTCAGCATCGGGTTTTAGCCAGTTCAAAGTCATCGAAGTGATATTCGCGTGTTGAGACTCCCAAAGGGTATGAATTGGCCCGGTTTTTCACAATATTAATAATAATTGTCAACAATATTTAAAAAATATGGGTCTTTTATTGATATATAGGCTGGAAATATGGATAAATTGTTGACAATATATGCTAATTCGACCATCGGGGAGCTGTTTTTCCGCTGGATAACCGTATAAATACAGAAAGACCAAGGTGAACATGAATACTGAATACCGGAAATCCCTGCAGGGTTCTGACCTGGATTACTACGATACTCGCGCGGCGATTGAGGCCATTGAGCCGGGAGCATACGACACACTTCCCTATACATCCAAGGTTCTGGCGGAACAGCTGGTTCGTCGTTGTGAACCGGAAATGCTGGAGGATTCACTGAAACAGATCATTGGCCGTAAGCAAGATCTCGATTTCCCATGGTACCCGGCACGTGTGGTTTGCCATGATATCCTGGGGCAGACGGCGCTGGTTGATCTGGCGGGTCTGCGTGATGCGATTGCCGATCAGGGCGGTGACCCGGCCAAGGTGAACCCGGTTGTTCCGACCCAGTTGATTGTTGACCACTCACTGGCTGTTGAAGCGCCGGGTTTTGATCCTGAAGCCTTCGAAAAGAATCGTGCCATTGAAGATCGTCGTAATGAAGATCGTTTTCATTTTATTGAATGGACCAAGACGGCGTTTGATAACGTCGATGTGATCCCGGCCGGGAACGGCATCATGCACCAGATCAATCTGGAAAAGATGTCACCGGTGATTCAGGCGCGTCCAGATGAAAATGGCAAGCTTGTGGCTTTCCCGGATACCTGTGTTGGCACTGATTCACACACACCGCATATCGATTGTCTGGGTGTGATTGCGATTGGTGTCGGTGGCCTGGAAGCTGAGACTGTCATGCTGGGTCGTCCATCCATGATGCGTTTGCCTGAGATCATTGGTGTGAAACTGACTGGCAAGCGTCAGCCGGGCATCACCGCGACAGACATCGTTCTGGCAATTACTGAATTTCTACGTAACGAAAAAGTGGTTTCAGCCTATCTGGAATTCTTCGGTGAGGGTGCAGCGAATTTGACCATTGGTGATCGTGCGACGATTTCGAATATGACGCCGGAATTCGGTGCATCCGCGGGTATGTTCTATATTGATGAGCAGACCATTGATTATCTGAAACTAACTGGCCGTGATGCAGAGCAGGTTGAGCTGGTTGAGAAATATGCCAAAGAAACAGGCTTGTGGGCCGATCAGATGACTGGTGCTGAATATGAACGTGTACTGGAGTTTGATCTATCAAGCGTTGGTCGCAACATGGCTGGCCCATCGAATCCACATCGTCGTTTACCAACAACCGATCTGAATGAACGCGGTATTGCCGGAAATCTTGAAAGTGCGAAAGCGGAAGAGGCCGAAGGCAAAATGCCTGATGGCGCAGTCATCATTGCTGCCATTACCAGCTGTACCAATACATCCAACCCACGCAATGTCGTGGCAGCGGGTCTGGTCGCACGTAAAGCGAACGAGCTGGGTCTCATTCGTAAGCCGTGGGTTAAGTCTTCTTTTGCTCCGGGCTCTAAAGTCGCCAAGCTTTATCTGGAAGAAGCCGGTTTGTTACCTGAAATGGAAAAACTCGGTTTTGGCATCGTCGCTTATGCCTGTACGACCTGTAACGGTATGAGTGGTGCGCTTGATCCGACTATTCAGCAGGAGATCATTGATCGTGATCTGTATGCAACCGCCGTGTTATCAGGTAACCGTAACTTCGATGGTCGTATCCATCCTTATGCCAAGCAGGCATTCCTGGCATCACCGCCATTGGTCGTTGCCTATGCCATTGCTGGTACGGTTCGTTTTGATATCGAACAAGATGTATTGGGTACTGATAAAGACGGTAACCCGATTACACTGAAAGATATCTGGCCATCGGATGAAGAGATTGATGCCATCGTTAATGAATTTGTGAAGCCAGAACAGTTCACACAGATTTATAACCCCATGTTTGATCTGGGTGCACGCGAGCAGGCTGAAAGCCCGCTGTATGACTGGCGTGAAATGAGTACCTATATCCGTCGCCCACCATACTGGGAAGGTGCATTGGCTGGTGAACGTACCATGAAGGGTATGCGCCCACTGGCTGTGTTAGGTGACAACATCACGACCGATCATCTGTCACCATCCAACGCGATCATGCTGGAAAGCGCAGCTGGCGCTTATCTGGATAAAATGGGCTTGCCTGAAGAAGATTTTAACTCTTATGCGACACACCGGGGTGATCATCTCACAGCGCAACGTGCAACGTTTGCGAATCCCAAGTTATTAAACGAGATGTGTCGTGATGAGAATGGTGACATCAAGCAAGGTTCTTTGGCACGTATTGAGCCAGAAGGCACTGAAAGCCGCATGTGGGAAGCAATCGAAACTTATATGAATCGTAAACAACCACTGTGCATTATCGCGGGTGCGGATTACGGGCAGGGTTCTTCACGTGACTGGGCAGCGAAAGGTGTTCGTCTGGCGGGTGTCGAAGCCATTGTGGCTGAAGGCTTTGAACGTATCCATCGTACCAATCTGGTTGGTATGGGTGTGTTACCACTTGAATTTACCAATGGTGAAACACGCGAGACCTATAACATCGACGGTAGCGAAACTTTCGATGTGGTGGGTGAGCCAAGCCCACGTGCAAAGCTGACGGTTGTTATGCATCGTGTGAACGGTGAGTCTGTTGAGATTCCTGTTCTATGTCGCCTGGATACGGCTGAGGAAGTACTGGTGTATCAGGCCGGTGGTGTTCTCCAAAGATTTGCGCAGGACTTTCGCTAACGCGGCCTGATAATTATGTTTGTTACTGAGACTCAGAGGCGCAGAGTTTTTTTGTTTTCAACTCTCCGGGTCTCTGCGGCTCTGTGACAAAAAGAGAATTTATTCATGACACATGTTCCACAAATAAAAATCCCGGCCACTTACATGCGTGGTGGTACCAGTAAGGGCGTATTCTTTAATGTGACTGATTTGCCTGAAGTTGCGCAGCTGCCTGGCGAAGCCAGAGATAAGTTATTACTGCGAGTCATTGGCAGTCCTGATCCATACGGTAAACAAACCGATGGTATGGGTGGTGCAACATCCAGTACCAGTAAGACGGTCATTCTGGCGAAGAGCGATAAAGAAGATCATGACGTTGATTATCTGTTTGGTCAGGTATCGATTGATAAAGCTTTTGTCGACTGGAGTGGTAACTGCGGTAACTTAACGGCAGCGGTTGGTTCATTCGCAATCTCGAGTGGTCTGGTCGGTGCAGATCGTATTCCGGAGAATGGCATTGCTACCGTCCGTATCTGGCAGAAGAACATCGAGAAAACGATTATCGCACAGGTGCCAATTACCAATGGTGAGGTACAGGAGACCGGTGACTTCGAGCTGGATGGCGTGACCTTTCCAGCAGCCGAAGTACAGGTTGAATTCATGAGTCCGGTTGATGCCAGTGAAGCGATGTTTCCAACTGGTAATCTGGTTGATGATCTGGAAGTACCCGGTGTCGGTACATTCAAGGCCACAATGATTAATGCCGGTATTCCTACTGTCTTTTTAAATGCGGCTGATATTAATTACGCCGGTACTGAGCTACAGGAAGTCATCAATGGTAATGACAATGCTTTGCAAATGTTTGAAACGGTTCGTGCCTATGGCGCGATCAAGATGGGACTGATTGATAATGTTGAAGAAGCGGCAAGCCGTCAGCACACACCGAAGGTTGCATTCGTTGCTGGACCAAAGAATTACGCGGCTTCTAGTGGTAAAGAAGTTAAGACTACGGATATCGATTTAAACGTACGTGCCTTATCGATGGGTAAGTTACATCACGCGATGATGGGAACAGCCGCTGTGGCTATCGGAACTGCAGCAGCTATACCCGGAACATTAGTTAATCTGGCAGCGGGTGGTGGTGAAAGAGAGTTTGTCACCTTTGGTCATCCGTCTGGCACATTAAAGGTTGGTGCTGAAGCTGTAGAAACAGACAATGGCTGGACGGTGAACAAAGTTGTGATGAGTCGAAGTGCGAGAGTTCTTATGGAAGGGACTGTACGTATACCTGGGGACTCATTTTGAATATCCATTTAGATGTCATACCGGCGCAGGCTGGTATCCAGCAGTTTGAAAATGGATTCCGGAATGCGCTGCGCTTATCCGGAATGACAACAGGTCTGTCATACCGGCGCATGCCGGTATCCATAGGTGTGACTCAGTAATGGAAGCCAAGAACACACTTTCCGACGACCTGCGAACCAAGCTGGTGAGCGCGATTGTCGAAGGCGAGTTACCACAGGGTAGCAAGATCAGTGAAGTTGAGTTGGCGGGTCGTTACGGCGTAAGTCGTGGGCCATTACGTGAAGCAATACGTGACCTGGAGGGTATGCGTCTGGTTGAACGTCGTCCACATGCGGGTGACAGCGTTATTTCTCTTGGTCTGGATGAGTTGATGGAGATCTACACCGTCCGAGAATCGCTAGAAGGGATGGCGGCACGCTTAGCGGCCACAGAAATGACCGATGAAGAGATTAAAGAATTACGAGGTTTGCTGGAGATACACGAGACAAAAGTATTAGATACTGATGGGCAGCAGTATTGTCATCAGCATGGCGATCTGGATTTTCATCTAAGAATTCTGCAGGGTAGTCACAATGCCAGATTACTTAAACTGATGCGTGATGAATTGTATCAACCCATCATGATGTTTCGTCGACAGTCCAGTCAGCAGCCGTATCGCCCATCGCGGGCACTCAAAGAACATAAGCGTATTTGCGAGGCTATAGAAGCACGAGATCCTGAACTCGCGGAGATGCTAATGAGAAGACATATTCAGGGCTCCAGAGCCGCTTTAAGAAAACGTATTGAGGAATCAGAATCATGAGTACAGGTGCAAAGTTTCGTCAGCTAGTTGAAGAAAATAATCCATTGCAGGTTGTTGGTGCAGTCAATGCCTACAGCGCGATGATGGCCGAGAAAATTGGTCACAAAGCTGTTTACCTTTCCGGTGGTGGTGTTGCTGCCTGTTCCATGGGTATTCCGGATCTCGGTATTACGACCATGCAGGATGTCTTAACCGATGCAATGCGCATTACCGATGCGACTGAAATGCCGCTACTGGTTGATATCGATACCGGTTGGGGTGGCAACTTTAATATCGCTCGTTGTGTGCGTGAGATGACACGTGCAGGTGTTGCGGCAGTCCACATTGAAGATCAGGTGATGCAGAAGCGTTGTGGTCATCGTCCAAATAAGGCCATCGTTTCACAAGATGAAATGGTTGACCGTATTAAAGCCGCTGTTGATGCTAAGACTGACGAAAACTTTGTCATCATGGCACGTACCGATGCGCTGGCAGTTGAAGGTATGGATGCTGCAGTTGAACGCGCCGTGGCCTGTGTTGAAGCCGGTGCGGATATGATTTTCCCAGAAGCGATCAATACGCTGGAACAGTACAAGACGTTTACCGATGCTGTGAAAGTCCCTTGTCTGGCAAATATTACCGAATTTGGTGCGACACCATTGTTCACGGCTGAGGAGTTGGCGTCTGTTGGTATCAAGATGCAGTTATTCCCACTGAGCGCCTTTCGTGCGATGAGTCGAGCGGCATTGAATGTTTATGAGGATATTCTGAATGCTGGATCGCAGCAAAAAACACTAGAAACCATGCAGCCACGTATGGAACTTTACGATTATCTTGGTTACCACGAGTATGAGCAGAAACTCGATCAATTGTTTTCAGCCGGCAAAGAATAATTTCGATCATAATCATAATTAGGCAAGAGCGGAATTAAACAAGAACGGGATATTTAGAAAAACTTCAGGAGAAGAGAGATGGGATCAGAATTTAACGGATTAGTACTTAATGAAGATGACGGTAAAACCAGTGCGGCCGTTCAGACTTTATCGCTGGATGATATCCCAGCAAATGATGTTGTCGTTAAAGTACATTATTCAACGCTGAACTATAAAGATGCATTAGCAATTACTGGTAAGGGTAAAGTGATTCGTGATTTTCCCATAGTGCCTGGTATTGATCTGGCAGGTGAGGTGGTTGAACCGGGAAGCAGCGGTCTTTCAGTTGGCGATGAAATTGTTTCAACCGGCTGGGGCATGGGTGAACGCTTCTGGGGTGGTCTTGCTCAATATGCAAAGATTGGCGCAGATTGGCCGCTGACATTACCAGCAGGTATCAGTACACGTACGGCGATGGTTTTAGGCACCGGTGGATTTACTGCGGCACTCTGTGTCATCGCCATTGTTGATCGAGGTATCAAGCCTGAAGATGGTCCAGTGCTAGTGACAGGTGCTGGCGGTGGTGTTGGCGGTGTAGCTACTATGTTGCTGTCTGCACTGGGTTATGAAGTGCACGGGCTGAGTGGTCGTCCTGAGCTGGATGATTACCTCACACAGATTGGTGCCATGGCTGTCGTTCCCAGGGAAGAGTTATCACGTGAGAGTAAACCCTTAGAACGTGAAACTTGGGCTGCGGTAGTCGATACGGTTGGCGGTGAAGTGCTGGCAACGGCCATTGCACAAACCAAATCAGAGGGTGTTGTATCTGCCTGTGGGAACGCGGGTGGCATGGGCTTGAAGAGTACCGTCTTCCCATTCATTTTACGTGGTGTTACCTTGCGTGGTATTAACTCTGTTACTGCGCCGCGCGAATTGCGTGAACGTGCCTGGGCAATGTTATCTGAACATATGACCGATGATTTATTAGCGTTGTTGACTGATCGTGAGATCACATTGAATGATGTCTCAGATACATGCGAAGAATTACTGGCCGGGAATATTCGAGGCCGTGTTATTGTTAATCTGGAATCGTAACAGATATAAGAAAACTAAAGGGATAGGGAGAATTAGCTATGGCTTATAAAGAAGTTCACCAACAATCAATCCAGGATGCAGAAAATTTCTGGAAGAGCAAAGCAGAAGAACTGTCGTGGTACAAGTTCCCGGAGACCATTCTGCAAAAAGACGACAATGGTATTGATCGTTGGTTTGTTGATGGTGAAATGAACACCGCTTACATGGCGCTGGATTACCATGTTGAAAATGGTCGAGCTGATCAACTGGCACTGATTTATGATTCTCCCGTTACTGATATCAAGAAACAATATACCTTCCGTGAGCTTCGTGACGAAGTCGCTAAAGTTGCGGGCATGATTGCTGCGCAGGGTGTTGGCAAAGGCGATCGAGTTATTATCTATATGCCGATGATTCCTGAGGCCGCGATTGCAATGCTGGCCTGTGCCCGCCTGGGTGCGATTCACTCTGTAGTATTCGGCGGTTTTGCCCCGAGTGAGCTGTCTGTGCGTATTGAAGATGCTGAGCCGAAGTTAATTATCAGTGCATCATGCGGTATCGAGATTGCTAAAGTGATTGAGTACAAGCCGTTACTGGACGAAGCAATTGAAATGTCAGGTTATAAAAACGGTTGCCTGATCTATCAGCGTCCTGAGGCCACGGCTTCTATGGTTGAAGGTCGTGATCTGGACTGGCAGGAAACTGTGGCGAATGCAGAGCCTGCCGATTGCACACTCGTTAAAGCAACCGATCCTTTATATATCCTGTATACCTCCGGTACGACCGGTAAGCCAAAAGGTGTTGTACGTGATAACGGTGGTCATGCGGTTGCCATGCAGTACAGCATGGACTGTATGTACAACATTGATCCGGGTGAAGTCTACTGGGCTGCATCAGATGTGGGCTGGGTTGTTGGTCACTCTTACATCGTTTATGCGCCATTGTTGCGTGGATGTACCACTATCTTCTATGAAGGTAAGCCAATCCTGACACCGGATGCTGGCGCATTCTGGCGCGTTGCATCTGAATATAAAGCAAGCTGTATCTTTGCCGCACCAACGGCATTCCGTGCGATCAAGAAATCTGATCCCGATGGTGAGATGGTTCAAGATTACGATATCAGCAGTATCAAGAATATCTTTATGGCCGGTGAGCGCCTTGATCCACCAACCTATGACTGGACTGTCGAAAAGACCGGTAAGCCCGTAGTTGATCACTGGTGGCAGACAGAAACAGGCTGGGCGATTGCTGGTAACCTCTTGGGTATTGAAGAAATGCCAACCAAGCCAGGTTCTGCAACCATGCCTTCACCGGGATTTGATGTTCGAATTCTGGGTGAAGATGGCACAGAGCTTGGTCCAAACGAGCAGGGCTATATTGCCGTTAAACTTCCAATGCCACCAAGTTGTTTACCAACTATCTGGGGCGACCATGCCCGTTTTGAATCTGGTTATCTGGAGCAGTTCCCAGGCTACTATGTATCGGGTGACGGCGGTTATATCGATGAAGATGGCTATGTATTTGTTATGGGGCGTATCGATGATGTGATCAACGTTGCAGGCCATCGCTTATCAACGGGTGAGATGGAAGAAATCGTTGCTGAGCATGCTGCAGTCGCTGAGTGTGCGGTATTTGGTATCAATGATGACCTGAAAGGTGAAGTACCATTAGGTCTGGCAATCCTGAAGGACGGCGTCGATATTACGGAAGAACAGTTAGCGGGTGAACTTAAACAGAATGTTCGTGCCGCGATTGGCCCGATTGCCTGCTATAACCAGACGTTGATTGTAAAACGGCTGCCTAAAACACGTTCAGGTAAAATCCTGCGTCGCATACTGCGTCAAATATCTGCTGGCGAAGAGTACACCATTCCTTCAACAATCGATGATCCAGCCAGCCTGGGTGAAATCGAAGAGATCATGAAATCGGCAGGTATTGCACCATCTAGCTGATAGATGCAGCATAATCATATAGAAGTTCTGCAGGCTTCGCAGGATGAACTGACTGAGAAAATCGGGCATTTCATCCTGGCTGAAGCTAGAAAAGCAATTATAGAAAGAAATCGCTTTAAACTGGTTTTAGCAGGTGGTTCTTCACCGCTGATGGTATATCGCTGGCTTGCCGAAAATGTATCAGACTTTTCCCACTGGTCTTTTTATTTTGGCGATGAAAGGTATGTGCCCTACGATGATTCTTTACGAAACAGCAAAGTCATTCTAGAGATATTACAGACCACTTCGATTGGTGAAGAGCAAATATATCTGATTCCATATACCGGTAATATTGATGCTGATGTAATCGAATATAACGATGTCATTCTAGCCGCAGGTCAATTTGATCTGATTATTTCTGGTATAGGTGAAGATGGACATACTGCGAGTCTATTTCCGGGCAGGGCATATCTCGCTGAACCTGTCTATGCTGTTTATGACTCTCCAAAGCCTCCTGCAGAACGTATTACCCTGGGATTGAGTGCATTAAGGAATACAGAGAATCATTTAGTTATTTCTATGGGAAGTGGTAAGCAAGCCGCGATTACTGATTTAATGAACGGTAACTCACTACCCATCACTGAAGTAACACAGGGTATGAGTACGCTCTTGTGTATTGATAACTCGGTACAGCTCTAGTTTAAGTTATGCAGGTCTTTTGATTGAGGTGATCTCTCCAAGCGACGCGTAGGTCGTGCTTCCAAGGCGCATCAGTGGGTCAACATTGTTCACGTTAATCGTTAAACGTCCATTATCTTCTAATTCATACATCCCTTCATTGATATCGATAGCGGTAATTTCTCCAATAATCAGTGATTGTTTGTTATTGCCAATTTCCTGAATATCATAACGTTTACAGATATAGGCGATGGGGCAATCTTTGATTCGTGGTATGGCGCAGCCATCGATAGTCGTCAGTTCGACATCAATATTCTCGAGTTCTGATTCTCCATGCCCCAGTGTTCTTGCAGTTTCGTTCAAGGCTTTCAGCTGTTTCGAAGAGGCAATATGGATAATAAAATCATCTCGTTTTTCGATATTCACACGAGTGTCTTTTTGTGTGCCGTCGGCTTTCTTGCCAACAGATATCATAACCAGGGGCGGATCAGAACAAATGGCGTTGAAATAAGAGAACGGTGCCAGGTTAAAGGATTTGTCACCATTATCCGACATCACCCATGCGATAGGGCGTGGTATGAGTGTTTGAGTAATGGTGGCGTAGGTCTGGTTAGGCGAAAGCTGGAATAAGTCGAGGAGCATAGTTGCTGAGTTTTATTATTTGTGGAGAATTGCCCGAGTATAAATGCAAATCTGAGTTCGCGTTAGACTGGCTTGAGTAAGGATACTTACTGGGATGTGTGACTTTAGTCATGTCAGTTGATAAGAATCAATATATTTAGTGATCTATTCGCTATATTTAACCTAATAATGATCAAGGCATATATATCATGAAGCTAAAACCTGAACACATTGAGCGTACATGTCCTGAAGTAGAGATCTTCGAATCTATTCTAGATGAATCGCATCAGGAAATTCTTGAGCTGGGTTGTGGTGATGCCACTTTGACCCGATTAATCGCAGAAGGTGGCGAAAACAGGTCTGTGATTGCCTGTGAGGTAGATGAAATACAGCATCATAAAAACCTGGAAATCGACGACTTGGTGAATGTCCGTTTCATGATGGCCGGAAGTGAAGATATTCCGCTTGAGGATAATTCAATCGATATGGTGTTTATGTTTAAGTCACTACACCACGTGCCGTTGGAATATACGGATCAGGCATTAGCAGAGGTGGGTCGAGTGCTCCGTCCGGGTGGTCTGGCCTATATTTCAGAACCCATATTTGATGGCGACTTTAACGATGTATTGCGAATATTTCATGACGAAGAACGAGTTCGTTACCATGCATTCCAGTCGGTAAAGAATGCGATCGAGAATAATGTTCTCACACTCCAACAAGAGCTGTTTTTTAACACACCGATAGTCTTTGACACCTTTGAGCTATTCAAAAATAAGGTGGTTGGTGTAACACATAGCAATCATCAATTATCTGATGAGATGCTGGATAAGGTGGAATGGAAATTCGATCAATATGTTGCAGAGAATGCTGGTCAATTCATCATTCCGATTCGTGTTGATCTTCTTAAGAAACCGCTACTAAACTAGCTTGTGTCCTGTGTTACCCATACCTGATTTCTACCATTGTTCTTAGCCTTGTACAGTGCTTTGTCGGCTTCTTCGATAAGCATTTCATGATCCTGACCTTGCTTCATAGAAGCAGCGCCAATGGAGATGGTGACAGATGGTATTGAGTGATGATTCACATCATAAATCTTTGATGCTTCGACGGTATGACATAGACGCTCTGCAATTCGAGCAGCATCCTCTATATTGGTATCGACCAGAAGAATAGCGAATTCTTCGCCACCATAACGTGCGATGAAGTCTGAATGCTTCAGGCTGTAACGTAATACACCGGCAACCGTTTTTATTGCCATATCGCCAGCCAGATGGCCATGATTATCGTTGTACTGCTTGAAGTGATCGATATCGATCATGAGAAAACAGACAGGCTCACCTCTACTCTGGCAGTCGCTTATCTCGCTATGAAAGACCTCATCTATCCAGCGCCGGTTATGTAAGCCGGTCAGTTCATCGGTATTCGCAAGTTCCTGCTGTTCTCTATAACTATCGTAAGTATCGGTAATCTTGCCAAGGCCATGACGCATACGACTGGTCAATATACGTACAAGATTGTTTGAAACCTGGTGTGATGATTCGATAAGGCTGGTTAGCATGCTGGAATTGATGCGCAGAATTTCGGCGCCTTCATCGGCAATGACATAAGCCGATGGACGCTTGCCATCCAGGAACGATAGTTCACCAACACATTCACCAGGATGAAAAGAATCAAGTACTGGGTTTTCCAGATCACTAAGATGCACCTACCCTCGATGGCAACAGCCGCCGGAGCTGCCCCTAGCAGGTGATGTACAGTCGGCCCAGGCCCAGACCGACTCAGAACCGATCCAGCTATATATTGACGCGAGCCTGAAGCGGACGGGCGTCGGCAAACGGATGGTACTGGGCAACCAACCACCGTCGACGGACGCCACTCTGATCCGGTTGATTGCGCGGGCCAATGCGATACGAGACAGGCTACTTCAGGATCCGACGCTTACGCTTCGCGACATCGCAGCCGAGGAAGACGTGGTCGGATCCTACGTCACCCGCCTGCTGCGCCTGGCCTTCCTCGCCCCGGACATTGTCACGGCGATCATTGAAGGGTAGTCAGCCGGTCGATCTGACCGCAACGCGGCTGACGCGGTGGAAGAACCTGCCGCTCGACTGGGCCGAGCAGCGTCGCGTCCTCGGCTTCTTCCTGAGCCGCTACATACAACATGCCCGCTCGGCGGGTCGCAATCTGCCAGGTGGAGACGGCCAGTCTGCCCTGCTACCCTGAGAGTCTGTACCTGTTAGCGGAGACAGTGGTACCACGCCAAA
>CALODD010000055.1:0-18057 GCA_942491945.1 uncultured Gammaproteobacteria bacterium | reverse complement strand
CCCAAAACCCCAAAACCCCAACTATGCCAGTTAAGTAACTAGCTAATAAGATGTTTAATAAAAAATAAATAATTTAACTGCTAGAAAAAAAGGAATGAGGACAGAGAGACTCGAACTCCCAGCCTTCTGATCTGGAGTCAGACGCGCTGCCAATTACGCCATGTCCCTTTACCGATAATCCTACTTGTTTATTAAGTTTTAAACTGCTCGTTCATCTTCTTTTTAAATCTAATACTTGTTTAAGAGGTTAAGGTGAAAGTAGAGAATACCAGAATTAGAGATTAAGAATATGAACTTAATTATGAATTATTGAAATATTTTATTACAACACAAACTACTGATTATGAGTTATTCGATGACTAACTTCTTCAATTAAGTCTATATCCCTGCCCTTGGAAAGCCTAGTAACCTCCTCTGCTTTCGTTCCTACTGCTATCTGGTTATTAGCTTCTTGGTTAATCTGCTCCTTAACTTGATCTGATTAGTTTTAAGGATTGTACACAGGTCTAACTCCACCTCCCTGAGGGAACAACACGAATTAGAAGCTGATCCCGTTGCATCAAATACCATTCCTTTTGTATTCCCTGTAGGCATAAAAGGTCAGGGTTATGGCTACGAGGTAGAAAATGAACATAAATATGTAAAAACCAGTTTCAAAGGGAGTAAAGGGGTTTTTTAGCTAAATATCTTGGATCATTAGTCCAACGTTGCAGAAAGTGTCAATGAAATTGTAGGAGCAAAAGACTATATAGAAGAGGAGAAAGCAGAAGTGCATTCTCTGATTTGCACAGAATAGAATGAGGCAGTACATTAGTTCTTAGATTCCTTTAGAGAATCCAGCTAAGAAAATAAGTGCTATTGCTATAACTAGGTGAACTATATTAAGCACACACAGTATTTTCTTCCACTTAGCAGCTTTGGGAGTTGGTGGAACAACTGGCTGCATGCTCTAGCCACCTCCGAATGGAAAAAGGCACATTTAGTTTTTATATTTAAATTATATCTTCAATTCTAATTCCAGTTTAGAGGTTTTGGGGTTTTGGGGTTTTGGGCCGTTTGCTGCCATAGATTGTGGCTCACTTCCCGATACTTTGCTGGAGAGTGAATTATTCGGTCACATGAAAGGTGCTTTCACTGGTGCCACTCAAAATCGTGAAGGTCTGTTTTCCGCTGCCGGACACGGCACTATATTTCTTGACGAGATAGGCAATATTTCCAGTGCCATGCAGGCCAAGCTACTGAGAGTTTGTCAGGAAAATATCGTGACTCCTGTAGGCAGCAATAAAGAAATCCCAATTCACGCTCGATTTATCGTCGCTTCAAACCGTAATCTCGCTGAAATGGTACAACGTGAAGAATTCAGACATGATCTGTATCACCGATTAAATGTCATCACACTGGCAATGCCCAGGCTGTCACAGCGACGCGATGATATCCCGCTCCTGATCAATCACTTTATCAACGAGTTCACAGAACGGCATCAACGCCCTGAAAGACCATTTAGTCCACAGGCCATGCTGCAACTACAACAACGTGAATGGCCCGGCAATATTCGCGAACTTCGTAATTTTATCGAACGCTGTGTCATTATGGCTGAAGGCGATTTACTTGATGATGGAATCATCGATCTTGATGACCAGAATGATGCTTTTGAAGAACAGTCCGTCCAACAAGAAGATTCATCTGAAAACATGAGCCTCAGCGAACTCGAAGAAACTCACATAAGAAAAGTACTAGACAGTGTTAACGGCAATCAACTTCAGGCAGCAAAGATACTGGGTATCAGCCGTACTACATTATGGCGTAAGTTAAATAGCGAATAATGTTGCATAGTGAAACAGTGATGTTTCTATCTTAAACAATTTATCCCCATGACTGCCGACAGTCCCTTGATTTAACAGCATCTTTAAGTTGGCACGGTTTCTGCTCAGAGTAATTCAGAGAGAATTATCTTTCTAACGTCCCTTAGGATTTTTAGCCGGTTATTTTTATAACCGGCTTTTTTTTGCCTGACTGTAAGCTACAATCCCCGCCCCTTTTTTACTCGTGAAGTATTATGTCCAGGCAACACGATCAGACCATCGCACTAGCTGGCCTTATACAAAGTTGTGTTCAGGTTGATCGAATCGCGCAATTTGGATACTGGGATTCAGCATCCGCACAGGCCTGTATATATAGCCTGTTCCAAATTGAGGCGAGCAGCGTCAACGATGTGTATCAAGGTAGTACAAGCCTGTCTGTGGGACTTAAACACCTCAAAGCGATGCTAGAGAAAAATATTGAACGTAGCGATGTCAATATTACGCGCTATGCCGTATCTCTACTGCACCTCGAACAAAAGCTGATTCAAAACGAGCAAATGCTCAATACCATACGCCAGGGGCTTTATCAGATCGATAATGAGTTCGATATCTCCGATATTGAAAATACAACAATGCTATCCCGATTAGCGGATATTTATGTCAATACGGTGAGCACCATACAACCAAAAATTCAGGTCGAAGGAAATCGAGAACACCTGACTCTGATCAACAACACCTATCGAGTCAGAAGCATGTTATTTGCGGGTATTCGCTCAGCAGTTCTGTGGCGACAACTGGGTGGATCACGATGGAAACTGTTTTTTGGGCGGCGTCAGTTATTAACAACTGTAAATCAGATACTTGAGGCATAACAAAGGTCAATCAATTGCCTCAAAATAACGCGCAATTATATTAGTAAATTCGCATATTAGTCCCTATAATGCGCCGCCTCTAGTCTTCTGCGACCTGCAGGCATTCCCATGACAAACACTTCAGCTATCCAGGACCTGCGAAACGTCGCCATTATTGCGCACGTCGACCACGGCAAAACTACACTCGTTGATGAGCTACTAAAGCAATCCGGAACACTGGGGGAGCGCTTTGGTGAAGTCGAACGTGTTATGGACTCAAATGACCTGGAAAAAGAACGTGGCATCACGATTCTTTCTAAAAATACTGCCATCCGCTGGAACGACTATCGCATCAATATCGTTGATACACCGGGACACGCCGATTTTGGTGGTGAAGTAGAACGTGTACTGTCGATGGTGGATTCAGTTCTACTACTGGTCGATGCCCAGGAAGGCCCTATGCCTCAGACACGCTTCGTAACGCAAAAGGCATTTGCTCATGGCCTGCGCCCGATTGTCGTTGTGAACAAGGTAGATAAACCCGGGGCACGCACTGACTGGGTCATCGATCAGGTTTTCGACCTGTTTGATAACCTCGGTGCTAATGATGAACAGCTCGACTTCCCGGTTATTTACGCATCTGCTATCAATGGCTATGCCAGTGCTGATGACAGTCAGCGTGAAGGTGATATGACACCCCTGTTCAAAGCCATTGTCGATCACTGCCCTGTTCCAGATGTTGACCCTGACGGCCCATTGCAGATGCAGATTTCCAACCTGGACTACAACAGTTATGTTGGAGCTATTGCCGTTGGGCGTGTTAAACGCGGTATTATCAAACCCAACCAACAGGTCGCGGTTGTTAACGCTGATGGTGATACACATAAAGCAAAATCGGACTTGTATATGGCTACCTTGGCCTTGAACGTCATGAAGTTGAAATGAGGCAAGGGCTGGTGATATTATTGCTATCACAGGCATCGAGGGACCAAATGTTTTGTATACCCTGTGCGACCCCGATACAGTCGAAGCCACTGCCACCATTGACAGTTGATGAACCAACTGTATCCATGACCTTCCAGGTGAATGCTTCCCCCTTTGCCGGTAAGGAAGGCAAGTACCTCACCTCTCGTCAGTTGAAAGATCGTCAGGAAACGGAACTGATCCATAACGTTGCACTGCGTGTTGAAGAAGGGACCGACCCCGAAAAATTCAAAGTCTCGGGTCGTGGTGAGCTACATTTATCAATTCTTCTCGAGAACATGCGTCGAGAAGGTTTTGAACTGGCCGTATCGCGTCCGGAAGTAATCTTCCGTGAAGTCGATGGCGAAGTTTGTGAACCGTATGAACAACTGACTGTAGATATCGAGGAAGAATCACAGGGTGGCGTGATGGAAGCCCTGGGTGAACGTAAAGCCGAGCTTAAGAATATGGTACCAGACGGTAATGGCCGTGTTCGCATCGACTACATCATTCCATCTCGTGGCCTGATCGGTTTCCAGACTGAATACCTGACACTTACTTCTGGAACCGGCCTGATATACCACGTCTTTGACCATTATGGCCCAGCATTAAGCGGTGGCATTGCTCCACGCCATAATGGCGCCATGATCAGTAACGGTACAGGTAAGGCACTCGGCTTTGCTCTATTCAATCTACAGGAACGTGGCAAGATGTTGATCAGCCCGACCATGCAGGTTTATGAAGGTCAGGTTATAGGTATTCATTCACGCGATAACGACCTGACTGTAAACCCACTCAAGGGTAAACAGTTAACGAATATCCGTGCAGCAGGAACTGATGAAAATATTGTCCTGACGCCAGCTATTCGATTCACACTGGAACAGGCTTTAGAATTTATTGAAGATGATGAGCTTGTAGAGATTACACCCGCCGAAATCCGTATACGGAAAAAGCATCTAAAGGAACATGAGCGTAAACAGGCTATGCGTCAATCTGCATAGCCTGCTGGCTTAAACTTACTTAGCGATGAATTGAGTCCACTGGCTTTACATTAGCCGCGTGGCAAGCCAGATGGCATGTCTGGCGATCATCTTTATTGACTTCGTATTCGTTAAAACCGTGCTCTAAATAGTAGTGAGCTTCTTCAACGAGCTCACTTTCTGGAAACATATTCAGAAAATCAATTATCGCCTGCCTGTTACTGGCTTTAATTGCATCATTCAGGTAGGCGAGATCTCGAATATAAATTTCGTTCTTTGCGAGATCATAATCGGGGTGCACTTTACGGAATGCTTTGTAATCCGCGACTGTTTTCACTTCCTGTATTTTCGTTTTAGGGTGTGCAAAGTCTTCAATCTTATATTCACCCGTTCCATGGCAAGCCGCATGGCATGTTTCGCGATTATCGGATGAACTTTCATAGTGATTATCAAATCCAAATTCAAGATAATAATGTGCCATATCAACCCACTGGCTTTTAGGAAAATCTCGTAGAAATTGAACCACTTTAGCTTTGCTACCACTGTGTACAGCTTCATTTAAATAGACACGTTCGCGATAAAAGCTCGTATCTTTGGTCCATTTAAATTCTGGATATTTTTTCTCGAATGCTTCCAACTCAGCCAACGTCTGAAGCTCTTTCATTTCTTCTAACGGGCGCCCTAAACCTGGAATAGGTTGGCTTGAATCCAGATGACAGGTGTTATGACAGGTATCAGGGTCTAAACCACCGCCAAGATTTACAGATAGATCAGGAAACCCATGTTCCAGATAATAATGAGCCTGTTCTACCCAATAGCTCTCAGGATAATCACGCAGAAAGTCGCGAACCATCGCCTCGCTTTCATGCGCGACAGCAGTATCCAGAACCAGCTTATCTCGATAATAAATAACTGATTTACGAATAGCGGAATCCGGGTTTTCAGTCAGCCATTTCTTATACGCCTCAATCTTATTGATCTTACGTAAGCTCTCGATATTGGCTTCTCGCTCTTCTTTTTCAGACTGACAGGACATCAGTAACAGTGGAACAAGAAGGATAATGAGAAATTTCATGTGATTTGATCCATGCACCCTTAATAAATAATCGTAAAACAGCTGCTAAGTGACTGAATTTGAACATAGATTAGTTATCAGTTCAATTCACCATAAGCCTAACAATAGCAAAAATCAGATAAAATAATTCACGATTGACAAAATATTACAATTACTCGATCAACGTCACTTCAAGATTCATCCGCCGCGAAGTAACTTCGATATTGTTTCTGCTTAGGCATTCACTGAGATCAGCGTCTTCAATAAGCCGTGTCGAAACCCAGAGTTCTGTATCTTTCTGTCTTAAATAATCAGCCCATCCCTGCAGCGTATTAATAGGCTGACCAGCCATTTCCTTGCCCGCTTTATTGGTATCATCATCGATAAAACCTGCCAGATAATATGCCTGATACTCAGGACGGTGATTTAATTCCTGCGCGAGTAGTTTACCGGCATGCCCTGCCCCATAAATCAATACTGGCTGTTTATTGGAGTCACGGCCACGACTTCTATTTTGCTGCGCAATCTGGTCGAACATTCGATAACTGACACGTGTGGCCGCAACCGCCAGAAACAATAAAATCGCATAAATAATAAATGCACTTCGCGATTGCCCTGCCTCGAATCGATTCAACATAACTACTGCAGCGAGACTAAATATAGCTCCGCCCATAACCCCCATAAAGAAACGGGACAGGTCATGAATCGAAATCATTTGCCACTGACCTTTATAGACACCCGCAAGTAGAAAAGCCATTAAGGTTGCAGAAACAACGACTGGAACACTATCTGCAATAAGGCTTAATTGTTCAGTTGTAAGGGATCCATCAAAACGAAGTAAATATGCAATATAGTAACAACCTAATATCAGCATCAAATCCAGCAGAATCTCTGCTGCACGTTTCTTATATAATAATTCCGTGATAAGTGGCGTCCAGCCTGGCTTTGGCTTGGTCTCATCGACACCTTGAACTTTGACGTGTCCCAGATAAAGCACCGAACAAAATAACAGCGACAATGAATGCACCAAAGAGTATTAAGGAATGTTCAGGGTAACTTTGCATTCCTAAGGCGTTTAATCCGCCAAACATCGCCAGCGTATACAATATCCATAGAGTTTTTCGCTGACTAAAGCCAAGCATCACTAGTCGATGAGATGAATGGTCTCTCCCACCCTGAGACGCCTTTTGAGCACGCCATTTTCGAGTCAATGTCACCAGAGTTGTATCAAGGATAGGAACAGCCAATACGGTAGCAGGTATCAATATAGCCAGGATTGGGCCAAATACAGTCTCACTTTCTGCTAGAACTGCCAGACCGTTATACTCACCTGGTATAGCCAGAGCTGCCAGGATAAAACCTATCGAAAGGCTTCCTGAGTCACCCATAAAAATTCCCGCGGGCGGGTAATTAAACACCAGAAACCCAAGTAACGCCCCAATTAAGATGACAGCAGCAGACATTGCAAACGGAGCATCCGTTGTCTGTGGGCCCATCAGTAAAATCAGTGAAAGCACAGAGATGATGACAACGCCAGAGGAAAGACCGTCCATGTTATCGAGCATATTGACGGCATTGGTAATTCCAATGAACCAGAAATAAGTAATTCCAATATTAATAAGATCAAAGCCAGTGAGCGCAATGACCCCACCAGCATTAATGTACAAACTTGCTGCGAGTAGCTGAAACAGTAGTTTAGTAACAGGTTTAAAATGCTTTAAGTCATCAAGCCAGCCCAGAACGAACATCGTCAAAGAGCCTATGAGTAAAGCCAGGCTCTGTTTAACCCAGGAATGTTCGAGCCATAAGTCGAAGGGGTTTCCTTCAACGGCAGACAACTCTATGATAAACAAAATCAGGAAACCAAAGAAGAAAACGGGGTAAAAGCCAACACCACCGTGTAACGCAGTAGGTTTGGTATGCCAACGATCCTCTCGAGGAGCAGCTAGCCAGTTATTCTTGATAGCCAGTTCACGCAATGCCCAGACCGATACCAGGCTTGCTATGAATGCGACAAAAAACAGGGCCAGCATACCCACTAGAATTAACTCTTAGGTAACGCCAGGGGTACTACGATAGTATTCAACGACATCGTCGATGATTTCATTCAGACCCATGCTAGGAGCTTCACCTGCTATACCTTTTAACTTTTCAGTTGAAGGAACACGGCGCTGCATATCATCGAAATCTTTCGGATAGGCCTCACTGTATGGAATGAGCTTGATTTCAGACTTGCTTCCGACTCGCTCTACAACGCGCTCGGCCAGTTGATACATTGACACTTCTTCAACGCCACCGACATTGACCACTTCACCAATTGCGGCTGGCGAATCCATCAATTTAACAAGTGCACTCACGACTTCATCAACATGCGTGAAGGTACGTGTCTGTTTGCCATCACCGTAAACTGTAATAGGTTCGTTCTCTAGAGCCTGTTTAACAAAACGTGGGAGCACCATGCCATATTGCCCTGTCTGGCGTGGGCCAACAGTATTAAATAAACGTACAAGTGACACATCGAGCTTCTTACTACGGTGATAACCTAATGCCGTAAATTCATCAATTAATTTTGCTGCAGCGTAACTCCAACGAGATTTGGATGATGGACCATAAACACAGTCATCGGTTTCAACCAGTGGTGCGTGATCGTGCTTACCATAGACCTCAGACGTTGAAGCAATCATCACCTTCTTGCGAAATTTATTACAAAGCTCAAGCACGATTTCAGTACCACGAACATTCGTAATAATTGAACTCAGAGGATTATCCAGAATGTACTGTACGCCGACAGCTGCAGCCATGTGATAGACGATGTCACAGATACCGACGAACTCAAGCATCTTCTGCTCATTCATCATGGTATCGACTTCGACAAAGATATTGTCTTTATAGTCAGGATTCGATTGCAGGTGTTTAAGGTTATCCAGGGTGCCTGTGGAGAGATCATCAATAATGTAGACCTCATGCCCCTGTGCCAGATAGACCTCGGCGAGATGTGAACCAATAAATCCTGCCCCACCTGTGATTAAAACTCGCATGTACCTGATTCCTGAAACGAATTGCTGCAAAGCAGCGTATTATCCCCTAGTCACGCTGTAATTTATAGGGTTTTCATTCACTTAAGATGCATTAGCTCGAATTAGTCTACCGACAGTCAATCCCTGTACCAGAATCGAAAATACAACGATGATGTAGGTAATCGGCAGAATAATATCCCTCACCTCTCCGGCTGGAATGGAAAGCGCCAGCGCCACTGAAATACCACCGCGTAAGCCGCCCCAGGTCAGTATTTTTATGACGCCCGGTGAAAACTCACGGTGCTTCTTCATGATTGAGATTGGCAGGCCAACACTGATGAAACGTACTAGCAAGACAATCACAATTAATATTGCTCCAGCAATCATGATGTCGCTGGTGAACGTCAGAATCAGAACTTCTGCACCAATTAGCACAAACAATACAGCGTTTAGTATTTCGTCCAGTAATTCCCAGAATGTATCCAGATGCTCACGTGTCTTTTCAGACATCGCCAGTCGACGGCCATGGTTTCCTATCATTAAGCCTGATACCACCATCGCTATTGGCCCTGAGACATGGAGTCGTGTCGCCAATGCATAGCCACCGGCTACCAGCGCTAATGTGATGAGTATCTCTACCGTGTAATTATCGATATCGCGTAGCATCCAGAACGCTATACCTCCGATAACAAAACCGAAAATCACTCCACCTACGGCCTCTTCTGCGAACAACAAAGCGACACTGCTAAACGTGGGTTCTTGTCCACTACTAGCAATCCCGAATAACACGATGAAAATAACAACGGCCACGCCGTCATTGAATAGCGATTCCCCCGTAATTTTGGTTTCCAGTGATTTGGAAGCACCGGCCGTCTTGAGGATCGCCAGCACAGCAATCGGATCAGTTGGAGAGATAAGCGCGCCGAACACCAGACACCAGGCCAGACTGACGTCCAGTCCCATAACGCCAAGTAACCACCAGCTCGTTAGACCGACCATAGTGGTCGACATGACTAATCCAACTGTCGCCAGCGTTGCGATCACCCATTTCTGTTCTGATAGATCATTCAGATTGACGTGCAAGGCGCCTGCAAATAACAGGAATGACAACATGCCCTGCATCAGAGTTTTATTGAAATCAATCGAACTCAGCACCTTATCCGCATGAGCTTCTATGGGCAGGCCAGCAGCGTCTATCAGGATAATCAGCAATGAAACAACTAGCGCGAAAAACATCAAGCCGATTGTGGTCGGCATTTTCAGAGTTCGTAGATTGATAAAGCTAAATATCGCCGCCAGACTCAAAATTAGCGCGATAATCTCAAATACACTCATGCTTCCCCCGATCTTTCTCTCTCTATTCTGTACTTTTATTTATTCTTGGCTTGCTGCCAAAGCACTTCCATTTCAGAGGTATCTAGTTCTTCGAACTTTCTACCGGCCTGCTCTGCTAACGACTCCATCGCTCGAAATCGCCCTTCAAACTTCTTCACTGCCCGGCGCAGAGCAGCTTCAGCATCAACTTTTATATGTCGCGACAGATTAACGCAACTGAACAATAAATCACCCATTTCTTCTTCTACGTGAGCAGTATCCTGACTTTCCAGGGCTTCCTTAAGTTCCTCCTGTTCTTCGGCCAGCTTGTCCCAGACACCATCAATCTCAGGCCAGTCAAAACCAACATGCGCTGCACGACGCTGTACCTTATGCGCCCGCAATAAGGCTGGTAGTGTATTTGGAATATCATGCATCTGGCTGGTATCGACTTCCTGCTCACCTCGTTCAGCCTGCTTAATCTCATCCCAACGTTTGGAAACATCCTCTGCAGAATCCAGCGACTCGTCGCCAAATATATGTGGGTGCCGCCGCTTCATCTTGTCATTGATGCCGGCACATACATCGGAGATATCAAATAAGCCTGCTTCCTGTGCCATTTGAGCATGAAACACGACCTGTAGTAGTAAGTCCCCTAACTCGCCTTTCAGCGCCGACAGATCATCTGACTCAATCGCATCAGCCACTTCGTAGGCCTCTTCCAGGGTATACGGCGCTATGCTGCGAAAATCCTGTTTTAAATCCCATGGACAGCCCTTTTCCGGATCGCGTAAACGTGACATGATTTCGACTAACTCAGTAAACCCCGCAAGGGAACTCTTATCCAGCATCAAGTGTCTCAAGTAACTCTAAAATTTGATTATGCACAATTGTTGGAAGCCAAACATGTTAAGAACTAAATCTATCGTTATCGCCCTGCTATTCACGCTACTGCCATTTACAGTGCGAGCCGAATCGCTATCGGAAATACTCGCCCTGCAAGAAGAGCCTACCGGTGTGGTCGTGGAAATCATGAAACCCAGTGCTAAAGCCCTACAGGAACATCTTGTCGAGATCCGAGATGCTATTGCCCAGATTCATAAGAAATTTCCTGAATTACCGATAGCACTGGTCAGTCATGGCTATGAACAATTTGCGTTAACCACAAAGAATGCAAGCAAATACAGTGCGTTACATGAAGAAGTAAAAGCGCTAACTGAAAGTGATATCGATGTGCATGTCTGTGGAACTCACGCATCCTGGTACAAGATTGAACCTGAGGATTACCCTGAATTCATCGATGTGACCCATACTGGCCCGGCACAGATTAATGATTATCTGAATACCGGCTACAAACAGTTGGAATTTTAACTATAAATCTACTCAAATGGCGCGATACTTCGTTAAAAATATATTCGTAATGCTTATTTACTAACATGTAAACTGCGCTTACTCATATATTTTTGCCTCGTCTCGCACTCAGTTGAGCGATTTCTAGATAATTTGTCACAGTTGATATATGCACATCCTGATTCTGCTATTACTGTTATTTGCTGTTCTATATGGCCCATCGCTATGGGCTAGCAGAATCCTTAAAGCCCATCAGCATGAGCGTGACGACATCAAAGGCACCGGCGGTGAATTTGCCCAGCATCTGCTTAAACAGCTGCACCTGGATCATGTAAAGCTGGAAACCACTGAAGACGGTGATCACTACGATCCAACCAGTAAAACCGTTCGTCTAAGTGAAGATAACTTTAATACCAAATCACTCACCGCAGTGGTTGTTGCAGCACATGAGGTTGGACACGCACTTCAGGACAACCTAAATTACCGGCCACTCAAAACCCGTACGCAGATGGCGCAGGTCGCGTTCCACGCCGAACGTGCGGGAGCGCTGCTGATTTACGCCGTACCTATCGCTGCTATTCTGACGAAAGCGCCCACCAGTGGCTTAGTCATGTTTCTGTTAGGCGTTCTGACCATGGGTATTTCCAGTCTCGTACATCTCATCACGCTACCCGTGGAATTTGATGCCAGCTTTGGACGAGCACTTCCCGTCTTGAAAGCCGGGAATTATCTTGAGAAAGAAGACATGGCGCGTGCCCGACGAATTCTACTGGCCTGCGCCCTGACCTACGTTGCTAATTCACTATCTGGCCTACTAAACATCTGGCGATGGATCACTGTCTTCAGGCGCTGAAAACACCTCAGCGCCTTCTCATACACGCATGATACGATCACGCTATGAATGATCTGCAAATCACCAACGACATGCTATTGCTGACCGGTATCTGGGTTGGTTATTTCATGATTCATTCGCTATTTGCCAGCCTGACCATTAAAACCTATGTCAGTGAGCATATGCCGTCGTTCATGCCGGCCTACCGACTGAGCTTTAATCTCATTGCAAGCGTGCTGCTGATTCCACCCTTATGGATTCTTTATCAGGGACAGAGCCAGATGCTTTGGAAGTACAGCGGTATCAGTCTCTGGATTACCCACGCTATCGCATTACTGGCCATTATTGGCTTTCTCTATTCCCTGAAATTCTACGATGGTCAGGAATTCCTTGGCTTACGACAACTACGTGATAACGAGCAAAGAGTTGAAGATCAGGAAAACCTGCACATCTCGCCGCTGCATCGCTTTGTACGCCATCCCTGGTATACCTTTGCCCTTATGCTCATCTGGACACGTCCCATGAATGACCTGATGCTAGTCACCGCCATCATGCTCACCCTCTACTTTTTTCTGGGTTCGCGCATGGAAGAAGGTAAACTCATCACTTATTATGGCGAAACATATAAAAACTACAAAAACAGAGTACCGGGTATTATTCCCCTGCCCTGGAAATTTCTGACATCATCACAGGCTGAACAACTCATTCATGACCACCAGGCAACACAAGCTCGCTGAAAAGATCATCAATGATTACAACGATGTAATCACGCTAGCCGACATATCCAGTTTCGGACAACCGATCTCGATGCTGCGATTTAGCAAGACCCAGATCAAACAGGCGCTAATGACCGCACTAGCCTCGCTGGATGAAGAAGAAATCGATATCCGGGAATCATTACTACAGAGCTATCTGTTCCTGGCACAATTCATAGAAGACGACGACGCAGATACCGTTCGAAGAGGACAGATCGCCATCAAATCAGGTGATCCAGCCCATCCAGATATGGAGCTCGGCAACGCCGCCGTCGGTATCATCAATCAAATCAAGGCTGATATGGAAGAATTACATATCGAGATCACACAATATCTCCAGCGCAAGGCCGAAGAAAAACAACAGGAAAACACATGAACGAAATGAGCAAAATCGTTTTAATGACCGGCGCCATCATGGCTATGCTCGCAGTTGTTACTGGTGCCTTTGGTGCACATGGACTAAAGAAGGTGCTCAGCGCCGACATGCTCACTGTCTATAACACCGCAGTCGAGTATCATTTCATCCATGCCA
Source organism: uncultured Gammaproteobacteria bacterium (assembly GCA_942491945.1). Lineage (GTDB taxonomy): Bacteria > Pseudomonadota > Gammaproteobacteria > JAJDYQ01 > JAJDYQ01 > JAJDYQ01. The sequence goes on along the minus strand of CALODD010000055.1, from coordinate 4,607 downwards.
TTGGATTATTGATTATCGGCATCCTGATGAAACAGTTTCCTGAAGCAGGGCTGCTGACGTACGCGGCATGGATTATGTTTGCCGGAATACTATTATTCAGCGGCAGTCTTTATGTTTTGAGTGTTACTGGGATTAGTAAGCTGGGGATGATTACGCCGATAGGTGGGCTACTATTCATTATTGGGTGGTTATTGTTAGCGGTTGGTATTTACAAATAAATTTACTATTTTCAGTATCGATTACCGCAGGCCAAATATTCATTGAGCTTACCGCCACTTCAAACGAACTTTCTACTTTCGATTAGGAGTAAAATATTTTCGCTAGACTAGCACTTCTAAACGACCACAATATACGGAAATTACCATTGGAATACTTTTACATCATCGCAAGTCTGGCTTCGCTATTAGCTTTTATTGGTTATATTGCAGACCGTTTTATACAAGATCAGAATCGGAATTTATCATATATCCTAATCGGGACATTTGTTATCTTAACAATAATATTTTGGGCTTGGTTTTACTTTGCACCAAGCAACTATGTTCGTGGAATTATTGAAAATAGAATTTATGAAGTCAAAAGCTACTACCCTAAAACTAATACAATCGGTGAATCTTCAGTAGAGGGGAAATTTGAGGCAGCAGGACATCAAGGAACAGTATTTTTACCTTCTTTTTCGGAACCACCGAACATATTTATCAAAAGACCCGATAATTACGATAACTCTTGGTACGATAGAGAACCACTTCGAATAGATAAGATTACCACTGATAGCTTTCGATACTCTTATTCTTCATCCTCACAGAGTGGTGAGTGGATTTTCAGAGCGCGTGGTACGCTACTAAAGATGAAAAAAGAATCACATTAACCTAAATCGCATCAAATGAAATGGGAACTACAGGGACACATTACAAGAAAGCTATGACTTTAAACGCTATCCAACCGCTTCAACGTATCCCCGTTATCCAACACATGACGAATCCGAGCCGCCGCATCAGCCAGCGACATATCTTCATTCAAATGCTGTAAAGCAATCGCACCAGCATATACTAGACTATCGTAAGCTTCGCCTTTCTTACCATTAAGCGCTTCCATTCCGGCTTCTGCAGCTAGTTTGGCAATCACATGTACATCATCCGGATTCGATGGTGCTCCGCCTTTGGTTTTCTCAATACTATCAGGCAGTGGTACACAACGCGTGTTGTGATCGAAACCCAGTTCAGATGGCTCTAACAACATCTCCTGTTCTTCACCCATGTCGTGGTAAGAAAACAGTTTTGCGGATTGCTGCAGTGATGGAATCACACCACCTTCAACACCACGCACGATAATGCCGGAATCAAACTTACCGGAACGTGCCAGACTCGCATACAGTGGTGGATAGGCTTTATGTACATAGCCGGTCATCATGTGCGTCTTGTTACGACCACGTACTGGACCGACAAGAACTTCAACTGTGGTTATCACAGTACGTTTAATGATTTCTTTCCGAAAGTCATACATACCATGCAGTGTCGGGCAGTAAATTGACTGATCCAGGTAAGCCCAGCCTATATCCGGGTTAGCGATCTGATCCGCAGCTTCCTGTGGTGTCATATCGACTTTCTTGCCCGCTTCACGCAGTACCATATGATGCGTTGCACCGTATTTTGGGCCAACGGTTTCCAGTCCATGTGAAATGCTGGGTACACCGACTGAGGCCATCACTGCGGGCAGGAAGGCTGCAACTGGTAGACCACGATTCCAGCCATCGTATGGGTCTGAGATATCCAGTACTTCATCGACATCAGCCACGACATGACCGGCGACATCCATAATGCCCTGCAGAATGCCGGCATTTTCTTCTTCGGTTTCACGCTTCATTCGTAGCGCGATCAGGAAGATGGCTGACTGTACTGGACTAATTTCACCACTGAGGACACCGCGCATGCCGGCACGGGCTTCTTCGAATGAGATGTCCTTACTCAGATGTGGCCCGGTGGCGACACGCTGGATGATGGATTTCATAATTTCCTGATGAGACAGGTTTTCTACGGCTTCAGACATAATGCGTGAGTCGATAAATTAAGATGGGGAGAGTCTAAGAAGACTGTCTATAGAGCTAAATACCTCTGTCGAGGTAATTAATGTGTTTTGTCACGGAAATGAAGAGTCACTGAGAAAACAATAAGTTAGACAATAACGTTAAAGTTGTGAAAGTTCGTTGGCATGGATACCGGCATGTGCCGGTATGACGGAGTTTGTACATACTCGACAGCATGCTTCTGTCATGCCGAACCTGATCCTGCATCCAGACGATACAAAGACATCTAGAATATTAAATTTCTGGATACCGGCCTGCGCCGCTATGACGCAATAGCTTACTCTGCGTCTCCGTGCCTCTGTGACAGAGGGAATTACGTAAATAGAAGATTACAGAAGATGACCGCTGCGATGGCACCGGTCATATCTGCCAATAGCCCGACCTGTATAGCGTATCGGGTACGACGGATGGATACAGCGCCAAAGTAAACGGCCAGCACATAGAACGTGGTTTCGGTGGAGCCGAATAGTGTAGCTGCCATTTTCACCACCAGTGCATCTTCACCATAAGTATTGACCATATCGGCCAGAATGCCGACTGAGCCACTGCCGGTCAGGGGGCGGGTAATCGCCATTGGTAGCAGTTCTTTCGGGAAACCCACCCAATCAAACAAGCCACCAAATAGCGCAAAGAACGCATCCATCGCACCGCTGGCACGGAATAAGGCAATCGCGAACAGAATGGCGACTAGATACGGAATAATTCTTACAGCGACATCAAAGCCCTCTTTCGCACCTTCGACGAATTCTTCGTACACCGGCACACGACGCCACATACCCCAGGCGACGATAAAGGCAATCAACAGCGGCAAGATGACGATACCAAAGGTATTCATACCGCCTCCTGACTCATTTGTCGTCGGCTACGCCGTGCAAACCAGCGAGCTGAGAGGAAGGCAACTATGGTCGAACACAGGGTCGCCAGAAAGATACTCAGGAACAGACCGCTGGCATGGACGCCTAATAAGGCAATCACGGTAACTGGTGGTAACAGCTGCACACTGGAGGTATTCAGTGCGAGGAACATACACATGCTATCCGAAGCGGTATCTTTCTCTTCATTCAGTTCCTGCAGATATTGCATGGCTTTAATACCCATGGGTGTGGCCGCATTACCGAGTCCCAGAATATTGGCCGATAGATTCAGGCTAATCGCGCCCATGGCAGGATGATCTTCGGGAACATCAGGAAAGATATGTTTCAATACGGGACGCACTAAACGCACCAGACCATCAATCAATCCGCTCTTTTCGGCAATCTTCATCAGACCTAGCCAAAGCGCCATCAACCCGATTAAACCGAGCGCTAGCTTTGCGGCGAACTCAGCCATATCGAAACCAGCCTGCATCATATTGTTGAGCTTCTGCCAGCGTACTTCTGGCAGTCTGATTTGTAATTGTCTTTCCTGATGCTCAACAACGTCTACCGTTACTGGCTCTTTATTTTCATTGAAGCGGCTTTGCCAATGTTCGTTTAATTCGGGGTTATGCTCTATTCTAATTTGCTGTTTGTCGTTATGAATCTGGTAACGACCTTTCAGAGTCACATTGCTCTGTTTAAGATTTAGGCTGATCGGCTGGCCATGTTCTGGGGGATTAGACGCAAATTTATCTACATGAACAGTATATTGTTTAGAATTGAGATGAACGTCATTCAGTTCATCGTAGAGATCAGAGGCGGTAGCAAAGACAATGCTGATGAGGATTAGGCCACCCCATATCCAGTTCATTAATTGAGTGCCCTGCCTTCTGGTGGCGCTTCCGCATCCATGCCTGGGGATGCCAGGCTCTGACTAAGATCAATATCCCACTCTGCTTTACTGACTGTGTCCTGCAGTAATTTGCAGATCGAATGTAATAGATTCTGGTCTAGTGTGAGATCAATGCCCTGGCCTTCTTCAGGCTGGATCGACAGAATCTGTTTACCGTCAGGTGCCTGTTTGGCTGCAATTTTAGATAACAGAACAGGATCATTCCCCAGGGGCTGCTGCGTATTATCGTCTTTATACTCCTGGCTGTAGTCCATCTGCTGCGCAGCCTGCTGATGTTTAAAAGACAGGACTTCCTTTTTTGCCTGTTCAGACTGCTGCACAGTTATCTGTTGGTCATTAGCCAGCATTTTGAGCAATACCGGCCATAACAGCTTCACATAGCGGCGTGTCATCAAAAAGGCAAAGCCTTGCGAGTCCACCGTATTCAGACGCAATAAAATACGATCTTCTATGGGGACAAAACTCATCTGGATCTGGCTAATTCCACTCATGGGGCTATTTTAACCGGTGCTACCTGTTGATGAAACCGCTAGAAATAATAGGCGAGTTCCGCCTGTATGACGTCTTCCCGGTTAAACACTGAGAAATTCGATGTTGGAGCAATATTAGAGAAAAACTGCGCTTCGATACTAAGTTTAAGGTTAGAACCGATACGACGACTGCCCTCAGCGCGGAAGATTCGTTCACTACTATTGCTGTCCTGAATCATACCGAACAGAAACTGGGTATCAGGCTCATCATTCGAACCAGACTTACA
>CALODD010000054.1:0-5825 GCA_942491945.1 uncultured Gammaproteobacteria bacterium | reverse complement strand
GGTGCAGCAAAAGAAATGATCATTAAACTGATTGATACCATTGCACCGAATAATCCTGACGAAGCACAAAACTACCGTCGCCGTCTCGGCGCAGTCAGTAATTAACCGCTACGAGTCATTAGTATGTCAGTCGAACAAAGTTTACAGAAAGCCCGAAGCCTAATAGAGGCAGGGCACCATGATCAGTCACGTATGGTATTGCTGGAGATCCTCAAGGATGAACCGGATAACACAGCGGCTTTAATGATACTGGGTGGTTCTTATTTTACCACTGAGAAGTACACCGAAGCAGAGATGGTCTTTGAACGCCTGGTTCTGTTAGCACCAACTACTGGACAGGTATCGATTGCATTGTTTAATACACTCTGGAAGCTCGAACGCTATGAAGAAGCACTCGAAGAGATTAAACGCTTTATGAAGAATGCCAATCCGGCAATCGAAAAAGAAACGTTTGATCAGTACGCTGATATCACAAGGTCACTGGAATCAGACTAGGTTTATAGCTCTCAGGCATTAGATTGTAAAACGTGACGCACTTAACAATTCAGCGTTAGTTCTGGATTGAATCATCAATATACCCGACGAACGGTCACGGTAAAAAAACGAAGTTAGAACCACATCAAATTATCCAGTAATACCTGTCGATAGAATGATCCATAGTTTAAATGGATACGGTAACAGGTTGTCAGATGATTTCGAATGACTCACAGGCGACATTAGTCAATCAGGATTTAATTGAGACAGTTGTCGCCAATATCGATGAGGTTGAATATGCTCAGACTTTGGCCGAGGCTACGGATGCGCTAAAGACTGAACAACAGACCAATCCTCAACATATCGATACACTGGAATATGAAGAACCGGATTCCAGTAGTGCATTTAAGCTAAAAGTCCCCGAGCTTTCTGAAAGTACATACGAAGTGTTTAAGCGCTGCTACGGTCGCCTCGGTGATTTCATGATGGTGATGGATTATTTCCAGGGTGAATACAAAGCAGGGGATCGCCTTATAGCGATATTTTATAACGACCTGCATTTTCCAGGGGAAGATGAGACGGAACAGCTGGTTCGGTATCAGGAAAAACTGCAGCATATTAAAAAACTATTGCAGCGTTATTTGAGTACAAGCGGAATTGAAACACTGCGCGAGTATATGAAGTACGGCGGGCATACGCAGCTCGAAGAAGAAATACTACTCAATGAACAGGATTTAACTGAGCAAGTAAAACTGGCGCGTATGCATCTTGGAAAAATATTGCCTGAACGACTTGATCAGAATGTCGGAAAAGTTAAAGCAAGACTTGAACTACTAATGTCTGTGATTAACGAGCGCCTGCAGCGTTTGGTAGAAGGCCCATTGTTTACGAATCCTTATTACGGTCAGACCGTGATCTACGACATTGTGAAGATGACGCGGAGTAAGGTCGAGCGCGATAAGCGTGGTCGTGAATACATTGCTAAAGATGAAAGTATGATGGGTGTGGTTGTTGGCAATATCCTGCATGAACTGACCATGCTCGACCCTCGAGTAAATCAGGCAGAGCGACAGCTTGAGGATAAAGTGTATTTAAGCGAGACCGCCTTGTCTGAGATGGATCGGTACTTGCAGAAAATCTATGATAATGAATATCTAAGCAAGCCTGAAACTCAAAAGTTTCTGCAATCCTTTAATTGTATTGTCAGGTTAGAGCGTTCGCTCGATACGCGCTATGACATGATATTCAAATGGCTAGCAACGCTTGAAGCGGTTGCCGATCAACAGGAGAATCCACCAGAAGAGCTGGCTGACATCATACCGCCTCAGCATCTAAGCTGTGAATTTAAGCAGGTCCACGACCGTTACAATGATCGCCTGGATCAGGTGTTGCTAAATTATCTGTACTTTTATTACGACATCGAACGTTATACACAGATCCTCAATGATGTCCTGCTAACCTTCGATGATATCAGTTTTCACTATGGTGCTGTTGAAGTTGGGCAGGATGTGGCAGGAATTGAACGTATTCCTCTGTTTGGTAAAGGCGGTCAATTGAACGTCGCTCCATTTGATATGGACGCACGGCGATCACATCTACAGCCGTTCTTTAAGAAAGTATTAACCATTGCACATCAAAGAGATCACTCTGGCTTATTGTTTCAGGGTATTCAGGAAGTGGTGGATCGTTATGAGGGTTATATTGCTGAAATACTGCAATCTGAATACGCAACGACACTGCTGGCATTAATGAATAATACAGATAGCCGTGTCGACATACTCAATATGCTGCGAGTTAAGGCGCGTATCTATATTAATCGTGAAGGACGTAAAGTATTCGATGCTCTGTTTAATATTAATGCGACTGAGTCAGATGATGACCGTTGTCTTGCCGCCATGCGTGAATATCTACGCCATACAGTTGATGTTATGTCGCCTGCAGAGAAGGCACGCAAAGAGCAGGAGATAACACGTGAGTTCGAAGAAGTTTATAAGCTTTGTCAGTCGAATATTGCTCTGCATCACTGGGTAACTGAACCTTATGGACTGCATTTTCGTAAGTATTACGCCTTTGCCCGTCAACGTATGCTCAAGATACGTGAAATCATAGTGCCTATGTTGGCTAGGAAGTTATTTTATACGGCCGATGATATGTACGATAGATATAAGAAGCGGCGCATGCGCATGGACGTTGTATTGCATGATTCCAATTTCGAATACTGGCTCGATCAATTCTTTGCTGTCTACGATAACGCTTCTGCAACAGATAAATTCAATTCCAAAGAATATAAAGTCTTTGAACGCCTGGGAGTCAAGGGGGTAAAAATACACGACCCAGCAAACTGGGTGAAGGAGATGCTGACCCAGTTGTTTCTACTGCATTCTGAAAACCAGTTTAATGAAGTGTTTACGTCGAAAGACATTGAGGATTACCACGACTTTCTCGATAAGACATTTTCTCGTCTCAATGAGATTTTAAATACAGCTGCCGAAAAACGCCGCGGTAACTCCGACTTTAATAAAAAACTCAAACAGCGAATCGAGGAGCAAAAAGACACGACCGAACAACGATTACTGGAGACACTAGAAGAATCTGAAAGTGAACTGGCCTTTGCCGAAGAGGTTAGAGCCTCAATAGAACAGCAGCTTATTGAAAAGGAAGAAAAGCGTCAGTCAGATTTTAGTGCTGCCCATCCGCCACAGACAACAGGAGTTAAGCCGGTAGCAGAGCAGCAGGTGGAGAAAAAAGTTTGTTTGGAAAGTTGCTCGGTGGCCTGTTCAAATAAATTACAGGCTATAGCTCAGTAATTAAACCAGATTGTATTCACTCTTTAGGTAATCCTGAATTTCAGCAGGCGTACCTTTGAATATAACTCGATCCTGTTTCTTGCTGAGCTGATAGTCATACATCGGGTCGTAGTAATCGATCAGCAGGCTATGAATCCACTCTCGATGAGCTAAGGTCTCGTCTTGTTCCCTATGCTGCTTGATGGCACTTGTCATGATGGAATGTAGTTCCTGATGACGAGCACCGCCTAGGCGTCTTTGAATCTTATCGATGGAGTTGAGCAGATAGTCTGCCCATTTCTGAAAGCCATCCTCAGTGCCGTATAGTATCTGGTACTCAGCAAGGGCATTGGTGATGTACTCATCAAACGTCACATCGACACGTTCGTCTGGCGTGGCGTCAAGCAAGACGGTAGGCGATTCTTTCATTGAGGCGTACAGGTTTTCTGGAATGCGCCTCGAGCCAATATTGGCAGACTCGTCTTCAAATACGATGGTGTTAATACCCTCATGTCGCAGTTTGAGTAATTCGATAGCCAGAGTGTTCTCGGCATCAATCTGTGTCGGTTGTGGAGTCGCGTGAATACCAAAGACTGAACCGCGGTGGTTATATAAACCCTCCAGATCAATCATATGTTTGAGTTTTTGTAACAGGACAGTTTTACCCGTGCCGGTACGGCCACCAAGAATTATTGGTTTGATGTGATTGACGCTGTCTTCGATGTAATCAATCAAAAACCGGCGCATGGCTTTATAGCCGCCTTTAACCCGTGGGTATTGCACACCGGTTTTATCATAGATCCACTGTTGCGAAATCTTCGATCGCATGCCGCCGCGAAAGCAGTACAACACGCCCTCTGGGTGTTGTTCGGTGAATGATTTCCAGTTGCTAACACGCTCTGCCTTTATATCCCCGCTGACACGTTCCAGGCCCATTTCAACAGCGGCATCTTGACCTTGTTCCTTGTATACGATACCAATCTCATGGCGATCCTCATCGTTCATCAGGGGCAAGTTTTTGGTATGAGGGAAAGCACCCTGATCGAACTCTACAGGCGCACGCACGTCCATCATCGGCACGTCATTCAGGAATAGCGCCGCGTAGTCATCCAGCTGTGGCAGGTCGTCGAGTTTCATGGCGCGCGATTCTATCACGCGGTTAAACGCTAAACTGCGGTTTTACGTTTTAGAAAGAGCAGGGTTAATGCAGGCAGAAATGTTAGTGTAATGATTGCTGTACCCAGTAAACCAGATAATACAATTACACCAACCCCGCGATAAAGTTCCGTACCCTCACCCGGCAGGAAAACCAGTGGCGCCAGGCCAAAGATCGTAGTGAGGGTGGACATTGCGATAGGACGTAAGCGTAACCGGACGGCATCGATGACGGCTTTCTGCGCTTCCAGTCCTTCGCGAACATTCCCCATCGCCTGATGCACGATCAGAATAGGGTTGTTCACTACCGTTCCCATCAGGATTAAAAATCCAAGCATGGTGATCATGTCGAAGGACTGGGATACATCAAACGCGAGTCCAAACAGATTGAATACCCATAGCCCGACAATGCCGCTGGCAATGCCTAGTGGGATGCTGGTCATGATGAGCAGTGGGTAACCCCAGTGGGTGAAGATCGATACCAGCAATAGATAAATAATAATCAGCGCGACGGCATAGTTGGCGCTAAGTGATTCGCGTGTGGCGTCGAGCTGATTGCTGGCACCGGTAATAGCGACATTGATATTCTCAGGAATTTCACCACTTTCTTTCAGGTGCTGAATAACTTCGCTACGGACGGTTTGCACGCCGGTCTCTAATGCAATGTTGTCGGGCGGAATGATATTCAGTGTTACGGTGCGACGACCATCGACTCGGCGGATGCTGTTAGTGTCGACGGTTTCGATTATTTCTGCAATAGAGGAGAGCGGCAGAATAGCGCCGCCGGGTGTGTATACCGTCATGCTATTCAGATCATCGAGATCCGCGCGTTGCTCGGTATCGTTATAGAGATAGATATCGATTTTGTCGTCGTTATAAAAGAACTCATCGACGAAAGCTCCATCTGTCATGGCGGACACGGTAAAGCCGAGATCGTTGGCATTCATACCGATTTCGCTCATGCGATTCCAGCGTGGTTTAACTTCGACCATGGGTTGCGTCAGTGTGAGTGTTGAAGGGCGTGCACGTACACGCGGTTTATCAAATACTTCCTTGGCGCGGCCATCGATGGTTTTTGCAACATCAAAGATTTCACTCAGCGATGGTCCAGAGATATCTAAAGTGACACTGCGAGTTCCGCCGCTATTGCTGGTAATAATGGAACCGCGAGTGACAAAGCTGCGCATAGCGGGATAGGTTTTATATTTATTACGGATGGCATCCATCAATGGTTTGATATGTGATGGATCCTTCGGCTGCGTGATGATGCGGATACGTGATGCTTCAATGCTCAGGTTGAAATATGCCATTGCCGGGATTGTAGTTTCGCGGCTATCAAACTGTTCGGGTTCATGTTCCAGATAAGGTGCGAAGTAATCCTGTAATTCCATGCCGATCTGCGTCATGGTC
>CALODD010000053.1:0-15136 GCA_942491945.1 uncultured Gammaproteobacteria bacterium | reverse complement strand
GTTGGGGCACGATTTCGAGGAGTTCTTTGAATGCACAGCTCGACCCTTTCATATCTGTTGAATTCGGCAGTTCAGCGCTGCGCTGCTTTGTTGTGGTGACGCGATGCGGGATCAAGGCTTTGGTCAGCGCAGGCACCTGTTTACTATCACCCCCAGGCATCGGTTCATAATCTGGGTGATGCGAGATGGGTCGAGCTGAAAATCTACTGAGATGTGCGTGAGACGTTCACCAACTAGAACCCGTGTGACACTCTGTATCGTTCCTCAAATACCCTTTGCGTCAATCAGTTGAGAGACGGTCAGATGCACGCATGCGTGGCCAGTTTTTCGTAATTATGCCATTGCGGGTTTCGTTTAATCGTTGTCGCCATGTTATGCGCATAAACGAATCTCGGTATCAAAGTTTAAACACTCGCACATCAGATCCGCACTGACTTTCCCGCAATGGAGTAAACGCAATAAGGCCAATTCCGCCGTAAAACTGGCTTCACGATCACCCGGGTCAACCACATCACCCAGGAGTAAGGATCCGTGTAATGCCAGTTTGTTAAGTAACCGTATCTCGGCCTGATCAGTGATGAGATCGCGTGCCTGATATAAGGTTGTCAGAATGCGAAGCCAGTTCTCAGCTTCAACCTCACGTGCATACACATCATTATTATCAATGACCACAAAGTCGTGCTGATATTGATCCAGATATTGGGTCAGAGCATCTTTTGGCCTTCATCAAATGCTTTATTCTCTCGGATCTCAAAAACTTGCCGTCGACGATCATCGCGTACTACATGTATATCTGGGATATAACGTCGTCGACCGATCCAGAACCGATAAGGGTGTATTACATATCTGATCACATGTGGATCTCCTTCACATAGCCCAGCAAAATACAGCTCGGCCAGTGAATGAAACTCGCATAACTCCGGTGCTTTGATTAAAAATCGCTGATAGAAGTTGATAGCTGTCTTGAAATCAATATTGGTTCTAATTTGTGCTGGTTCCAATGAATCGTTTTTGACGACCGGTGGATTAAGCCTCATAGGACACCCATTATCTGCTCCCTGGGTATATAACGATAGACCAAGGAAGCTCATATTCAAGAGGTTACGCCATTCAAATATATTATGGTCATAATCGTATATATGCTTATATAGTAATGAATAGTGACATTATTCATACTAATTAAACGCACGTAATTATGTAGTGTCTTTACGCTATCTTGCAGCGAATTGGTGAGAACGCGATACATAAATACAACATCTCAAGAACGTGTTCCCAAAGTCTAATTTATACGTCAGAACAAGTTGACTAGTATTTTTTCATTCCGTAAGCTCGTTATCGATTGGGAGAACCCGATAGTTAAGCGTCATCTCGTACTTGGGTCTGTCTATCAAATACTGAAAACGAACAATGAGCTGACTTGGTCGTCTGAATGATAAAATATGATGACACTCAGGGAAGGTTACGTGCCAATCATAGACGCGTTCATAAGATGTTAAATAGAGCACTTTCTGGATATAGAAAGACAGACAAGAAACTATTAATTGCGAGACAAACGGTCCATCGCCGTATAAACCTCTGGGGACTGACATAGGAAAGAAGCTATTTCAAATCAGTACGAATACAGTCAGGCACTGCCTCGCTGAATATTACTGGAGCTAAGCGATTACGTAATTATTCTTTCATACTGGCTCATCAATAACTATAAATACTTATAAAGGCACGATAGTATATAAACTATATGCAACATATAATACCTAGTAGACAATGAACAGTGTCATAGAAATACCTTGAAATAGGGATAACCTATAATACCTATTCAGAATAGCAATTTATCAAATATATACTATTGTTGTACATTTAAGTGGAGGAGTATTTAGTAAGGTTGTTTCAAAACAAGTAGATTTAATCATTACTTGCAGTATGCTCTCCATTCCTTCCTCCTCGTCCCCCGTGAAGGGGCGTATAATCGCCCCTTCTTTTTTATAGTGAGCGTAAATATATTAAAGTTTCATGGCGTCATTCAATTACTATTCATATAGTTAATGATGATATGTTTGTATTGTAACTATGAATTAAGTATGAGATACACGCTATGTTCGGTGCCGGATACGGAAACAATGTTATGTATAAAGAAAACAAAGAATCAACAATATGGGGTGTCGCTTTAAGTGTTCTGGCTGCAGCATTCGGTGTTCAAAGCGATCGTAATAGAGAAAGAGATTTCAAGTATGGTAAGGCAGAGAATTTCATTATTATGGGACTTATAATTACTGTATTGTTTGTGCTAGGGATATGGGGCGTTGTATCTATGGTTCTAGAGTAGTCATTACTCTTCCATGTATATAAATGTTGACACTTGTTTTACTGGAAACAGCTTCTTAGTTGATGTTGATCGTCTCCTAATATGCCCTGTATATCCGGCGCTTTAGTCCTTGAAGATTATAGGCAGATTGAGAAATATATAATAACTTTATACGATGGTTGTGTTGTCTTATTCTAGCTATTAGACCAATCTAGGGCAATGCCTTTAAATGCCTGAGATGCAGGGCTAATATACCCCGAACTTTTCGATAACATTGTTATTGTGTGCTTAGGTAGTCTGGGTGTAACTTCGTAAGCTCGGATTCCATCTGTGTATTCAATAATATTTCTAGGTAGTATCGTCGAGTAATTGGTTTTTTTAACCATGTCGATAATGAAGCTAAGAGAGTCAGTCTCGATCGAGATTGTGGGAACAATATATTGATCTAGGCAGTAGCGATCAAAACTATGACGGAGTGAGAAGTTAGTATTGAGTAATACTAATGAAGAATTCTGAAGTTCAGACCTAGTTATAGATTCTTTGCCCTTAGATGAATGATTTACAGATAATGCATAGCATAACGATTCTACAAAAAGAATATTTCGTGTTACCCCTTGTATTTCAATATCAGAACGTTCCTCTGGGCAGAACGTAATACCAATATCTATACTGTCTTCTAAGAGAGCCGTTTCTATCTCATCTGCGGGCATATCCATAGTGCTAAGGGTGATTCCAGGATACTTCATAGAAAAACACCTTAGTAAAGAACTTGTAAGAAAGTCAGTAATAGGAGTCCAGCCAATCCTAAGCGTGCCCTTAGTCAAGCTTTGAACGTCTTCTATTGCTCTAAGGCCCGAGTCAACTTCAAAGTACGCATTTTTAGCATGTTTGACGAATATCTCTCCAGCATCTGTCAAATGAACATTACGTCCTGATCGAATAAACAGTGGAGTGTTTAAGGAGTCTTCCAGAAGCTTTATTTGTTGTGAAAGCGTAGGTTGAGAAACGTGCAAGGCATCTGCTGCCTTTGTATAGCTCCCATATTTTGCAATCGCAATCAAGTATTGCAATGGCTTAGGGAAAAACATTCCTCTTTTCATTAGTAATTCCTATGTATGTTATTTGCTATAGCAATAGCCTATGGATTCAATCGTATATCGAACTTTGACTAATAGTACATAGATTCTAGACTACGTCACATGAAATATATATAGAAATAAAACGCGTTTGGTTAAGAGCAATCGTTAAACAAAGGAGTATATAAACCATGAGTACCAGTACTCGAGATAAAGTCCATCGTCACCTGGACATCTGTAAACAAATGCAGCCCGCGTTGCATCAGGAAACGCATGCACCGTCGCCTGACATGATTAGTAACGCACTCTTTCGTGCATACACACGATCACCGCACGATGTCGGTGGCGAGCCTGATATCCCAATTACTTGGGAAGAAAAAGAAGAAGAGGTATGGGAGCACAATACATTTGTTACTTGTGAAGTGATGGCGTGGCGTGGTGTTTGGAATGCTGAAGAAAGACGTCGTCGTCAGAATTCTGAGATAGGTGAGACCATTTACCTTGGCATGCCATATTACGGTCGCTGGTTAATGACTGCTGCCAAGATCCTGGTGGACAAACAGTACATCACTTTAACTGAACTTCATGAAAAAGTAGATGAAATTAGAGGGCGTTCTATATGAGTAATAAACCACACTACGATAGAGAACATCATGTCAAGAAAGCCACCGGAATTGGCGACCCTCAATGCTTCGCCGGTGAAGCGCCGTCCGCAAAATATAAAGTTGGTGATCATGTACTTATTCGTGATCTTCCGGATATTTTTTACACTCGAACCCAAGGTTATATCCGAGGTGCTGAGGGTGTGGTTACTGAGCTTGTTTACGAAAGTCCAGCTGCCGAGGATGAGTCATGGGATAACACAGAGAATGTCGAATGGTTCTACAGCATCGCATTCAAGATGACTGACCTTTGGCCTGATTATCACAATCATTTTTCTCAGGATACCGTCGAGACGGAAATCCCAGAACATTATCTCGCAGCTGTATAGCTCGCTTGAGGTAATTAGTAAACGAGAACAACTTACGAATATAGAGAGGAACAAATAATGTCTGATGACAAACATGAACACCGTCATACATCGGCGCCTATGGTCGATGAGGTGAGTGAATTTGAAGTGCTTGAATTAGCCGTTAGAGAACTGGCGATTGAGAAAGGTCTGTTTACCCAGAACGATCATGACAGATGGACTGAGTACATGCACACACTGGGTCCAACACCTGCGGCTCGTCTTGTCGCAAAGGCCTGGCTTGATCCCGAATTTAAAAAGCTAGTAGCTGAAGATCCCGTTAAGGCCAGTCTGGAAGTAGGTATCGACTGGGTCAATACGATGCCAACTCACTTCGGTACGCCCAGTGACTACTGTAATTTTCGAGTGATGATCGATACGCCTGAGGTCAAGCACGTCGTCGTGTGTACATTATGTTCCTGTTACCCACGCCCAATTCTGGGACAGTCACCTGAGTGGTATCGCACACCGAACTATCGCCGTCGTATTGTCCGTTGGCCGCGTCAGGTGCTGGGCGAGTTTGGATTGCAGATTTCTGATGATGTTGAAGTTCGTGTGGTCGATTCGAACCAGAAGTCACGGATGATTGTTATGCCATTACGTCCTGAGGGTACTGAGGGCTGGACAGAGGATCAGCTGACTGAAATCGTCACGCGTGATTGTCTGATAGGTGTATCTGTTCCGAAACCAGGAGTGACGACCAATGGTGATCGGCCTATACGTCCAGCGGCAAACCCTTACAGCCACTAGCTAATAATTGAGGATATCCAATGACTGAAATTAATCCTGACTACATTGAGCTAGATGATGAAATGTCCAGTCGCAATCTGGATACATCGCCAGTTGATTTACTAGAGAAAATCAAGAATGAAGGCAAAGTCTGGAATGAGCTTAGGGAGGAGTATGGCGTTGATAATCCAGATCCTCCCTGGCGGATTAATATGGAAAGTACTTGCGATAATTTAGCCGACGGTTACATGAGTCCATTCAATATATGTCGTCCGGTTGAAGAGCGTGAAGAGCTTTCAAACGAGAAGGTTGATGCTGTTGAGCGTCGTTGGGAAGAAGATCAGCTAGTGAAAGAACTCTATGCTGACGTACCTTTCCCTGAAAACCAACTACTGGCTCTAGCTCATACGATAATACGTCGCGGCATTGTATCTGAAGGTGAACTGGCTTCTCATATGGAGAAAGTCAGCAAACGTCTAAATATGAGTGAAGACACTTACTCACCCGAGAAAGGAGTTACGTTTGTTGATTTTTCCACAGATGGACATGGCCACGGTCATAACGAGAATGGCCAATGCAAAATCTAATCATAAACAGTGTGATAGTGATTAGAAGCGGGAAGGACAATAAATTGAAGATACGACAAAAGGAGGAGCGGTAATGTCTATTCGAGGTACACATATAAATATTGAGAACTTAACACACCGTTACACGCCGAGCAGCCCGCTAACTTTTGAAGACATAAATATTGAGGCGGGACCAGGCGAGTCATTAATTATTATTGGCCGATCGGGGTGCGGTAAATCAACCTTGTTACACATGGTTGCAGGTTTGTTGCATGGCTATACAGGCAAGCTTCAACTTGATGGAGTAGATGTTAAAGAGCCATGCCCAAAATGGGTGATGATGTTTCAGGCCCCGCATCTATTCCCATGGATGACGGTTGAACGAAATGTTGGTATTGGGCTTAAGTTTGCCAAATGGCCTAAAGAGAAAATACGTGACCGAGTACAAGAGGCCATTAGCTTAGTTCACCTAGATGAATATGCGCAAAAGAATACTCAGGATTTATCCGGAGGTCAGCAACAGCGTGTCGCATTAGCACGGTCATTAGTCATGGAACCAGAAATGCTACTCCTTGATGAGCCATTTTCTGCACTTGATGCATTTACTAGAGCCAGTCTTCAACGAGATGTGCGCGAGATATCAAAGGAGCTAGGTATCAATCTGGTGATGGTTACACATGATATTGATGAAGCTGTATTAATGGCTGATCGTGCATTGGTAATGGCAGGATCGCCAGGAAAAATTATGCATGACATGACAATTGATCTACCTGATCCGCGAGATCGTGAAGATCCTGAAGTTCAACAGTATAGAAAAGAATTGATGGAGATCTTTGAAGGTGCATCAATGCCAACAAGACAAAGTGTAACGGTTTAGATTTAGATCCTAATAATTATTCTATAAACATATTCACAATTCAATATTGGAGAGAACATGAAAAACATACATAGACAGCATGGTGATGGTGTACAAGATCCAAACTTAGTGTTGGAATCTGATCCATTATTTAATGGTGTTTTAGGTAGTGGTGTTACACGCCGAGATTTTCTAAAGTCAAGCATAGCCGCTGCTGCAGCATCAGCAGTCCCATATTCTGCTTTAGCTGCAAAAGACAAGAAATGGGACCCCGTAATACGTCTAGGTTATATCCCAATCACTGATGCAGCCGCATTGCTGACTGCACATGAAATGGGGTTCTTTAAGAAACAAGGAATAGATTCGGTCCCGCCAACATTAATAAGGGGGTGGTCTCCGCTGGTTGAAGCATTCTCAGCCCATCGTTTTAATTTAACGCATTTATTGGCTCCAATCCCTGTCGCTATGCGCTATAACACTAACTATCCAGTAAAAGTTACAGCCTGGGATCATACTAACGGTTCGGCGATAGTTGCTGGTAAACATACTGGAATAAAAACGGCCGCTGACCTTGGTGGTAAACAGTTTGCAGTTCCTAACTGGTATTCCAACCATAATATAATTGCTCAAAAATTAATGCGCTCGGCCGGAATTACACCAGTCATTCGTCCGCAAGAGGCAAAACTAGCCTCTAATGAATGCAATCTTATAGTATTACAGCCACCATCGATGCCACCAGCTTTAGCCGCAAAATCTATTGATGCTTATTGTGTGGCAGAGCCATTTGCTGCCATGGGGGAAGCTAAAGCAGGGGGGAAAATACTTCGTTTTACGGGTGATATTTGGAAAGGGCACCCGTGCTGTGTCGTAGCGATGCATGAAGAAGATGTAATGGATCCAGACCGAGCTGCTTGGGCGCAAGGTGTGCATCATGCGATCATTGAGGCGCAAATCTACATTAGCGAAAACCGTGAAGAGATGTCAGAGATTCTGTCACGTGATGGTAAGAAATATTATCCATTCCCTAAGAAAGTCGTACAGCGAGCCATGATGTTCTACGACGCTGCATACTATAAAAACCCTCATGCTATTAAGCATACCGAATGGGGCCAGGATCGAATTAATTTTCAAGCTTGGCCATACCCATCTGCAACCAAGCTTAATGTCGAGTATCTCAAAGATTCTGTATTGACCGGTGATACTGAGTTTCTAAAAAAACTCGACCCTGAGTTCGTAGCCAATGATTTAGTTCATTACGACTTTGTAAGGAACTCGCTTGAAGCAAATCCAAAATGGAAGGCAGATTCAAGTGTACCGCAAAGTGGTGACCCCTATACTCGTGAAGAGTTATTTGTCCTCTAAGGAGATATAGATCGTGGCATCAGTAGATAAAAGTATGATGACGAATTACGGCACCAGAGCGTTCTATTGGGTATCTGGCATGGTTATACTATGGGCTCTGTGGTGGCTTGGTGGATACCTGTTATACATCAACCCAGACACTACAAACTTCGCAGACTTTGGCCCAGGTCCAACTTTTAGTGCTCTGCCTTACCTCTGGAACGATGGCACGATACCAAGTGCGATGATGTCGAGTGGATATCGCCTGGGAGTGGCGTTGGCAATTGCAATCTCTATAGGTATTCCAATCGGTATCATGATGGGGCGAATTAAGAAGTTTCGTCAGTTTAGTAATTCGCCATTTCAGTTAATCAGAATGGTAAGCCCACTCTCATGGGAGCCGATCGCAGTAATTGCATTTGCGACATGGAATGGTGCAATCGTTTTCCTATTAGCCATAGCGGCAGTCTGGCCGATTGCATTCGCAACAGCCGCCGGTTTATCCAAAGTGGACCCAGCCTGGTTTAAGGTTTCAACCAATCTGGGAGCAAGTCGTTGGCATACACTCACGCAAATTATTCTACCTGCAATCTCCTTTGATATCTTTACAGGTATAAGAGCGGCAATTGGTGTTGCGTGGATTGTGCTAGTTCCGGCTGAGTTCCTGGGTGTAACTTCAGGTTTGGGTTATTCCATTGCAGATGCAAGGGAGACACTCTCCTATGATCATCTGGTTGCAATGGTATTGGTCATCGGTTGTATCGGTTATGCACTGGATAGTACAGCGGCATTGATGATTAAGGTGTTTAGTTATCACCGTGGCGATGCATAACTTTTACCCTTGTTTTACAGACTAAGACATTGAGAAATAGATATCGGAGTGGATCATGGCATCACAAGTAGTTACAGAACGTAAACTCGAAGGTGTTTCAGCTACAACATCAAGAGCATTGCAAATTATTGGTTGTGCGTTATTAGGTGCAGTCATTATTTATGGCGCTGGGTTTGTTAATACAGCAGCTGTGCATAATGCAGCACATGATACTAGACACTCCCAGGGGTTTCCTTGTCATTGATTGGTTGATGATGGTTAGGGCTACGGCCATTATTGGCCGTGGCCATTTTTAAGAGACGTTAGAAAGATTATTACTATAAAAAGCTAGAGGAGATTAAAGAATGATGTTTCGGCAAGTTGTGTTGTACTCAATTTTGGTGGCCTTGATCGCAGGGTTAGCATTAACTGTTGTTCAGCGATTCCAGGTTGTACCAATTATCTTTGGTGCCGAAGCATTTGAAGTAGAGGCAGCCGCACCTGATGCAGCACTTGTTGGGACATCTCATCATGCTGAGGACGCAGAGGCATGGGCACCAAATGATGGCTTTGAAAGGACGCTCTTTACCTTTATCTCAAATGTGCTGACAGCTATTGGTTTCGCACTTATTTTGCTCGCAGCAATGCTAGCTGCTAAAGAATTTAAAGTTGCCAGTCAGTTTAACTGGCAGCATGGATTAATCTGGGGCTTTGCTGGATATGTCATATTCTGGCTGGCTCCCGCGATAGGCTTACCCCCTGAGATCCCGTTATCTGCTGCAGCGCCGCTGGCAGAGAGACAGTTTTGGTGGGCATTCGCTGTCATCTGTACAGCAATCGGTGTTGGCTGTCTGGCATTTGCACCTTCACCCTGGCATATGGTCGCACCTGTTTTTCTTGTTATCCCACATCTTATCAGCGCACCACATCCTGAAGGCGCTTTGTTTGCGGAACAATCACCTGAAGTCGCTGTGCAGCTGGAAGAATTGGCGCAGCAATTTATAGGCGCAACAGCCATTGCTAACGGTGTGTTCTGGTTGGTCATGGGTATTGTTGCAGCATGGAGTGTACAAAGGATTATTAAATCTGTTGATGAATCGCAGGCTTCATCAGATATCAATGAGGCTCATACGGCCTGATTTTATTAAGAGCTAAGGAGAAGATCATGCAAGTAGAAAATACAGCACAGTCAAAGTCGGCATTTGTTTCATTAGCAATCTCAAAGCCGGTTCAGTTGATCGCAGCATTTGTTTTAGGTGCGGTCATTATGTATGCGGCTGGTTTCGTTAATACCCCCGCTGTACATAATGCAGCACACGATACTCGTCACTCACAGGGGTTCCCATGTCACTAAGAAATTATATTCAAAAATTTATATTGAGAGGTAATTATGTCAACTGATCTTCATATTGTTTGCTATGGCGGAACCCGAGAAAAGCTACAAGTTGCTTCAATGATGGCATCGGTTGGCGCAGCCTGTGGATATAAAGTTAATGTCTTTATTTCTATGGATGCGTTGCTTTATTTCGTTAAGGATAGTAATGAAATAGCTCCAGCAGCCGGGAAGTTTGGGAAACTGATGGAAGAAAAGAATGTTCCACCATTTAAAACATTATTTCAACAAGCTGCAGAGCTCGGCGATGTTCAATTACTTCCATGTTCCATGGCAATGGACTTACTTGAAGTAACGGAAGATGAACTTGATGATGAGTTGGGATCTCCAATCGGTTTAACCAAATTTCTTAGTGACTCGGAATCTGGAAGAACATATACATTCTAATATTGTTGATATTTGGTAGGAGTTAAGACTAATGAGTGAAACAAAGATTATTGATGCATGTAACACCTATTGCCCAGGACCATTAATGGAGCTAATTACCTATATGAAGCAAGCAGACGTCGGGGACACGCTAGAGTTACTGTCTACTGACAGCGGTACAGCTACAGACGTTCCTGAGTGGGTGGAAAAAATAGGGCATGAACTGGTTGGCAGCGAACAAATAGGTGATGTTTGGCACATAAAAGTACGCAAGGCTAAATAATTAGTCATGCAATACAGAAAGCAGAGAAATGATACTCAGTTAACCTGGTTCTAGGAGAGAGATATGAGGATTTTAATTGTTGGTGGCGGCACTGGTGGTACGATTATTGCCAATAATCTAGCACGACGTCTAACCAAGGAAATTAGTCATCGTAAGGCAAGTATTACGATGTTATCTGCATCGGATAAACATATGTATCAGCCAGGCTTACTGTATGTAGCATTTGGCCAAATGATGCCAGATGAGCTTTATCGTGATCAACGTAGCTTACTCGAATCGAGTATCAGTTTTGAAGTAGATCCAGTTAGAAAGTTCGAACTCGATAAAAACAAAGTAATCACACAAAGTGGAAAAACACATAATTACGATATTCTGGTTATTGCAACAGGATCTCGTACGATGTCAAACAAGATTCCAGGTCTCAGCGAAGGTGCAGAAACATTCTACACTGAAGAAGGTGCGATCAAGATGTTTAAGGCATTACGCGAATTCGAAGGTGGTAACATCGCTATGGTTGTTGGCGTACCGCACAAATGTCCGATCGCACCAGTCGAAGCAATATTCTCAATGCATGATTATTTTATTACTCGTGGGATAAGAGATAAAGTCAATATCAAATACCATTACCCAATTAACCGAATGCACAGTATCGAGAACGTAGCGAAATGGGCGAAACCTGAATTCGATCGCATGGGTATTGAAATAGAGACTTTATTTAATCTCGAAGAAGTTGATGTGGATAACAAGGTTGTTAAAAGCATGGAAGGGTCAGATTACGAGTATGACTTACTTATTTCTATCCCAGAACATCATGGTATGGAAGTAATAGAGAATAATGATCTAGGTACTGATGGATGGATACCAACGGATCGAAATACACTACTTATGAATGGTTATGAAAATGTTTATGTAGTTGGTGATACGACTAATCTGCCGGTTAGTAAAACAGGTTCTGCAGCACATTTTGAAGCTGAAGTGATAGCTGAAAACATCGCGTCCATTGTGAAAATAGGCACTCCGGTTAAGGATTATGATGGCAAGGTATATTGTTTTATTGAAGCTGGCCATGATAAAGCAACCTATGCAATGTTTGATTATAACAATCCACCAGACTTGAAAGCGGCTAATAAATCAATGCACTGGTTAAAGACATCGTATAACAAAATGTATTGGACTAGTGTTCGTGGACTGCTGTAAGGAGAACTGCTATGACGGATAATGTTGAAAAGAATAATACTGCTATTCAAGATATCGATCTGGATGGGCTTATAGAACTGGGTACAGTAATCGCAGCGACAAAAGACGCATTGAACGATGACATGGTTTCACGAATGGCATCGGCAATGAGTGAGGGTATCACTCTACTGGATCGATTGACGCGTAATGAAGGGTTAATGCGTTTACTACAAATGCTAGACCATCCAGATGTGCAATGTCATTTAGTAAGTTTAGCTGACTCGGTGCATCAGATCACCCGTGATTTGGCCACTGCACCACCCGCAGCTGGTGGATTAGGTGGGATGATCGGATTGGCTATGAAGCCTGGAACTCAAGAAGGTTTGCGTGCAATGTCTATTATCGGAAAGTATTGGAGTGAAGGGTTGAGAGAATTACACCATACCGGAGGCAAAAAATAATCTGTATATACAGAGCTTTTCGTCACAAATATTAACGACTTAATCTGTGTATAAAAGGAGTCATCTATGACAGATAGACCGCCATTACCGCCGTTTAATGCTGAAACTGCAGCGCAAAAAGCACGCATGGCAGAAAACGCCTGGAATTCACAGGATCCTCAAAAGGTATCTCTGGCATATACCGAGAATAGTCAATGGCGTAATCGTTCTGAATTTATCAACGGCCGTGATCAAATTATCGAATTCTTGAAACGCAAGTGGGCTCGTGAGCTAGATTACCGGCTAATCAAAGAAGTCTGGGCTTACACTGATAATAGAATAGCTGTACGCTTTCAGTACGAATATCATGATGCTGCTGGTGTTTGGTTTCGAGCATATGGTAATGAGAACTGGGAATTCGACGAACATGGCTTAATGCGTAGGCGTGAAGCTAGTATCAACGATGTCTCAATTCATGAGTCTGATCGGAGGTTTATTTGGAATAAAGGGCCAAGACCTGAAGGATTCCCTGGATTATCAACATTCAGTCCAAAGGGGCAATGAGTGCTCATCCTGTTTAATTGTTGTGTGGTGACAATGTATTCAATGATTTCTAAATACTCAATTAATTCGGCATAGCGATAAAAATATAGAATGGACATTAGGCAACTCAGTTCATTAGTTGTGCTGGCAAACACAGGTTTTAATGTAACTAAGGCCGCTGACATTTTATGTGTTGTTCAGCCCGCAGTATCTCAGCGCATGTCAAAGTTAGAAGATCATGTAGGAACTAAACTATTTGTCCGAAAAGGCAATAAAGTTTTCGGACTTACTTCAAGTGGCAAGCTCGTTCTCAATAATGCTCGTCAGATATTGGCTATACGCGATAATATATTGGCTATTGGATATAACCATACTGAAGATATGGAAGGAAGCCTTCGTATTGGTACCACACACACTCAAAGCCGATATGTGCTACCTGATGTTCTACGCAAATTCCATAAGATGTATCCAGATGTACGTATTGAAATACATCAGGGTACTCCAGAACAACTGGTTGAAATGGTAATCAATGACCGTGTTGACTTTTCGATGTGTACCCAGAGAGTCATAGATCAACCATCATTGTCAGTTATACCTGTATATAGCTGGAATAGGGCACTAATTACATTGCCGGGGCATCCACTGATGACAAAGGAAAGAATTACACTTAATGATATATGCAATTATCCACTCATTACATACACCAATGGTTTTAGTGCATCTGATCATATTCATGCGGTAATTACAAAAGCTGCATTGCAGCCGAATATAGTGTTAAGTGCAGTCGATACTGATGTGATTAAAACTTATGTCAGGGAAGGGTTAGGTATCGGACTTATCGCCATGATGACGTATACAGAAAACACTGATTACGACCTGGAAGTTAGAGATATAAGTCATTTGTTTCCATGGGAAACAACTAAAATAGCGTACCGTGACGATAAATATTTGAAACGCTTCCAACTTCATTTTGTAGATATTATGAATGATATGATCGGGCAGCAAGGGGTAATAAAAGCTCATTAACCTAGAGTGACCTGTAAGAACAGAGCCACTGTTTACTTTCAACCTGTAAGTTGGTTCTTTAAAAAATCAATAAAGCAACGAACCTTTAGAGGCACGTGTTTTTTCTGAGGATAGACAATATGAATTGGCAACGGCATCGAGTACGTTTCTAATATATGTATAAGACTACCATCATTGATATATGGAGCTACCAGCCAGTCCGGAAGTATTGCAATACCCGAGTTAGCAAGCATTAACTTAGTGATGGTATCGCCATTGTTGCACTGGAAATTACCACTCACAGGAACAGATATCTCTTTGCCGTTGTGTATAAAGCTCCATCTACTAAGGTTATCTGCATAGCTAAAGGTAAGACAGTTATGTTGTTGTAACTCCTGAATATCATGTGGTTCACCATGCTCCGCCACATATTCTGGTGAGGTGACAATAATTAGGGAACTATTGCCGATTGGGGTTGCAACAAGAGACGAGTCCTCTAGTTTCCCGATACGAATGGCCAGATCGATGTCTTCAGAAATAAACCCGACATATCTGTCATCGAGTTTCAGTTCGATATCTATTTCACGATAACGGTACAGAAATTCACTGATACCTTGCGCCAGGTACATACGCCCAAAATCGATGGGTGCAGTAATTCGTAACTTACCTCTGGGTGTCGAGGTGAGGGTGCCCACTTCTTCTTCAGCTTGTTCCAGGTTATCAAGGATACTCAGGCATCGATCAAAATAAATTTGTCCTGCCTCGGTCATCGTATGATTGCGACTGCTTCTGATCAGTAGCCTGGCATCGAGATGCTTCTCCAGTTCTGCGACCCGCTTACTGATAGTGGCCTGACTGGTCTCTAACTCCCTGGCGACCTCAGAAAAGCTTCCTGTCTGTACCACGCGGACAAAACTACGCATTGCATCCAGTTTATCCATATCTCACTCACATTATTCTTAAAACGAATAGTAGGTATTGTTATCAACCCATATATGTTTAGTAAAGAGAATAATAGAATCAGTGTCAACACCAAATCACTAGGAGTAGGACACATGAAGCTATTCGATGAATACCAGTTGGGAGATTTCACACTACAAAACCGTGTCGTAATGGCGCCGATGACTCGCTCCAGAGCTATCGATAATGTGCCCAACGATATGATGGCTGAATATTATGGTCTGCGCGCGGGTGCAGGACTGATCATCACAGAAGGCGTAGCGCCTTCGGCAAACGGGCT
>CALODD010000052.1:0-11383 GCA_942491945.1 uncultured Gammaproteobacteria bacterium | reverse complement strand
GTTCAAGGGTGTTGAACTGTTTGAATGCGTAAACTTTATATAGTGAACAATCAGTTCTATTCAGGTAAGATGTATAATCGAAAGTAGACACGATAACATTGAAGCGGTCAGAAGGTGTTTGGGAAATTGAAGAGGAAGTTATAGATATGACTATTGAAGAAATAAGAATCTGTAAGGATTAATTTGAACATTAATTTAAAAAATTGAAAATGAAGTCGGAGAAGTACGGTCAGGAAGTCCGTCAGGAAGTCTATCTGGAAGTCTGGCAGGAAGTCCGTCGGGAAGTCTATGATGAGTCGGTGAAGTCCTGGGAGTCTGGGATGAAGTTGATGATGAAGTGTGTACGGAAGTCGGACAGGAAGTCCGTCCTGATCCGACGGCATAACGTTTGCTTAGGAAGATGTGATTGAAACAATGTAGTTGGGTGTGAGGAAAAATTTATGATCAAATTATTTTTAAAAACCTATGACAAGAATTTTGATAAGTTCATTGCGGACTTTTTTAAAATTCTTGGAAAGGAAAATACCACAGTAATTCTTTCAACCACTAACTATGTTGCGTTGAACCAGTATGGATGATAACAAATGTAATGGATGGATTATTGAAAATGAAGATGGTTCTTTTGAATATGCACAGGCTCTCGACAAGGATGATACTTGGAAAGGAACTATGGTACATGAATCTTGTCATGTAGACCAAGCACTGAATCCTGAGAAAGAAAAGTAAAACTTATAGAAAACACTGAAGAAGAAAGTTCCGCAATGTAGGAATGGTTATCTCGAAAAGAATGTTAATTATAGTGATGAAGAAATACAATGGATTCATCCGAAGGTCTATGAAAGTTGAATTTGATAATGAAAAAAGGATCAATACGTAAGATTAAAAAATATAGATTGTTCAATGATACCAAAGCATACGCACAGAGAGCCAACGCATATGTTTTGTTTTATCATTTCATAGCACAGGAAAGATGTTGGTACACTGCCGGTCGAGAACCATATTTAAATCCTAAGATTTTAGGGCTAATGCCAACAAAAATAAAAAGACAGTTAAAATGGGGAGAAGAACTTCCATATCCATTAATCCAATTATTTCGTAGGTGTTGTAAATGAAACTTAAAGAATTTATGGAAGGGATTCAGGAATTTAAACCAAATGCAGTATGTATTAATTAAGGAGAAAAATGAATAGACACTATGATGAATCACAGCACAATGGTAGAATGGAATTACTTGATAAAGATGGAATTGATGACATTATAAACTCATGTTATCAAGAGCACGTTGATGCTATGGAATTTTTTATGAGAGAAGAGGACAGTGATGGAGAACCAATAGACTTGGATGACCCATTCACAGAAAAATGTTTATTAATATCAATGGTCAGTATATGTACTGGTCTGATATGAGGAGTCTGATAAAATAATGTTTTTTGGATTATTTAAATCGAAAGAAGAAAGGGATAGAAGTCTCAATAGAGCTAAAATAAAAGGATTCATTACATTCGGTATGGGTAAATAATGACATAAAATGCAATTATTTTGCGGACAAATTTTCTAAAGAATTTTCGATAGTTACTATTCTTGATGTAAGTGGTGATGGTAAATGGTTGCATTTCGAAAGATTGTATAAAAATCAAGTCGATTCCAAGGAAACTAAAATATTTAATTGGTTGTTTAGGATCAACTGATTGGTGGATGAAAAAGGTTACAAATATTGAAGAAAAATAATTCACAACTAATTAATCAAAACTCTGGGAATGTTGAAATGTAGGATTAGAGTTTTATAATTAGCTTATCAAACTACAATGGAGTTTCATGATTTTGATCCAGCTTCTATGTGAAGTTGCTAATAAAGTTGTTAACGCTTCAAAGTATCTTACAAAGAATGATAATGGTCTTACGTCGAAAATGGACTGGGAATGTTTGGATGAATCATACATTTTAGAAGAAGAAAATTCTTTGTGGATTAATAGACTTGTTAGTGGATATAAAATCGGACAAATTACTCAAGGACGTGTTGTATTTGTTTTGCAAGCACGTTCGAAAAATGGTTTGAATCACTTATGAAATTTCCACAATGTTACTTGTATTCAAGAACTGCATATCACGATAAGAACGGGAAACTATTAGGAAGAGGATTAAAGGGTAGTGTTGTAACTTACATGGGAAATAATGTTGATTCGTTTTATACAAATTTTAAGAAATTTGGAAATGTTGTAGTTATATAAGTAACTTGGATAATCATGGGAAGTTTAATAAAGGATCAGGCTCTGATTAGAAAGAACATAATATCTTTTTTTAAACAACATTTTTTAAGATTATAGAAAGGAAAAGTGTTACTTTTTGCGATTTATTAGAAAGGTTTGATTTCACGTGAATGATAAGATGATAACAAAGTGGTTGTTCTTTTGTTAAGGGCGGTTTTGAGATTGGAAATTTTCTTCTGATGGAGTTACTGTAAACAATATGAGCAATACGTAATGGCATTCGTAACACTTTGGTTCAGTTACGTATTGCTTGTATCGAATCCGATCTCATCCAAAAATTTGGTGGCCATGCAATGGCGGCAGGTTTGAGTATTGCAAAGAAGGATTACGAGCGTTTCTCAATCAGATTTAAAGAGGTGGTTGCGCAACACATCAACGCCCGTGACTTGAAGAAGGTTGTCTGCTCTGATGGCCCGGTCGCTGCACAGGAGATGGTCATCGAGGCCGCAGAAGTCCTTCAGTTTGCAGGGCCCTGGGGGCAAAATTTTCAGGAACCGATCTTTGATGATGTCTTCGAGGTCATAAACTGGAAAATAATTGGTGAAAATCATCTAAAATTACAGTTAAAGTTGCTCCAGAGTGAAACGGTCGTTGATGCTATCGCCTTCAACACTGATGAAACAGTCCTGCCCATGACCAGTGGTCGTATCAGAGCCTCGTACCGTATGAGTGTTAACGAGTACCGTAATAACAGGACACTACAATTGATAATCGTGTGTATCGATTCGGCATGAGATCGGATACAGATATATTTCATGATGTATATGTTTGATTTGGGAAAGAATTTTTTATGAAGCTTTATGGTCTGATACGTTCTGTATTATTTTTTTTTGCGCCATGAAGGAATTCAGCAGCTAGATCGTGTTGTCCTGAGTCATGATGATAAAGATCATGTTGGCGGTTTTAACGCGATAGCCGCTGAAATGGCAATTAAGCGAGTGACGACTATGCCTGGGTCCCAACTTGGTCTCGGGTATAAGGCAGAACACTGTCAGGCCGGTCAGCAATGGAATTGGGACGGCGTGAAATTTGAAATCCTTTATCCGCTCAGTTATTCATTGGCGAGCGAAAATAACCGTTCTTGTGTCATCAGGGTGAGTCATGGGCAACACGCTGTATTGCTCACGGGCGATATCGAGTCAGCCGCTGAGCGCCAGCTACTACTGAAATATCGGCAGACGTTAAAAAGCACAGTGATGTCTTCGCCCCACCATGGTAGTGCGACATCATCGACTGCCGTATTTGTAAACAATGTGGATGCAGAGCATGTCGTGCATTCGGTAGGCTATCGAAATCGATTTGGCTTTCCTCGACCCGGTGTTATCAGGCGATATGAGCAGCAGGGTACTCAGCAATGGCGTAATGACCAGCATGGTATGGTCAGGTTCATCTTTTATCCCCAGCGTGAAAAGCCCGAGATTCAGGCCTATCGACAGACGCAAAAACGCTTCTGGCGTGGTATGTCAGGAAGGGATAAATAAAGTATCATGCGCCCCCATAATATAAAGAGTCACAAAGGGGTGCAGAGTGTTTGAAATCGTGAAAGCAGGCGGCTGGGTAATGATCCCAATCCTGCTCTGTTCTATCGTTGCTTTCGCCATTATTGCTGAACGCTTCTGGAGCTTGCAGCGCAAGCGTGTCATCCCCCCAAATCTGGTCGCTGATGTCTGGGCGAGTTTTAAAGATAAATCATTCGATCAGGAAGCCCTGACGCGCTTGAAGAAAGGATCAGCTCTGGGGCGAGTGCTGGCGGCTGGTCTGGTAAACCTGCAACATGACCGTGAAATCATGAAAGAATCGATTGAAGAGACAGGTCGTCATGTCGTGCATGAACTGGAACGATTTCTGAATACGCTCGGTACGATTGCCTCCATTAGTCCATTGCTTGGTCTGCTGGGTACGGTGATCGGTATGATTAAAGTCTTCAGCACAATCACCACAGCAGGTGTTGGTGATGCTAGCCTGTTAGCAGGCGGTATTTCTGAAGCACTGATTACGACAGCCGCAGGTCTTACGGTTGCGATTCCATCACTCATGTTCTACCGCTACTTTCGTGGCGTAGTCGATGAATATGTCGTGCGTATGGAAGAAGAAGCACTCAAGCTGGTCGAAGTGATTCATGGTGAGCGTGAAGAAGATACGCAGATTCGGAAACCTTCTAAATGAATCTGAGACCGAAAAAACAGGAAGAGCCAGATGTCAATTTAACGCCACTGATCGATGTGGTGTTTTTGATGCTGATCTTCTTTATGGTGTCTACAACGTTTGAAAAAGAGTCTGCTGTTAAAGTTGATTTACCAAAGGCAAGTAGTTCAGAAGAAGCTGTTGAAGAAAAGGTTGTAGAGATAACGGTCAACGCGAAAGGTGAATATTTCATTAACCGAGCCAGCGTGTTGAACCGTCAGGCTGAAACACTCAAGGCGGCAATCATCAAACATGCCGGTAGCGATCGTGAAAAACCGTTCATCATTCGTGCAGATGCGCAGGCACCACATCAGTCTGTTGTTACAGTAATGGATGTTGCGGGGCAGCTTGGTTTTAGTCGTATTTCAATTCCTACCGTACAACCTGCAGAAGTAAAGTAATCACTATTCCACCTATGGAACAGGATGATCAACACAAAAGCGATGGGATGCAGGTTTATACACGCCTGTTGAAAATTTCTCTGCCGCACTGGAAGATTTTTCTAATCGGTATTGTTGCTATGGTTTTCAACGGCCTGGCGGATGTTGGTTTTGCCTATTTGATGAAGCCATTGATGGATGAAGGCTTTCTGAAACCTGATCCTCAATTAGCGACTTATTTTGCATTAGCCATCATTGGGATCTTTTTTCTTCGTGGTATCACGAGCTATTTCGCTGCTTATTGTATCTCGTGGGTGGGTCGACGTGTTGTCGCAAATATTCGGCAAGACATGTTTAACCATCTGGTGATGTTACCCACCCGTTTTTATGATCATTCTTCAACAGGAGACCTGTTGTCACGATTGACTTACAACACGGAACAGGTAGCAGGTGCGGCAACCAAGGCTGTGACTGTATTGGTTTCCGATACGATTAAGGCAATCTTTCAAATTGCATTGATGTTCTATCTGAGTATCTACCTGTCATTGGGTTTTCTAATTATTGCTCCCGCCGTTGTATTGCTGGTTGCACTTATTAGCAAACGGTTAAGGCGCATCAGTAAGAATATTCAAAACTCAATGGGTAAGGTGAGTCATGTAGCCGAAGAAGCTATAACCGGTCACCTGGTCGTTAAGGCCTTCGGGGGGCAGGCTTATGAAAAACGGCAGTACCGTAAGGCTGTCGAGGAAAACCGTGTTCAGAGTATGAAGATGGTTGCCACTGATGAGTTAAACGTGCCCGTTATACAGTTGGTTGTCGCATTAGTGCTTTCAGCTGCAGTATTTGTCGTGGTTTCTGGCTTCTTGCCTGAAGCGGTGACTCCCGGAGATTTTGCTGCTTATGTCATTGCGATGTCGGTTTTATTGCCGTCAATAAAACGGCTGACAGCAGTGAATGCGGTTTTGCAGCGAGGCATTGCCGCAGGGCAAACCATATTTGAATTCCTTGATGAAGCTGCAGAGCAGGATAAAGGCACAATAAAGCTGGCACGAAGCGAAGGTAATATTTCATACAACGATGTGCGTTTTCGTTATAGCGAAGGCAAAGAAGATGTATTGAAAGGAGTTTCAATCAACATTGAGCCTGGAAGCATGGTGGCATTTGTTGGTAAGTCAGGTAGCGGGAAATCAACGCTGGTGAGTTTGCTGCCACGTTTCTATGAAACAACCGATGGGGAGATTCGTGTCGATGGCCATGCGATCGAAGATGTAGAACGGCAATCACTACGAGAACAAATTGCCTATGTCGGTCAGAATGTCACGTTATTTAATGACACCATTGAACATAATATTGCTTATGGTCGTCTGGAAAATCTGGATAGAGAAGAGGTTGTTCGTGCTGCAAAGCGTGCGCATGCCTGGGAATTTATTGAAAAGCTAGCTGAAGGCCTGGATACCGAAGTGGGTGAAGACGGTGTCTTGTTATCTGGAGGACAGCGTCAACGTCTGGCGATTGCACGTGCATTATTAAAAGATGCACCAATCCTGATTCTGGATGAAGCAACTTCTGCTCTTGACACTGAGTCTGAGAAATATATACAGGCGGGCCTGGAAGAACTCATGCAGGGTCGTACAACATTAGTCATAGCACATCGGTTATCAACGATTGAAAAAGCCGATGTCATCTTTGTGATGAATGATGGTGAGATTGTTGAATCAGGTAAGCACCAGGAGCTACTAGATCAAAACGGTATTTATGCTGCGCTATACCGAATGCAATTCGATTAAAACGCTACGCATGTGGCACGAAACTTCGTTAAATATGATCTCAGAATACTCATTGGCACCATGCAAATTTCGTTTTTTGATAATGTTTGCCGCGCCTCGCACTTACCTGAGCGAGTTTATTTAGAGATATCAATGTGATGCGTGAAACCCCAGCATATTGGTATGGAGAGGATCGAGGCGCTAAATACTATCTGCTGATCCCGGTGTCCTGGTTGTTCTGCGCAATCGTCTGGATACGTCGTACTTTATACAGCCTAAAAATCTTTCGTAGTCGTAAAGCAAAAGTTCCAGTTATCGTTATCGGTAATATAACGGTCGGTGGTAGTGGTAAGACACCGCTTGTTATCTGGTTAGCTAATTTTCTCAAAGAACAGGGCTATAAGCCGGGGCTGGTAAGTCGCGGTTATGGAGGTCAGGCAAAACAGTGGCCACAACAGGTTCGGCATGACAGTGACTATGTTGCCGTGGGAGATGAGCCCGTGATGCTGGCTTCTCGTACTGAGTGTCCTATGGCCGTTGGACCCGATCGACCTCAGGTAATCGATTCACTGCTAGAGCATCATGATATTGATGTGATTATTTCTGACGATGGTTTACAGCACTATGCGATGCAACGTGATATTGAAGTAGCTGTCGTGAATGGTGAACGTCGCTATGGTAATCGTCAGTGTTTGCCTGCTGGGCCACTACGTGAACGCATATCTCGGCTGGATAAGGTCGACATGGTGGTCGTCAATGGTAAGGGATTGAGACATGAGCACCCCATGACGGTAAGTAATCGCTTTGCGGTGAATATGCTAACTAAAGAAACCAAAGCGTTATCAGATTTTCGAAGTATGAAAGTTCACGCTGTTGCTGGCGTTGGCTACCCTGATCGGTTTTTTAATAGCTTGCGTGAAGCCGGTTTGGATATCGAACCACATCCCTTTGCAGATCATTACCGTTATGAAGAAAGTGACATGACGTTCGATGATAAATTGCCCGTCATGATGACAGAGAAAGATGCCGTGAAGTGCGTCCGTTTTCTGAATGACAACTTGTGGTGTGTTCCGGCAAGCGTGACAATGGGTAATGCTTTTGGGCAACGGTTACTGCTCCTTTTAGAAAAGGCGAAAAATAAAAATACAGATACAGAATAGATATGGCTTACACAATCATCATCCCTGCTCGTTATGCCTCAACTAGATTTCCAGGCAAGCCTCTGGCAATGCTGGGAGATAAGCCAATGTTGCAACATGTCTATGAACGCGCGGTGAGCAGTGCTGCAACACAGGTCATTATCGCGACAGATGATGAGCGTATCGAACAGGCGGCTGTAGATTTTGGCGCTGATGTTTGTATGACTTCCGATCAACATGAAAGCGGTACCGAGCGTCTTGCCGAAGTCGTTGATGTTCGAGGCATTGAAGATTCTGAAGTCATCGTGAATCTGCAAGGTGATGAGCCCTTTATGCCGGCAGCGTGTCTGGATCAGGTTGCACAGCTATTAATCGATGATAGTCAGTGCGGCATGGCAACGCTCGGACATCCATTGAACGATAGAACGGATATCGATAACCCGAATATCGTGCAACTCGTTACCGACAAGAATGGCTATGCCATGTATTTCAGTCGTGCGCCGATTCCATGGAATCGAGATGAACCTCAATCAGTTGGCAGTGCTTATGTTAGACATATTGGTTTATATGCCTATACGGCAAAGTTCTTGCGAGAGTATTCAAAGATGGAAGCCTGTGAGTTGGAGTCCATTGAAGCATTAGAACAACTGCGCGTGCTTTGGCATGGCGAGAAGATCAAAGTTGCGGTTACAGAACTGGATACCGGAGTTGGTATTGATAGCCCAGAGGATATGGAAAAAGCTAAGAATGTGCTTATTACTTCTAATCGTTAAACAAAATAATTTAGAGCCAGTCAAGGCTAACTAATATTCTTGCCGTCGTTCCCCAAATCAATTCCCCTTCATATTCTTCGTAGTAGTACACATCCACTTCTTCATCGTTCGGTCCGCGCTTATAACGTCTGAGTTCGACATTTTCTTTCTGCATCAACCAGTCTAAAGGCACATGAAACGTATGAGCCACTTCCCTGGTATCGAGTACTAATTCCTGTGGCCAGTCTACGATTCCAACGACGGGCGTAATGACCGCATTGCTGATACTCATATGTAAGCCCATAGAACCGATAACTTTTATGTACTCCGGCTGGATACCAATTTCTTCATGAGTTTCGCGAAGCGCGGTATCGATGAGTGTGTCATCTTCAGGTTCGCGCATGCCCCCTGGAAAGGCCGTTTGCCCGCTATGAGGGTCACTGGGGTGTTCTGTACGGCGGATGAAGAGCACGCGCCATTCACCATCAATCTGAATCAATGGAATGAGCACTGCAGCTTCTCGCGATTCACCTGTTAACAGGCTGGAAGGGTAGGGGTTATTAATGGGTTGGCTTTGGGAAGCCTTTAATGAGTGTTTGAGTTGTTCAATGTCGATAGACATGCCGACATTGTAACTGAGTTAGATAGAGGTGTGGTCAGCCTTATGGCTGACCACGTAAAAAAGCTATTCTCCGTCGCTTTCACCAATCCATGTCTGCAGAGCTTCAATAATGGATTCGGCCTGCGCCTTGCTAGAGATATTGAATTTGGATTGCTGGCGATAAACACCGTTACGCTTCTGATAACGACGGATCGTGTATTTGTCCGGGCCGTATTCTTCCTTGGCACGGTTATAGTCCTGGTAACGGTAAATAATCGTTGACCATGCACCCTTTGTCAGAACGATCTTATCGAGTTCCTTAACGGTATCAATGCCGTCTTCGGTCCAGGTAACGGTTAAATCTTCAATCTTTTCAGCCATGTTCGTATCCGTTCAATTCAATGAAAGGCCAGCAGTAGCAAGGCTTCCAGCTGGCAGCGGCCGCGAAGTGTACACGAAGTTTTGCAGATGTCGAAATGCCTGAAATCAATATTCACGATAGAAAACCGATAAATAGCAGGAAAATTCAAAATTGTATGGGGGGCTATTTGCCGCTGTTTCCCCGTATAATGCGGCCAGATTTTGGCGCTACAAAGCTGGTATAGACATGAGTACAGATTCCCTGATTATCGCAAAACCTGATGACTGGCACGTGCATCTACGTGATGGAGCCATGCTGGATCAGGTCGCCTGTTACACGGCACGACAGTATGGTCGCGCGATTATTATGCCGAATTTGAACCCTCCGGTAACAACGGTTGAGCTGGCGCGAGCCTACCGTGAGCGTATTCTCGCAGCGACTGAAGACTATCCGGATTTTCAGCCCCTGATGACGGCTTACCTGACCGATGACATCAGCGCGGATGAATTAAGGAAAGGCTTTGAAGAAGGCGTCTTCACTGCCGCTAAACTTTACCCGGCGAATGCGACCACCAATTCGGCGGCTGGCGTCAGTGATATCAAACAAATCTATCGAGTGCTGGAAGTCATGCAGGATATTGGGATGCCACTACTGGTGCATGGTGAAGTCGTTAGTCCAGAGATTGACATCTTTGATCGCGAAGCCGCATTTATCGAAGCAACCATGGGGCCACTCTTAAAAGACATGCCAGAACTCCGTGTCGTGTTTGAACACATCACCACCAAAGATGCTGCCGACTTCGTGATGGAAAGTGGTGAAAACATCGCAGCAACGATTACCGTGCATCATCTACAGATTAACCGCAGCGATATGCTGGTGGGTGGTATTAAACCGCATCTGTATTGTCTGCCGGTTGCCAAGCGTGAGCTGCACCGACTGGCACTTCGCGAAGCCGCGACATCAGGTAACAGTAAATTCTTTTTGGGAACAGATACAGCGCCACATGCGATAGACGATAAGGAAAGTTCATGCGGCTGTGCTGGTATCTTTAGCGCACCACATTCGCTGGAAAGTTATGTGCAGGTGTTTGATGAAGAAAACGCACTGGATAAATTCGAAGCTTTTGCTTCATTGAATGGCCCAGCATTTTATAAACTGCCAGTTAATTCACAGAAGGTTGAGTTGACTCGTGCGAAGCAGCAAGTGCCATTACAGATGTAGTGGGGCAGCTTGCGCAGGATAAAGCTGTCCTTTGCAAAACCCAGATCGAGCAGGCGGTCCGCCTCGTCGATTGCGACGATCCGGATACCGTCCGTCTTGAAAATGCCCTGTTTGAAGTAGTCGATGATGCGTCCCGGCGTGCAAATGACGACATCGACCCCTTTTTTGAGGATAGCGGCCTGTTTCTGGTAGTCGACCCCGCCGACGATCTGGGCGAAGGTCAGGCCGGTGTGCGCTCCGATCAACATGGCCTCTTCGTGAATCTGTGAGGCCAATTCGAGGTCGGCGCCACGATGATCGCCGCCGGCAGGTTCGGCTGGCGGTCGGTCAGGCTGCAACAGGCGTGTCAGGATGGTGACCAGGAAGGCGCCGGTTTTACCCGTACCGGTTTGGGCCTGCCCGGCCACGTCTTTTCCGGACAGGGCCACCGGCAGAACCTGGGCCTGAATGGGGGTGCAGTTGACAAATTTGGCGTCGCCAAGGCCCTTGAGCACCGCCTCGGGCAGGTCGAAGGTGTCAAAAGTGGTGCTGGTAAGAAAATTGGGCTTCTCAGCCCGGCTCCGGTCGTCCAGGCCTCGGTTGCTGCGTTCATAGATGCCTCTCGGTCTCGGATTTTCCGGTTTGCGGCGGGGTCGGGTTGGGGATCGTCATCTGTTTTTTTGAATATTTTGGCGGTCAGGGGAATGCACGGCGCGCCTCAGGCTTGTAATGC
>CALODD010000051.1:0-6414 GCA_942491945.1 uncultured Gammaproteobacteria bacterium | reverse complement strand
TTGCGCAAACTTTGAGTTTCATCCCCCGGCTTTTCCTGCATTTTTTCTGCAAGCCTGGTTAGTCTTTCCGAAGCGATCGAGTCCAGTTCAGACGTTCCAGTTTTAAAATCAATCTGACCGAGTGGTATCCCGCCGGCATTTGCGATGGCATCAACGGCGAGTACCGCGAGGCCGAGAGGCTGTAAGCTAAGCAATAAACCGCCTTTAATGCCTTTGCTGACGGCTTTGCCAATAATGTCACCCATACCAAAGTCAGGATTGTCGGTATCACCACTGATCGGCACCTCAAGATCGATATGGCCTTTCTTGTCCTCAAGCAAACCGAGTGCCGAGGGTAGAGAAAGTCCAATGGTTTTATCGAATGTTTGTTGGATTTTACTTTCAGTCGGTTCGACTTCCAGACCGGTAATCAATAGCTTCGATGTTCCATCGAGTTTTTTACCATCAATACTGGCATCGATATCCAGATCCATAAAACCATTTTTCATACCATAGCCAATTTGTTCCCTGGCATATTGATTGTATTGCTCAATCGACAGACCGGTTAACCGGCTTATAGCCGCAAGCTGGAGACCTTTCTTTTGTAAAAGGAATTCGGCGTCAAGATTAAAGGTTCCGCGTTTACCGAGTTTTCCATTCGCAACGACTTTTGATGGCCTGTCAGTATCCCGCGTGGAAATATGAGTGGCGCTTGCATTTTCGATGATAAGTCCTGTTTTAAAATGTGGCTTAACAGAGTTATCGATGACGTTAATGCTACTGCCTTTATGAATATCAAATTTTCGAATAGATACGGTATAAGCAGAGTTGGATTGTTCCGTGTTTTGTGTTGTTGTCTGCTTAGGTAACAGCTCTGCAGGGGTAACCGTAAAGTTCCCTTGTGCTGTCTTCTGGATTTGGCTGACAATTTGTTTAATGCTGATTTTATCGATTGAAAGATGAGAGTCCTTTAATTCGGTTTTGCTAATAGTAATGCCATTAATCGGCAGCTCTCCTGAATTCTTTATACCGCTTAGCGTGACGCTCCCAAGTTGAACACTCTCGATCTGAGCTTCTTGCGGAAGCATATTGAATTTAGCATTGGTGATTTTGCCAGCTGAAATATTTGCAATAAGGCCAGGGTTGGATTCGATTTCTTTCGCAGTCACTTTCTCAAAACCTATATTTCCTGAAAGCAGGGCATCTGGTTTTTGATCTGCTTGTATGGAAACTGAGCCCTGACCCT
The DNA here is from genome assembly GCA_942491945.1 of uncultured Gammaproteobacteria bacterium. Lineage (GTDB taxonomy): Bacteria > Pseudomonadota > Gammaproteobacteria > JAJDYQ01 > JAJDYQ01 > JAJDYQ01. Next base: position 5,189 of record CALODD010000051.1, on the reverse strand, counting down.
TGTAGGTGAGCTTCTGGATGTTAATGTCAGGTATTGAGCCAGATGTGTTCTCGTAATCCATGGATGCCAATAGTTCTCCGTTAAACTGAACGGATGTTTGTCCGCTCTTTATATTAACTCGTATCGCTTCATTATCTTGCCAGGTCAGTGTTCCGTTTATAGAAAAATCATCTTTTGATTTTAAATCAAGACTGGATAACTCTGTTTTTCCTTTGCTTGATATACTGGTTTCTTGTGTCTCCAGATTATGCTGAATATCAATATTTGTGTTGATGGTAATGTCTTCGATATCAGGTAATTCTTGTTCGCTGTCCTGTAGTCTAGCCCTGGTTTTAATATCGCCTTTGTATGTGATTGTGGAGAGCTTGTAATCCTCGAGTAATGAAACTTGTGCCTTTCCCTGAGTTGAAAAATTGCCAATATTCAATGTCTTTGATGCTTGAGTGATCTTTGCTTTATTCAAGCTTAAAGAGTCAAGCGCCAGACTCAATTCTGAGTTGGTGTTATCTGCCCATGCAACACCGAGTTGCAAATCAACAATCCCGGTAAGTGATAACAAATCTGGTAGATAAGCAGCTGGTATATCTTCCAGTTTAAGTCGTGATGCTTTGAGCGATGCCTGATTAAAATTGGGTTCTGGAAAAAACTTAATATCGCTGGCAAGGTTTAACTGAGTTTCATCGAACACGGCATCAAGTATTAATTTTCCGAAGCCCTCATCATAACTAGAAAGATTAGTGATCTTGAGTGACTGGATCTGTATCTGTGGTGGTGAAGGTTCGGGTAAAGAAACAAGCTGCAGATTATTAACCGATAATTGCTTGATGCTCCAATGAGGCGTGGAAGGCTGTTGTTTGTTCTCAGCGGTGACGGCAGGTAATGCAGCATAGTCAAATTGGGCATCTTTAATAACCGCTTGTTTGACAATATATTTGTCATCTAATGCCGCTCTAGTATCCAGATGCAGAGAAATATGTTTTGCGGAGAATAATTTATTGCCGTTGTGGGTAATAGATAAGTCCTGATATTCTGCCTTGCCAGACAATGGGCTGATGTCTGCATCTTCGTAGTGCATGACATAACCCTGATCTTCCGCTACTTGTTTGATCACGAAGGCGATCAGGGGCGGTATAGTTGGCGTTAATACAATGAGCAGGGCCAGTCCATAAGCTAACCAATGTGACTTTTTGGTCGGTTTTGGAAATATCTGAAAGATTCGGGTGAGGACGTGGTCGTTTTTCATGAATCTGATTATGAGTTTCAAGCATTGGGAGGCTAGACATTATATAATCTCGCTACCGCAGGTCATCTTACCTGGGTTAGAGTTCACAATTGTTTTCATGTCACAATCCCCAACGAATAATCTGGTTAATCAGCTGATAGAGGCATTACGGGTCATGCCGGGCATTGGCCAGAAATCTGCTCAACGGATCGCATTCCATTTATTGCAGCGGGATCGTGATGGCGGACGTATCCTTGGACAAACCCTCTTACAGGCAATGGATGGTGTAAATAACTGTCAGCGCTGCCGTAATCTCACTGAAGAAGATGTTTGTCATATCTGTAGTAATGATCGTCGAGATCATTCCATTCTCTGTATCGTTGAATCACCCATTGATGTGATGGCATTAGAGCAGGCAACGGATTATCAGGGCCTGTTTTTTGTCTTGATGGGGCATCTGTCACCACTGGATGGCATTGGCCCTGAAGATGTTGGCATGGATCTATTAGCTGAACGCTTTAAGAACGAAGAAATTAAAGAAGTGATTCTGGCGACCAACCCGACTGTTGAAGGTGAGGCGACGGCTTTTTATATCAGCGATCTGGCAAAGGATTATGGCATCGACTGTTCACGTATCGCGCATGGTGTGCCGCTGGGCGGTGAACTGGAATACATTGATAAAGGAACGATTGCTCATGCCTTTAGTGGCCGTCAACAGATGTTGTAGATAGAAAGGATATTATGGTTTTCCAACGTGCAGTGTTCTTGATGTTATTGTTTATTCCCGTAGCGGTATCGGCTAATCAGGATGTAAAACTATCAACGTTTTATAGCGAATATATCAAGACGAAAACCGCAGGGTTCTCCAGCGAACAGTCGGAAAAATTCATTAAAGGCTATTTATATAATCTGGCGAAATGTCTGATGACACGTGAGGTTGAATCGAATTATCTGGATTTCCAGGTTCGGCAGCAATATTCTGATGAGAAGCAAATTAAAGAGGTGTATTCTGATATTGTTGTGCCGAAGAATACCGGTAGGCAGGCATTCTATAGTGAGCATATTAAACAGTTCTTTGCAGGGCTGAATAAAGTACATTCGAATATCGACCCTATAGAGCAGGAAAAGGGTTTTATGCGATCTGCCCGTGGCCAGCTCAAAAGTGATATTGATAAGCTGTTTGTTGAATATAAGACAACAAAGCAATATCCGGAAAACCTCCGAACGCTAGAGAATGAATGTTCACTCATTCGTTTGAAACTATCTGAGATGACTTCAGATCTAGATCAAAAGATTGAATACATGCGTAAAGCACAACAATCGAAAGTAAAGTAGCACGACTCTATTAATCTGACTTGTCTAAAGTAAATGCCTCTTCTTACTCTATCCGACGCTTCGTTGGCCTATGGCCATACCCCCTTGCTTGATAATGTTAGCTTTCAGGTTGATGCAGGCGAGCGTGTTTGCCTGGTCGGTCGAAACGGTATGGGTAAATCTACATTGTTTCGGGTTATCAGTCGTCAGGCACAGTTAGACGATGGTGAACTCTGGATGCAGGACACATTAAAGATTTCGTATCTTGAGCAGGAAGTTCCTGCCGATCAAAAAGATTCGATTTTTGATGTCGTTGCTTCTGGCCTGGGTGATATTGGTGAATTACTAGCTGATTATCATCATGCCTTGCTTGAAGCGGGTGACAGCGATGAAGCGATCCATCGTCTTTCTGATTTACAACATCAGGTGGATGTGAAAGATGGCTGGAATGTGAATCAGAAAGTGGAAGCTGTTTTAAGTCGATTACGCCTTGAAGCCGATATGCTTCTATCTGATTGTTCAGGAGGAATGCGGCGTCGTGTGATGTTGGCGAAAGCATTGGTGAGTGAGCCCGACTTACTTTTACTTGATGAGCCAACTAACCATATGGATATCGCTGCGATAACCTGGCTTGAAGAATTTTTGAAAAGTTTTAAGGGCGCATTAATCTTTATTACTCATGATCGAACCTTTCTGCGTAATTTGGCAACACGCATGGTGGAACTAGATCGTGGCCAGCTAGCTTCATTCCCACTCGGGTATGATGATTACCTGAAAAAGAAAGAAGAATTGCTGGAAATTGAAGAGCGATCGAATGCAAAGTTCGATAAGCGACTTGCTGAAGAAGAAAAATGGATTCGTAAGGGTATTAAGGCTCGGCGTACACGAAACGAAGGACGTGTACGTGCATTGCAGGCAATGCGTCAGCAGCGTTCCCAGCGCGTGTCATCACAGGGTCGAGTAAATCTGAATGTCGATTCAGGTGATATGTCAGGTAAGTTGGTGACTGATCTACGTAAAGTCAGTTTTTCCTATCCGGATCATCCTATCGTGACCGAGTTATCAACACGTATTATGCGTGGAGACAGAGTCGGAATTGTTGGGCCGAACGGTTCGGGGAAAAGCACACTACTTAAATTATTGTTGGGAGAACTGCAGCCTCAGGAAGGTGAGGTTGTGCAGGGAACCAAATTACAGATTGCGTATTTCGATCAACATCGAACTCAGTTGCAACCGCATAAAACAGTCCGTGAAAACATTTCTCAGGGTAGTGATTATGTGTCTGTTCGAGGTAAGTCACGGCATGTGATTGGTTACCTGAAACAGTTCCTGTTTCCGCCTGAACGTGTTGATTCGCCAGTTAAAATATTATCAGGTGGTGAGCGTAATCGTCTAATGCTGGCGCGGCTGTTTACACAGCCAGCAAATATGATGATTCTTGATGAGCCAACAAATGACCTGGATGTTGATACTCTGGAATTACTTGAAGACCTGTTGATTGAATATGATGGAACACTGTTACTCGTTAGTCATGACAGAACATTTCTCGATAACGTTGTATCCAGCACCCTGGTGTTCGAAGAAGAAGGTATGGTACGTGAATATATCGGTGGTTATGAAGACTGGATACGGCAGAGGCGAAAACCAGAAAAAGAATCATCTACTAATGAAGGAAATAATCGAAAAAGCATAGAGCCAGATTCGCCGGCTCAAAAGAAAAAACTCGGTTTCAATGAAACACGTGAGCTAAAGATGCTGCCGGAAAAAATAGAAACGCTAGAAACCGAGCAGCAGAAAATTGAAGCAAGCATTTCCAATGCTGATTTTTATCAGCAGGACAAACAGGTCATAGCAGATACTATGGACCGGCTAGGCGTGATACAAAATGAATTAGAGCAAGCTTATGAACGCTGGGAGTATCTGGATTCAAGTGCATAACAGCCTGCATGTGCGCCATTTTTGTGCATGAAAATACAAAACCGAATCTATGTCATAAACTTGTCGTAAACCGGTGGTATTTTAAAGCCTGTTGGAGTAGGCTCGATAAAATTGCACGTTACACCAGCTTTTTCCGGAAGTTTGAAATCAATTTTGCCTTCCTGTGAAATGCTTGTTTGATCTGTGATTTTTTATTTTTATTTATTTATCGTTTTACGAGGTTTTTTAAGCATGGCAACAGGTACGGTTAAGTGGTTCAACGACTCTAAAGGTTTTGGTTTTATCGCTCCAGACGATGGTAGTGCAGATGTATTCGTCCATTTCTCAGCAATTTCTTCAGATGGTTTTCGTAGTTTAGCTGAAGGACAAAAAGTTACTTTCGAAACTGAGGACGGCCCTAAAGGTCTATCAAGCAAAAGGATGTGACTGGTCAGTAATCGATCGATTATTGATTATAAAAAAGCCCGCTTTTGCGGGCTTTTTTGTTTAAGGGCTTTCTTGAATCCTGGCAGCTTGTTGAAATTTGTTCAGACAAGTATGAGACAAGGCAAAACTGACCGATAGAGCGCAGTTTATATGCAATAAATGCCATCCCTATATACATGCATGAGACCATATTAACGCCGTATCATGCCATCTGAGTAGAATTTCAACAGCCTGCTAGTTATAGACTCGCATCAAACCAACTAATACGCCCTGTACCGAAACGCGGTTA
>CALODD010000050.1:0-112225 GCA_942491945.1 uncultured Gammaproteobacteria bacterium | reverse complement strand
GATCTCAACCATAGCATCAGTTTTCGTATGGGCATGATCGGTTAAATGAGTGCGGAAGGTGTAGCCATCCACTTTAACTTCTTGCTTGTCTTTTAATGGCTCTGTTGGGATTACTGCTTTCGTACCATTTGTCATGCCTTCGGTGAGTTGTTCCATGAGATGAATCCAGTCATCAGCGCCGCCAGCCTTTGCCTGACGAATCATCTCAGGGTGGGCATAGACTTTGGCATTGGGGTAAGCATTTTTGATGGCATGATTTCCTAACCAGTGATCACCATGGATGTGACTCGCAAAGACGTGCGTTACAGGATTATTGGTAACCTTTTTGATCTGGCGTAACACCATCTCACCGCCATACAGGCTTGAGCCTGGGTCAATGACCACGACGCTGTTTTTAGTTACTGTAAAACTGGGGTTGTTCATAAAACCCTTGTTTGCTTTGTTCGGTAGCCCGACCGGGCCATGAATCACCCAGGTGTTACCGGCGAGTTTCTCTGCCTCGTAGTCGGGTAATTGTTGTGAGGCAATGGCATGGCTTGAAGCCAGTAACATTGCCGCTGTACTCAGTGTGGTGATTAAGCGCATATAATTATCCTTGGTTTCTTGTAATCTTCATGACAGGTTTAAGCCGTCGTATCTGTCTCATGATAGCAGCCAGATGTTTTCTGTCTCTAGCGGTAATGATCATATTGATAGCGACTGCCAGTCCGTCACGTTCTTCCATCTGTACGTTCTCGATGTTGGATTCCATGCCTGCAACTTCGCTGGCTACGGTTGCCAGTACGCCTCGTTTATTGGTGACCTCAACGCGAATGCTGGCTGAAAACTCTTCACTGGGTTTTTTATCCCATTGCACATCCAGCCATTTATCCTGTTTGTCGCGTTGGTCGGCAACATTGGGGCATTCATTTCGATGAATCACAATGCCGCGTCCTGCGGTAGTAAAGGCAACAATTTTATCGCCCGGTATTGGGTAACAACAACGTGCGAAATTAACCAGCGCACCTTCCGTACCGGAAATGGCAAGGGCATCTTTCTTCCGCGAACGAAGGTTAAGCCAGCCAGTTTTCTTTGGCTCTGGCGCGGGGATCAGGCGTTTGGCAATCATCAATGCGGGTTGATTGCCCAGACCTATCTGTTGGAGTAATCGACTCTTTGATTTTAGCCCCATATCTTTTAACAGGGCGTTCATTTCCTGATTGGTAATCGTTTCCAGGGACGATGATAGATTATTTAAAGCTTTGTCTAATAGCTTCTTACCGAGCGCGATAGCTTCTTCCTGTTCAAGGTCTTTCAGGTAAGCGCGAATACGTGAGCGGGCGCGGGCAGTGGTGACAAAGTCCAGCCATGCCGGATTCGGTTCAGCGCCTTTAGCAGTAATCACTTCAATGGTGTTGCCATTGCGTAATTTGGTAGACAAAGGTGCTGGCCGTCGATTTATGCGTGCAGCGACACAGGTATTACCGACATCTGAATGCACGGCATAAGCAAAGTCGACGAGCGTCGCCCCGCGTGGAAATTCCATGATGTCACCGGCCGGTGTGAATACGTAAACCTCATCTGGGAATAAATCGATTTTAACGTTTTCGATAAACTCTTCAGAACTGCCAACATCTTTCTGCAGGTTCAGTAGCTCCTTCATCCATTCGCGTGCCTTGGCTTCAGCTTTGTTACTGTTGGCCGGGTCGCCGGTTTTATAACTCCAGTGTGCGGCGATACCGGTTTCTGCAACTGTGTCCATCTTCTCGGTACGGATTTGGATTTCAATCGGGATGCCGTGCGGACCAAATAGTGCGGTATGCAGGGATTGATAACCGTTGGATTTAGGGATGGCGATATAGTCTTTAAAGCTACCTGGAATCGGTTTGTATAAGTTATGCATTGCGCCCAGTACGCGATAACAGGTATCCATTTTATCGACCGTAATACGGAAGGCGTAAACATCAAGCACATCGGCAAGCTTGATGTTTTTGTTCTTCATCTTCAGATAAATACTATAGAGGTGTTTTTCACGGCTAATGACTTCGCCTTCCAGCCCTTCCTGCTCCAGTCGACTGCCAATGCTGGTTTCAATTTTAGAAAGAATCTCTTTGCGGTTACCACGTGCCTTGAGAATCGACTTCTTCATGATCTCGTAACGCGTGGGATAGGTTGCCTGAAAAGCGAGGTCTTCCAGTTCCAGGCGTAACTGGTTCATGCCAAGACGCTGTGCGATAGGGGCGTAAATCTCCAGAGTCTCTTTTGAAACGCGGCGTTTCTTTTCTGGGCGCATGATATCGAGCGTGCGCATATTGTGTAAGCGGTCTGCAAGCTTGATCAGAATGACACGAATATCTTGCGCCATGGCCAGAATCATTTTACGGAAGTTTTCAGCCTGAGCTTCTGCCTGATTCTTAAAGTTAATCTGCGTCAACTTGGTAACACCATCGACCAGTTCCGCCACGTCTTTACCAAATTGATTTTCTAACTGCTTCTTCGCGGTTGGCGTATCTTCGATGACATCATGCAGTATGGCGGCCATGATGGTCTGATGATCCATACGCATTTGCGCCAGAATATGAGCTGCCGCAATTGGGTGAGTAATATAAGGTTCGCCGGTTAGGCGACGTTGGCCATCGTGGGCTTCTGCACTGAACAGAAAGGCATCATAGACTTTGGAAATCTCATCCGTGTCGAGATATTGGTCGAGTTCTTTGCAGAGGTCGCTAATGCGGACAATAGTATCCGGAAGCGGAGATTCCTCTTCACTCGATGTTACATTTGCTGCCGGGGGAGATGCGCCCAACGCTGTAGTCCCTGGTTGTCCTCAGATGGTTCTAGAGTAAAACAGCAGGGATATTAAGCAAGCGTCGGAGTGATAAAAATTAAAAAAATATAAAGATATCGGGCATTTATCTTTCACTGGGATGTGTAATGCGCTCCAAAAGCGCAATGATACTTTCGCGCCCTTCTTCGCCAGGGTAACGGAAAGTGTTTATTGCTGTTTCTTCAATTTCCCAGGCGTATACCTTGTTCCAGTCTAATTGGTAGCCGGCATTCCATGCCAGGTGTTCGAAAAACAGACGTTGGCACCGACCATTGCCTTCTGGAAATGGGTGAATTTTATTTAACAGCGAATAGTATCGTGCTAACTGGGTAATGAAATTTCTTGTATTAAGGTTTTCCAGATAACTATCGTTTGCGAGAGAAGTAAACAGGTTTATACATTCAGAATGAATATCCTGGGCCGGGGTAAATTCACATATCCCCTTGCGTGTATCGAATGAACGTAATTCGCCTGCCCAGTTGTAAAGGTCCTGAAAAATATGCTGATGAATTGATTGCAGGTGTATCAGATCAAAGTCGGCCTGAGGCAGGTGGTTTCTGTATTCATCGACTCGGACAATGGTTAAAGCTGCTTCGCGAGATTGAAGTGTCTTACTGTCCTGCATTCCCAGCTTATTAACCAGGGTGGCGCTGTCTGGATAATACTTAGGGATAACCACTAGCGAGTGGCTGGTTTCGTCAGATAATCAATGAGATGTTGTGTGGAGAGCTGACCGGTCAGCATATTTTTAAATTGGGCGATGTCTTCTTCTGTGACGGATAACTTTTCCAGTTTAGCGTATGACAGGGCCATCGCCATGCGACGATCAATCTGATTACCGTCGATAGAGTCGTGTGTATATGGTGAAACCATAGCCGAAGACTATATTAATAGCAGGGTTTTTACCAATCGGAGCTATTTATTCTGCAGGTGTTTCAGATGTAGCCGCTGCAGCTTCTTCATCAGAATCAACAAAAGCATCCATCAAAGCTTCTTCGTCAGTCTTTGGTGCAACTGGCTCCAGACCTTCAGCGATTTCACGAAGTGCGACGACAGTCGGCTTGTCATTTGCCCAGTCAACCAGTGGGTCAGAACCCATGGCAATATCACGAGCACGCTTGGCGGCTTTAGTGACCAGCTCAAAACGGCTATCTACATTTTCCAGGCAATCTTCAACGGTAACGCGTGCCATGTTTTGCTCCGTAATTCAGGGACGGGTTAAATGGGTGCGGGAGTGTAATCAATTGTGCAGACCGAAACCAGTTTTTCCCGCTAAAAGCGGCTATTTTGAGAGCAAATCCTGTAAAAGATCAGCATTTCTCTCTTTCTGACGGCTAATCTCCATCCGTTGGCCGGTAAAAATAGCCTGTAGCTCATTCAGCGCCTGGTCGAATGAGTCATTAATAATGAGATAGTCGTATTCATCGTAATGCGATGTTTCGCTAACAGCATCGCGCATTCGGCGATCGATAATGTCCTGGTCATCCTGTCCGCGATCTGTGAGTCGTTCACGTAAGGCATCACGCGAGGGCGGAATAATAAAGATACTAATCGTATCCTGAATTTGCTCACGTACCTGACGAGCGCCCTGCCAGTCGATTTCGAGAATGACATCGAGTCCCAAAGCAAGCTGATCTTCGATCCCGCTGCGAGATGTCCCATAAAAATTATCGAACACCTGCGCATGTTCAAGGAAATCATTGTCCTTGATCAATTGATTGAAATCTTCCTGTGATACAAAGTGGTAGTTGCTGCCGTCGACTTCGCCGGGGCGCATCGCACGAGTCGTATGCGATACAGATACCGCAATGCAGGTATCCCGTTCGATTAACGCATTAACAAGGCTGGTTTTACCTGCACCCGAAGGTGCGGAGACGATGTAAAGCTGCCCGCGAGCCATGAGGTTCCTTTGTTATGTTTTCGGCGGCAGGAGTTTAGCAGATGCTGTAAAGAAAGTGATTGTGGGCTTGTTGTTCACAGCGTGAGTAGGGTATCTTTGCAAGATCACAGGGGAAATGAAAAAAATGTCATCTATTCGACAGGTTTGTGTGCTGGGGGGTACGGGATTTGTTGGCCATGCGCTGGTGCAACAGTTGGTTGCATCCGGTCGAAAGGTCACGGTTCTGAGTCGTCGCCCAGAACGTTCCAGAGATTTACTGGTTAATCCCGGCGTGCGCATGGTGAAAGCCGATGTGCGTGATTTGCGCGTGCTGGAAAAACACTTTCAGGGCATGGATGCGGTGATCAACCTGGTCGGTATTCTGAATGAATTTCGCTTTCAGTCGTTTCGTGACCTGCATGTAAAGCTGCCGGGCGATGTGATGCGCGCCTGTTGGAAAGCTCAGGTTCCACGTCTTTTGCACATGAGTGCACTGGGTGCCGATGCAGGCACTGGAAAGAGTCAATACTTACGCACCAAAGGTGAAGCAGAACAGTTATTACATGTTGATGCCGGTGATGATCTGTTTGTCACTCGTTTTCGTCCTTCAGTCGTGTTTGGCGAAAATGATCAGTTCTTTAATCGCTTTGCCGATTTATTGCGTTATTCACCGTTGGTATTTCCGTTGGCCTGTAGTGATGTGAAGCTGGCGCCGGTCTATGTGGAAGATGTGGCCGCGGCGTTTGTGCGTACACTGGAAGATCCATCAACTTATGATGAGCGTTATGACTTATGTGGCCCACGTCAATATACGTTGCGAGAGCTCGTCGAATACACGGGTGAGCTGACAGGTCGCCGACGCAAGGTGATTCCACTGGCCGACCGCGTTTCCATGTTTCAGGCAGCAGTTCTGGAAATGGTGCCGGGTAAGCCGTTTAGCATGGACAATTTCTATTCTCTAAAAACAGGTAGCCAGTGTGAAAACGATGGTCTGGGTTTGCTTGGCATAGAGTCAACACCACTTGAGACGATTGTGCCGCGCTACCTGCAAGGAAAGAAGCAACGCAATCGTTATGATGAGTTCAGACAATACGCACGAAGAATCGATAACGAAGTCTAGTTTCTACCTGATCTATAATCCCCGCCATGAAGACTTACCTCGTAGGTGGGGCTGTGCGCGATGAGTTGTTACAGCTACCCGTAAAAGAACATGACTGGGTCGTGGTGGGGTCAACCCCGGAAGCCATGGCTAATGCGGGCTATCGCCCGGTCGGTAAAGACTTCCCTGTCTTTTTGCATCCAGAAACCCATGAAGAATATGCGTTGGCGCGCACCGAGCGTAAAACAGCGCCTGGCTATCATGGCTTTAGTTTTCATGCCTCCCCCGGTGTAACGCTGGAAGAAGATCTGCAACGTCGTGATCTGACTATCAATGCCATTGCCAAAGATCAGAACGGTGAGTTGATCGATCCCTACGACGGCCTGGCCGATATTAAAAAGAGAGAGCTGCGACATGTTTCTGACGCGTTCGCCGAAGATCCCGTCCGTATACTGCGAATTGCGCGCTTTTCGGCGCGTTTTCATGCGCTGGGATTTTCTGTAGCAGATGAAACCATGCAGTTGATGCGGCAAATGGTGGAAGCGGGTGAGGTTGATGCACTAGTCCCAGAGCGCGTCTGGGCGGAGATGCATAAGGCATTATCTGCAGATTCTCCTTCAGTATTTTTCGAGGTATTACGCGAGTGTGGCGCACTTAAGGTTCTGATGCCGGAACTGGAACGTCTATGGGGAGTACCGCAGCCTGAGCGCTGGCATCCGGAAATTGATACCGGAGTACATACTATGATGGTGCTGGATCAGGCGGCACGGTTGACGGAGGACCTGCCGGTGCGTTTTGCGGCACTGGTGCATGATCTGGGAAAAGGTACGACACCAGCCGATATTCTGCCTTCACATCGTGGCCATGAATTTCGTAGCGTGAAACTGGTGAAAGAGGTGAGCCAGCGGATGCGGGTGCCAAATCATTATCGTGATCTGGCGATTGTCGTTGCTGAACATCACGGCCATTACCACCGGGTCGCAGAAATGAAGTCATCGACAATTGTCGAGAAGTTACAGGCTATCGATGCCTATCGTCGTCCTGAACGTTTTCAGCAGTTTCTATTAGCTTGCGAAGCTGACGCGCGTGGTCGTACCGGCTATGAAGATATATTGCCGCCGCAAACGCAGCAGATGAATGATGCTTATGAAGTATCGAGTGATATCGATGTAAAGCCGCTAATCGAGGGCCTGAAGGGACCTGCCGTTGCCCAGGCAATTAGCCGAGCACGGACAGAGAAAATTGAAGAATTACGGAAAGCTTGGGGATAGTCGAGGTCGCGTCCCGTTTGCCCCCGTTAGTAGATAAACAGGCTGTTATTTGCAGGATCGCTTACATTGTCTTACAGTGTAAGCAACTGATGTGCTTAACCGGAAACCCCATGAGTGAATCACTGACTTTTCGCGTGGATAGCGATATTAAAAAGGACTTGAAATCCATTGCTGAACATACTCATCGTTCGATGGCCTATCATCTGAATCAGGGATTGCGTGAATATCTGGCACGTGAGAAGCAGCAGTTACTGGATATTCAGGCTGGCATCGATGCTGCTGATCAGGGTGATTTTGCCAGTGATGGCGATATGCAGCGTTTGTTTGATAAATACGCATCAGCCGAATAGCCTCTTTCTTCCATGAAATTATGCTGGACGCGGTTAGCCGCGAGTGATCTGGAAGATATTGCTGATTACATTGCTCAGGATAATCCGGTTGCCGCTCATCAGGTGTTATTGAAAATTCAGCACAGTACTTTGAAGCTCAAAGATAACCCGTATCTGGGGCGAGAAGGGCGGATTCACGATACCCGTGAGCTGGTTATACAGCAGCTCCCATACGTCGTGCCTTATCGAATCATTCATCAGGATATTGAGATATTACGGGTATTACACACAGCCAGACTGTGGCCGGAGCAACTGTAGAAAGCATGGGCTGGGGGTAATATAACGCGGATGAAATCCACCAACTAGAAATACTATTCAAAGGTCTTTGACTTGTTCTCGAACCCAGATTTATTCCCGCCGCTGGGGGCGTTTATTGAGGCCATCGGCGAGATGCCGCTTAAGGTGTATGACGTCGGTTCATGTGGGATATTCCTGGTTATGTGAGCCAGGTGGATAGTAGTGAAGCTCATTCAAAGAGTTGAATGTCTGGGTATCGTGTCGGGGAGGAGTCTCCAGTAGACAACTCTGCCCCGCGAAGAGCTAGTGTTTGGTAGACTGGCTCGCTACGACGACGTTCTTCAAAGCCTCTTTTAGACCGGCAACCGCAGTAGGGGTTGGTTGATTACGGAAGGCATTCAGCATCACATTCACAATCTTGTTCGCGCTATCGCCGTTATGACCAGCCAGCTCATAGGTTCCATGGTGTACTGCACCGCTAGGCAAACGTGGCGTTGTCAGACGAGGTGTCAGATCCATTTTTACGCCGTCTTTGGTCTCAAGTAAGTTAATAAACATAATAAGTCCTATTAAGAAGATACGGTAACTTAATGATTAATATGTAATTTATAGACCATCATGGGGCGTGAATGCAACCTTTTTTTATGCTTTCAGGGTTTTTAGACGCCCCTGCCCTGCTAAAATGCCGCCACTTTTCATCCAGGAACAGGACAAATGAGCAAGACAATCATCGCGACAGATAAGGCACCACAGGCTATTGGTACATATTCGCAGGCTGTAAAGGCCGGTAATACGGTGTATATCTCAGGCCAGATTCCACTGGTGCCAGAGACTATGGAGCTTGTGGAAGGCGATATGGAAGCTAATATCCGCCGTGTTTTTGATAATCTGCAGGCGATTTGTGAAGAAGCGGGTGGCTCGCTGGCCGATATCGCTAAGCTCAATATCTTCCTGACGGATCTAGGTAATTTTGCGTTGGTGAACGAAGTCATGGCGACTTATTTCGAGCAGCCTTACCCGGCCCGAGCTGCGGTTGGTGTAGCGGCCTTACCGAAAGGTGTAGGCGTTGAAATGGATGCCGTGATGGTGTTGGCTGAATAGTTATTACGTCATCCCCGAATGCTTTAATCGGGGATCCAGATTTAATTCAGCTCACTCCAGTGTCAGCAACACTTCAGTCCCCGGTCACCGTCCTGCATGGCGTTGGTGGCCGGGTTGCTGAAAAGCTTAAGGGTCTGGGAATTGAGACAGTACAGGACGTGCTGTTTCACCTGCCTTCCCGCTACGAAGATCGAACCCGCATTGTCCCGCTCGGTAGCCTGCAACACGGTGACCGTGTTGCCATAGAAGGTGAAGTCGAACTTACCGAAATAATCTATCGTCGCCGTCGGATGATGGTGTGCCGGCTCGCCGATGGCACCGGCTCCATTACGCTGCGCTTCTTTCATTTCAGCCAGTCGCAAAAGAATGCCCTGTCGCGTGGAACACGACTGCGTTGTTATGGCGAAGCCCGTGGTGGTTTTAGCGGTTTTGAAATGGTGCATCCGGAATACCAGCGAATTGTAGATGGCGATGTTCTGGATATGGAAGAATCACTAACCGCAATTTACCCGACAACAGAAGGTGTGCACCAACTGTCTCTACGCAAGCTGACTGATCAGGCGCTGAAGTTTATTCAAAGCGATACCGTGATCGAAGAGCTGGTTCCCGAAGCGCTGTATCACGATGACAGTGGTTATACCCTGGCTGAGGCTTTGCAGTATTTACATCGCCCGCCACCAGATGCATCGACTGAGCAACTGAAGAGTGGACAACATCCCTGCCAGCAGCGCATGGCCTTTGAAGAATTACTGGCACATAACGTCAGTCTGCAGCGACTCAGACGCAAAATGCAGGAGCATGCTGCACCGCAGATGGATGGTGGCCCAGATGGAAGTAAAAACCTGTATCAGAAATTACGACCGCAACTGGGCTTTGATTTAACCGGTGCGCAGGCGCGAGTCATCGCTGAAATTATCGGTGATCTGAAAAAGCCCTGTCCCATGATGCGTCTGGTGCAGGGCGATGTCGGTTCAGGTAAAACCGTGGTGGCGACGGTGGCCGCGATGCAGGCGATTGAAAGTGGCTATCAGGTTGCCTTCATGGCACCGACCGAAATACTCGCAGAACAACACTTCAGAAATCTCGATAACTGGTTAACGCCATTGGGTATCAAGCTGGCATGGCTATCGGGCAAGCAAAAAGGTAAGGCGCGACAACAGGCTATGTATGACGTGGAAAGCGGCGAGGCGCAACTGGTGGTCGGCACCCATGCCCTGTTTCAGGATGAAGTCGTATTTAACAAACTCGGATTAATCATAGTCGATGAACAACATCGTTTCGGAGTGCACCAGCGCCTGAAGCTGATGGAGAAAGGTATGCAGGATGGCCTGCGTCCGCATCAGATGATTATGACGGCCACACCGATTCCGAGAACGCTCGCCATGAGTGCTTATGCCGATCTCGATACTTCCATCATTGATGAACTGCCGCCGGGCAGGCAGCCGGTTACAACGGTAGTCATACCGGAAGAACGACGCGATGAAATCATTCAGCGAGTAGAACAGGCCTGTGCACAGGGTAGACAGGTGTACTGGGTATGCCCGCTGATTGAAGAGTCGGAAGCACTGCAGGCACAGGCGGCAACAGACACCGAATCCATGTTGAAAGAGCAATTACCTAACTTAACGACGCAACTGATACACGGTCGACTCAAGCCGGTAGAAAAAGAACAGATCATGCAAAGCTTCAAAGCCGGTGACATTGATTTGCTGGTCGCAACAACCGTCATTGAAGTCGGCGTCGATGTGCCCAATGCCTCGTTGATGATTATGGAAAATGCGGAACGGCTCGGTCTATCTCAGTTACACCAGCTACGCGGACGCGTAGGCCGAGGCAGCGAACAAAGTTCCTGTGTGCTCATGTATAAATCGCCGCTCGGTGAAGTAGCAAAAGAGCGTCTGGGCATCATGCGTGAAACCACCGATGGCTTTGAAATCGCCAAGCGGGATCTGGAAATCCGTGGGCCAGGTGAAGTGCTGGGAACCCGTCAAACCGGCGTACTCGATTTACGTGTCGCTGACCTGATGCGAGATCAGGAGCTCATGCCTAAGGTGGTTGAAGCATCGAAAGTCGTATTCGATAAATATCCACAATTAATTGATCCATTATTATATCGTTGGATGAAACAGGGCTTGCAGTTTGCTGAGGTGTAGATAATAAAAAAAACCGCGCTATGCGCGGTTTTTTTGAGGTATGTTGGACTCGGCTTTTATAGGTTGTTCCTTGTAAATTTTATTGAAGACCTCGAGCGATTTGTTGACAAGATCAGGTTTGTTAGCAAATGACAAATTCCTGAGTTTCTCATCAAGTTCATTCTCTAAGTCAACGCCTAATCCGCCTCGTTTTATCAACATTATGTAATCCTTTGTACGAGAAGCGTTAGTCATTTACAGTTAGATAGTTACCAAGAAAAGAGTAGTTCAAATCCTTGTCAAAGTAAAACTTTCTTTTTACCCAAACGAAACCATCAGCCTTGGAAATTACTGCAACATCAATTGCACCACCTACAGTCTCACTATCTGGTGAAAGTCTTCGCCTTACTTGGGTTAATTTAATGAATAGTTCTGCAATTTCCGCTAGTTCGCTAAATGGCATCATTTGTATAGCATTCTCAATCTGGAAAGTATGTTTATCTTTGCGTTCCTTATCCATACGTTTAAAAAAGTCCTTGATGGCTTCGACGGAGGCTTCTAGGGCTTTTTGTTTATAATGGTCTTTTTGAGCTTTGTTGAGTTCATTTATACCGTCAATAAGGTTTTGGGGTAGCAGAGCAAAAAAGTCGATGGCCGTGCTCTGAATCTCTGAAGCATAGCTAGGGTTTATACCCTCTAGAATGGTCTTAGTGATATCTTGTTGTGCAAAAGATAAAACTTTGCCGGCTTCAAAACCATTTGGTTGATATTCTTGTAATTTTTCTTTCCTGACCTTGCCTGAAAAAATTAAGTCTGTTTTATATTCGCAAAGCATAGGAAACATATCGTCTTCACCAAAGCCTGTAATAACTACACCAGAATAACCACTTAAATGAACATTCTTGGTTAGAGCTAAGGCCGCAAGCCGCCTATATTTTGTTTTTAAATTCCTGATCTGTGGAGGGGTAAATACGATCTTTGCGGCCTCATCAATGGCATCTATATAGGCCTTGGGTAATGTGGTGTCACTTTCACTAAATGATTGTGCAAATTCGAGTTTTTCTAAGTTTTCGATTTCTTTGGCGAAAAGCTTCTTTGCATCTCGATTTGATTTTATGTTTCCACTTAAGTGCTTAAAATAACGCGCAGCTATCTTGAATAGAACAGCCTGTATTTGGGATTCTGGAAATAAGGTTTTGTTTTGACACAAAAAGTTAAAGAAATCATCTGCGTATTCTTCTAGTTGAGGAAAGGTGCGCTCACCTAATTTTCTTCTGTATTCTTTGATTATGGTTTCCCAAGGTAGCCCACCAAGCTCCATGGTGTTGTAAACCATAATTCCTACAGGGGCATACTTAGATAAAGAGAATAGTTTATTGGCGGTATTGTATATTTTATCGTTTATGCGCCCACTTGAATCAATTAATTCAATTGTGACAGCACTATCAGATGCAATTGCAACAGCAGATTTGTTAATAACAGCAACTTCGGCAGTCATGTGTTTAGCTCATGTTGTAATTGATTGATGTGATATTAATCAATCATTAGTTGGCTGTAAATATTAATCGATTTAGGATTGCTTGTATCAGTGATAATAGTAGAGAGTGATTTGAGTATGAATTACTCGAACTAAACTGGGGAGGAGATGCGGTACTGAATATTCTGTGGTTATGTCCCGAGGCGAGTGAAATTCACACATTATGAAGAAAAATTATGTGTTTTGGGGTGGGTGTACTCACGTGATATTGGTTTATAGTGAAAATAAGTATGAAATATCTACGATTAATTGATCCATTACTATATCGCTGGATGAAACAGGGGCTACAATTCGCAGAGGTATAGCTCATAATCCGATGCTAATGATTATGCTGTTACAGCAAGGGAAAAATATGCAATCCGGCTTTCGACTCTTTGCGTTTGGATTGATCAGTATATATCTCCTGTTCCATTCGTTTGCCGCGCATGCGGTGGGTGAAAATTTCGATGTTAGTCAGATCGATGACACACCAAAAGTCCGCGATATCGAGTATCCAGACTGGTTTCAAAATTCTTTTCTTAATTTGCAGGAAGATCTGGCGGAAGCACTCTACAACGGCAAAAAAGGCATCATTGTTTATTTTGGTCAAAAAGACTGTCCTTACTGCGAAGCCTTGATTGAAATTAACTTCGGTCGTGAGACAGACATCATCAGTTATACGCGTGAGCACTTTGAAATCATTCCGATTGATATCTGGGGTGACCGTGAAGTGACCGACTTTGACGGCACCGTTTATTCGGAAAAGAAGTTCGCTGAATCGAAGAAGGCTCACTTTACGCCATCAATGATTTTCTATGGTGAAGAAGGCAAGAAATTGCTACAACTTCGGGGTTACCACACACCTTATAAGATGCGAGCAGCGCTTGGATATGTCGCCGAAGGCTTTTATAAGCAGGAGTCATTGCGTGACTATATGGCGCGTGCAGACCCACCGACGAAAGACAGTAAAACGGGTATGAATACACAGGACTTCTTTGGACGTCCGCCGTTTAACCTGGATCGTACGAGGTTTCCGGGGCAACTACCTTTAGCCGTGTTCTTTGAGCAGGGGAATTGCCATGCCTGCGATGTATTGCATACGCAGCCACTGGCTGATGTTAAAGCCCGTAAGTTGTTGAATAATTTTGAAGTGATGCAGCTGAATATGTGGGATGACACACGGGTGGTTACGCCATCAGGTCATAAGATGACAGCAAAGCAATGGGCGAATCAATTAGGTTTGTATTACGCCCCTTCAATCTTGTTTTTTGATGAAGAGGGTTTCGAGGTGTTTCGCATTTCCTCTGTCGTAAAAGTGTTTCGTCTTCGAGCGGTGCTGGAATATATCCTGGCGAAAGGCTACGAAAAGTCACCGACTTTTGAGCGTTGGCGTGAGGATAATTCAGATGAATAAGGCGAATATAGAGAGCTGAGCAGGCAGATATCTTCGTTTTGGGATATAGCGTAACCCTCCTGTTTTAGGTAATTTCCATCGCCCGTGTGATGCGGGACTACTATAGAGATTAGGAATTAGAGACATGGAAGACGGAATCATCAACATTTCTGAATTGAAAACAGGCCAGAAGGTTACACTGGAAATTGGCAGTCTTGAGCCGATTTTGACCAAGCTGGATGAGCCCAGGAAGTTCCTGATGGAAGACTGGGGCGAAGATGAGAAAGAAATTTATATCATCGAAGACAAGATTGAGGAAGACGAGCCTCTGCATTGGGCTTACCGTCCGATGACTCTGGAAGAAGGTACCAAGCTGAACGAAGGCAAATTCGGTAAATTCCTGGAAATGTATGACTTCTTCGGTCGCGATGTTGAAGGCTTTGAAATCGAAGAGCCTGAGGAAGAAGAAGCTGAAGAGGCTGCGCCAGAAGAATAAGCGGCGGTTAATCCCGACGACATTTTCTCGTCGCGTGACAGGTTCATGTGACAACGTTTTATCAAAAGGCCAGCAGCTACTGCTGGCCTTTTTTGTTTAAGTCGATGCTTTTAGTTCTGGGAATAGCGCCAGAAAACAGGCCTCAATCTGGTCGGTGTTATGCTCGACATCTTCAATCCCGCCTGCAAGTTCGTTCTTAAATCGTACTCGCTCCGCTACCCGGTCGATAGCGCGTTCTACGCCTTCCAGTGTGTGATAGGCATGTAACCAGTCATATTGAATCATACGAGCCATGGCCGGTTGCATGGGCTCTGGAATGTCATCAAACGAATCTGAAAAATGGGTATAGCAAGATTCGGCAAACTCATCGAAGTCCTGCGACATAAAATTATCCCAGTGTTTACAGAGAAAGTAGTCAAAAGCGATGTCGGTAATAATGCCAGCAAAGCGGCGGCGTTTAGGACTAATTAATTCCCGAAGCGCCTTAACGTCGTTATGGCCGTCGGTGAGGCGGTCAACGCGATAATGGTTTTGCAGGCCATGATAAATGTCGACTGGTAGGGCTTCAACATCGACACCTTTGCGAAAATCACCTAATAGATTACCGATACGTGAATGGGCGTTATCTTCTGCTAATGCTAGATGTGCCAGATAATTCATCTGGACATTTTATACAAAAGCAGGCGTTTAAGAAGTGGCGTGAGCAGCTTAAGTCGCGACGGCTATATCTAAACAGTAACGACTGCTTACTATCGATAAATCTGCCTGGCGTTGTTGACTATCGATTCGAGCAGACGATTCGCTGTAGTGCTACCTTTATGTTCTTCAATATACAGGTTGGCAGCATCGGCGAGAATCGCATAAAAATCATGCCAGCTATAGCGTTCTATTTCTTCTGGATGAATCGTACTTAGTTCTTTGAATAGCCAGATAATGTCGTCGGCATAACGAGTGGCGATCAGACGCCGGCGCGGTTCTGAATGATGATATTCAATTGTCCGGGCAGGTAATCTTGCCCAACGTTGCGCATCTTCATTTGCACGCATAACAACCATGACATCATATTCCTGCCATTCGCTATTTTCATGATTGGCATTTTCATAGGCGCGTTCGGCTATCTGCTGACTTAACTTATCGAGCTTTTGTTCGGTTTCGAAATTCATCGCTCCCCTCGCCTCTATTGCTGTCGTTATCTATTCGCATGTTTGTATTCATATATTGGTGTGTATAGATACGATATGCCTTAGTTTTTTTCTGTACGCATTAATAAAGTGCACAAAATATGTCCCAGATCAAATTGTAGCGACTATCTCTTTGACATCTGGCGGTGTGCATTCATATTTAGAATGTAGCTGAATAAAAAGGAGGGTTGCTAATGAGTTTGAATCTGACGGACATTGTCGGAGTCGGTTCGCAAACAGCGAAAATTCTGGCTGACAATGGATTTAAGACGGTTAAATCTGTCTCAGAATCCAATAGTAAAGCGTTAAGTCAGGTGCAGGGCTTTAGTACAGTGCGCGCTGAAAAAACGATTCAGGCGGCATGCGATCTGCTTGCCGCTAATGGAAAGCCTCTAAAAGCTACAGATGGAAAGAAATCTTCATCAAGCAAGCAATCTAAAAAGGAGAAAAAAGATATGGCTAAGAAAAAAGGCAAAGGTAAGAGCAAGAAAAAGGATAAATCAAAGAAGAAAGAGAAGCTAAAGAAAAAGCTGAAGTTAAAAAAGAAGCTTAAGAAAAAACTGAAAAAGAAAAAACAGAAACAGAAGCTTAAAAAGCAAAAAAAGAAAGGTAAGAAAAAGAATAAGAAGGGCAAGAAGAAGAAAAAATAAGTGAAATTAGTCGCTACCCGCGACTGAATGCATAACAACATGGCGGTGTGTTATTGCCATGTTTGTTATGTATAGGGCGCAATGCGCCCTTGTTTGTTTATTAGGAACACAGATTGATGTTAAAGAGAATTGTCCCGCCACTGTTGTTTCTTATGTTTGCCTGGTTTGTCATCGTCAATGATGACGCCAGACAAATCATTGCGGGCATCGCTATTTTCCTGATTGGTATGCACTACATGGAAAATGGTTTTAAGTTGTTTAGCGGCGGTATGCTGGAGACTGTGCTGGAAAATTTCACGAGCACAACGCCTAAGGCTATTGGCACTGGATTTATGGCGACGACGGTTGTTCAGAGCTCATCGCTGGTTTCCGTCATTGTTATCTCATTTCTATCTGCAGAGCTGATTGGACTTACACAAGCCGTTGGTGTGGTCTTTGGCTCCAATATTGGAACCACCACTACGGCATGGCTAGTTTCATCGTTTGGCCTAAAGATAAAAATATCAATGTTTGCCTTACCGATGCTGATCTTCGGCGTAGTCATGCAGTTTTCCAGAAGTAATAGCTATAAGGGTCTTGGTAGTGTGTTGATCGGTCTTGGATTTATCTTCCTTGGTATTGCGTATATGAAGGATGGTTTTGAGACGCTGAAAAATAGCCTGGATTTAGCTCGATATGCGATGGAGGGTTATTCCGGAGTTTTTATCTATATCTTATTCGGGGCCATCGCTACGGTCATCATTCAATCCAGTAGCGCTACGATGGCAATTATTATTACTGCACTGGCTGCGGGACAGATTGATTATATCAATGCTTTGTCTCTGGTGATTGGCGCGAATGTCGGCACGACAGTGACAGCAGCTTTGGGCGCGATGGCATCAAACAAAAACGGTAAGCGCCTGGCGGTTGCACATTTTATCTTCAATATCATTACCGGGCTGATAGCCGTCATATTTATTTACAAGCTTAAGTTGCTGGTTGATGTGCTGGCACCTTTCTTATCAATCGCCCCCGATGATGATGCAATGAAACTGGCATTGTTTCATACGATATTCAATCTGATCGGGCTGCTGGCAGTTAGCCCCTTTATCAAGCCAATGGTCAGATACCTGAAGACTTTGTTTAGAGGCAAGGCTGCAGCGAGAGGGGAACTAAAGTATCTGACTGATGAGGTGATGGAAATCCAGGCGACTGCGCTAGCCGCAATACGGAAAGAGATCATTCATCTTTATGATAAATCACTGGAGGCAATACTACATGCAATGGGCTTGCACAGAAGTGATGTGCATTCAGTCACTGAAATTGGCGCTGTCGTCAAACGCTCAAACAAAGAAATACCCGTCGATATCGACGATGTTTATCAATTAGAAATTAAGAATCTGTACAGCGAAATATTACGTTATGCATCAATTTCACAAATCAATCTGGATCGTGAAGGCAATAACAGCATGTATAGGCTGAAGATGACAGCACGATACATCATCGAAATGGTGAAAGATGTCAGGGAGTTACAAAAGAACCTGAGTTATTACAGAAAAGGTCACAATAAATACATAATCGAGGAGTACAACAAACTTCGTGCCCAGGTCATGACGGTGCTTAGAAGTATTGAGGTAATACGTCATAGCGAAGGCGATGCAGAAGATATCCTGACACAGGTTGAAGTTTATAAAGATGAGTCAAACGAGAATGAACGACTGATGAATAGGAGTGTGGATGCGCTGATCAGGGAAAATAAGATTGATGCAAGAATGGCGTCCTCTTTGATTAACGATATTGGTTTTACACACAGTATTTGTAAAAAGTTACTAAATTCAGCTGAGGTGCTCTGGGTGCGAGATGAAGAGGTGACTGAACTGGGAGATGAATATGGCCTTGAATAACATCATGGAAAAGCTAAAGCTATTTCTGGGTTTGTCGGAAGAGAAGCAAATAGAAAAGCACGATAAACTTTTAAAAATCATCAATAAGCTTGAGAGCAAAAGGTTACGACTCAAGCTGGAAATTCAGAAGAAAAAAAGAAAAACTGGCAGTGCGCCGAAAAAGTTATGCAGGGAATATAAGGTTGTTACCAAGTTACTGAAGAAGGCAAAAAAGCATGCGGCAGCAATCACGGACCAACTATGACGGGAATGCCAGCGCTTAAGAAAACTGCCGGGAATATAATTTGTGAATATCAGGATGCGTAAACGCCTCAAAGTATTTTAAAAAACCTTTCCGATGTTCCAGTTCACGTTTGTCTATATCATTAATCAGGTATTCTATGGCCTCTTTTGAAGCATCATCAAGCTCACCTGATGCCCGCATGCCATCCATAAAAGCATGCAGGGAATTTTTCTGAACCTCATAATCCTGATAGGTTCCCAGGTAATCCTGTAGCTTTTCCATTTTCTCTATCGCAATCCTGATTTTCTTTCCTGGGAACAGCGATTGAAAAAATTCCAGCATATAACGTAATCTTTTTCCTGTTTTCCTCAGGTCGTGTAACCGCTTTGGCGGTGAATCATCATCGATTAATGCGCCTCGGTGCCGCAATGTCATATACGTCTTCCAGATTCTTTTCCTGGCCACAGTCATCACAGGTTTCAGGCTATTGGGAGTTTGTTGAGCATCAGCAAACCTGGATGCCAGGTCAGATTGCATGAGTTCATGCCACTCTTGCATTAGGTGAATATAGCGTTCGCTAGTCAGTGCTTTAGTCACTGCACGCAAATTTTCAGCGCGGTTTTGCTGCAGCCAATGGCGCAGAGGCTCTAGGTTGGAACGTAATTCTTTGGGTAGGGATGTCTGATATCTGTTAAACGATAATAGCCAGACATCAAAGTCACGCAGTGGGCTGGTTATCGTCCCTAACCAACGAAACTCATTTGATATCTTTTGTATTACTTCGATGGGTAATACGCCTTTTGCACAAGATAATAACGAGCGAGTTCTGCGTACACTCACCCTGAAGTCATGCAGGAATTCGGTATCGATATCATCATTTATACCGGCTTCGTTCTGCTGCATGATCGTGGTGAGTTTGAGAAATAATAGCTGGTATGCCTTAATTGCACGCATCTTCTTATTGAAGCGAACATTTATTTTATTACTATAGGTGCCTGGAGTTGTTCCCTGCAACGCCATTAACTGGGTTTGTGCATCATCCTTCATGCGAGCCAGATCTACTGGTTGAATCACATCGAGTACCTTCTCGTAGTGATGTAACTCGCCCCGACTGGAATGAACTTTCAGGCAATACGGCAGACTCCCGCCCTTGCGATGGTTTCGATACATCAACTGTTCCGCCACCATCTCCAAAGTAACGACAACTCTGCCCTTTTCATTCAGGATGCTTACAGAATGCACTCTGGATTCAGATGCAACCTGGTACAGCAGTTTACGCATTTTCAGGATGGGTCTGATATTTTCCGGTCTTAGCCAGCTGGGAATGTCCGAGAAAAACTCAGGCTGATGTTCAACAGGGGTTTCGCTAACTACATCACCGTGTTGATTCCGGCGAACAATAAACACCTTTCTTCGGCCCTGGGTTTGATATTCACCGATCAGACCATGACGCCATAGACGTCCGTCAAACGTATCCAGATAAAAGGTTTTTCGATTGACTGGGGGATGTTCTTCAATTTGATAATGGCGGCGTATCAGCCCGAGTAAGCCGCGATAGATATCCATGTTATCCAGCGCAAAAACCTGCTGCCTGGTGTGAATGGATGAGCTACTAGTCCCGTGACAATCCAGATTGCTTAACAATGTTAACTACTTGCCGGGTTATTTACTCAGGGCTTTTTCAAGCTGCTTGCAGACAGACTTAATAATCTGGACGCGAGCATATAATTTATCGTTGCCTGGAATGACATACCATGGTGCATTCGGTTTATCTGTTCTTGCCAACAGATCGTCTACAGCCTGTTCATAATCTGACCACTTTTCACGATTACGCCAGTCTTCATCGGTCAGCTTATGTTTCTTGTGTTCAATTCCCTTGCGTTCCTCAAATCGTCTGAGCTGCTCTTCAGCACTAATATGTATCCAGAACTTTGCGACTACCGTACCGTGATTCGTTAACTGCTGTTCAAAGTCATTAATTTCATCGTAAGCACGTTGCCATTCATCATCACGTGCAAAGCCTTCCACACGCTCAACCAATACACGCCCGTACCATGAGCGGTCATAGATTGTTACATAACCATCCATCGGCAAATGTCGCCAGAATCGCCATAGATAGTGATGAGATTTCTCTTCATCGGTTGGCGCAGCAATCGGGATGACACGATATAAGCGCGCATCCATAGCGGCGGTCAGGCGGCGAATAGCACCACCCTTTCCTCCGGCATCCCAGCCTTCAAACATCAGCACTGTGGATCGTTTCTGCTCAGTGGCCTGCCAGTGTAATTCTGCGAGTCGTGCCTGATATTTTTCAAGCAATTTATCGTAACGACGTTCATCCAGTTTCTTGTCGAGATCGATATGAAATAATCGCTGGTCTGCAAATTTAAAGGCGGGAGCGGGCAATACGGGTTTCTTTTCGCCGATAGACTTTTGCATTTGTTCGAGGAGTATATTGCCTGCTTTAATATCACGATAACGCCGGTCAGAAGCATCAATCACATGCCAGGGGGCATCCGCTGTATTGGTCAGCGCTAATGCATCGTGAGAAGCCTTTGCAAAATCATTGTAGTAACGTGACAGGTTCTTCTCGTATGGCGTAATGCGATGGCCGGCCGTTTTCTTGGCCTTGATACGGCGGGACTGTTCTTTCTTTGTAATGTGAAACCAGAGCTTGATAAATAACACACCATCTTTAACCAGCAGCTCTTCGAAGCGATTGATATGCTCACATGATTCGCTGAGTTGACGTTTTACCTTGCTGGCCTTCTTGCCACTCATAACCGCATTAACAATGGGCTGGGTATACCAGGAACCAAACAGAATAGAAATTTCGCCTTTACCCGGGAGATCGCGCCAGAAACGCCAATCATGTGGATGCCGCTTTTCATCCTCGCTCTCATGCCAGTAGGAGACAGTACGAACATTACGCATATCCAGCCACTTGCTTAGACGATTAACTACGGCACTCTTGCCCGCCGCTTCAACGCCGGATACCAGCACAACGACAGGCACATTTGCAGCCCGGCAATCTCGCTGCACCTGTAGTAGCGTCGCGTGCAGCTGATCTTGTTGCTGCTTGAAATCGAGCTTACTGAGTGTATGACCTTTCTCTTTATCGAATAGTGGCAGTTTCATGATCTTTATCCTTTCTCCCTAATCTATTCCCATTCTATATTTAAGCGTAGACCGATATTTGGGGGAGAGAATTGACATATATCATCGCCGCGTAAACCTCCGCCGACCAAATTACAATTAATGAATGAAACCCGGTTAATGAGGCAAGGCGTTTCCAGTATGAGGTATTACGCAAAGTTTCAGGGATATATTCGAGTGTATCGATTTAGGCAGCGTGCTCGCGACAGATCAGTTTCACGTCCTGGCTGGATAACGGTGCCTCAACAAGCTGGCAATAAAAGCCATCTTTACCGTTGTTCTGGTTATAGCGACAGGTCTTGCACACGCCGAACGTTTTTGAACCATTCGCCTGCTGGATGCTTCTGAGCAGGTTTTTCAGGGTCTCATTCACCTGTTTCTGAGACTGTTTGTCGAGTGATTCACAGGCATCGGTAAAGTTGGGCGTTGGGATGATTTTATCCAGCAGCCGTTTACCGTTGGCGGTCACTTTCAGGTGAGAAACACGTTTGTCGTCTTTATCCAGCGTCTTTATCAGATAGCCCTTACGCTCCAGAACTTTAAGCGTCTGCGAGACCGTGCCTTTGGTCTGTCCCAGATATTCGGTCACGCCCATCGGTGTATCGGAATAGCGGTTGCAGATCGATAGATAATGCAGGGCTTCGAGCTGCACAGGCTGCAAACCGCTATCGCTACCGGCCCTTCTAACCTCGTTTCTCAGCAGGTTTGAAAGCCGCTCAATGGTGGTATGTATGTCCTGTACGTCCATGGATTAATGGTATCGACTAAAAACTTGTTTGACAAGCGGGAATCATGCTGCTAGATTTTAAAAGGTATCGAATCGATACTAATAAATTCTAAGGAGAAAGCAAATGAGTACAGTGACTTTTTATCATGCGGGTTGCCCGGTTTGTGTGAGTGCCGAGCAGCAGGTACTGGATGCGCTGGATAAGCAGCGTTATGACGTAGAAGTGGTGCATCTGGGCGAAGACCGGCAGCGTATTAATGAGGCCGATCAGGCCGGCGTGAAATCCGTACCGGCCATGGTAATGGATGGCCAGGTCTTCCATATCAATTTCGGTGCATCGATTGCTGATCTGCAATAGGTCGTAACGATGCGTCTGGATGTATTTGATACCTATGTACAGCGGGATGACGGCGAGACCATGCATTTCGATGTATTGATGCCGAAAGGCTCAACGCAGGAAAGCGCACAGTCAAAGGCAACACACTGGCTGCAAAGTCTGGGCGTTACGGTGGCAAACCTGCAGTTAGAAAGCTGTCGTTTTTGCCATAGCGAGGACGCCACGCCAGAAATCGCTCGAGATGTAGAGACACAGGGTTATTTCATTCTGCAAATGGAGGGGTGTCCATCCCCGATTTATTAAAGGAGAGTTGTAATGAAAGTTTATGTTTCAAAGTTGTTGATGGCTGGATTGCTGGTCCTGTCCGGGTTAAGTCATGCAGGCGAACTAGTGCCATATCCAGAAGGTTATCGAGACTGGACACATGCCAAGACCATGCTGATCCAGCCCGGACATGCACTGGAAAACCCATTCCAGGGAATCCACCATGTCTACGTCAACGAATCAGCAAAGCAAGGGCTAAAGACAGGCAAGTATGCAGATGGTGCTGTGTTCGTCTTTGATCTGCTCAACTACACAGAAGCCGACAAGACGATTCAGGAAGGCAGTCGCAAACTAATCGGTGTCATGCAAAAAGATAAGCAGAAGTACGCCAAAACCGGTGGCTGGGGTTTTGAAGCTTTTGCGGGTGATAGTACCGATAAGCGTATTGTTGAAGATGGTGGTGCAGGCTGCTTTGGATGCCATACACAGGTGAAAGATAGTGGTTATGTGTTTACGCAGATGAGGTAGTGATTGGGAGCCGGCTACCTTTTGGGATGGTCGGGTTTTTAAACGCTCAGGCTGAGGGCTTGTTGTAGCTGTGTGAGACTTGTGGTGTTCGCTACAAACGAAACGCTGTGGAAATGGGTCTGCTGAATGCAATTGTTATGTTGCGTTACTCCACTCTGGTGTCATTACCCTCAGAGCCTCCTTAACGCCCAAACACTCATATATGGGATATTCATTTCTCAAACGGGTAATATTAAAGTAAGCATATAATTCAAACACGTCATTCTTCTTTATATAAACTCCATATCTTAAGCCGTCTGTAACTATTAACCTTCTACAATTATTCTTTCCTTCAGCATATGCTTGGGCCTGAGAAAGTGCACTTAAACATGAGTTTCCTTTCTTTTTAGCCTCGACTACAACATTAAGATTTTTATTATTTCTGGGAAGTTGGCTAAAAAGTGCAATATCAACATTATTCCACTCTATAGCCATTTTTTGAGGCGTCCACCCTAAAGCACGAAGTAACGGAACGGCTAAATAAGCTACTGTTTCGAACTCAGATGGGTTGCCGTATCTTTGATACCACTTGGCTATACGCACAAGCTCATCTATCTCTTTACTTAGTATCTCAATAGAATTACTAGAAACACCCTGATCGAATAAAAATTCTGAAACTTCTTCGAACTCAACTTCGATTTGACTATCTTTCGGTAATTTAGGCAATTTTATTTCTAAAGAAAAATTAATATCTAGAGAATCTAGCCATTCTAGAACAACAGTAGACGTTAGTTCTTGAGTGGTGTCCCCTTGTTTCAACGCGTATGTTTCGAACTTTTTTGGTTTATTTTCACTTGACCAAATCCAATTAACTCTACGTGCGTGCTGAAGCTCCCAACCATCAACATCGCCAAATATTTCGAGCCACTCATAGTCACCTACAACTAATCCTACACCTAGAACTTTGGAAGTACCTATTCGAAGTACGACAATATCCCCGTCTTTGATATCTTCACAAAACCTTTTTAGATCAGTAACTTTCTTAGAAGACCAACCATGTTCTTCCAGAGTACTAATACATTCTGGCCAAGGGCCGGCATACCCTGGACCATTGAGGATTACACCCCACTTAAGGCAAAGTGATACATAATTCCTATCATTGTCTCCAGCAGCCTGTTGCCAATATCTCATTCAGTTACCCAATGACCTTTCTTTACTTAGAAACATAACGTTTAAGCTGCGCGGAACAAACGAAGCGCAGCGTAGTTTGCGTCTGAACGAGCGCGTGGTTAGGCATTTCACAATCTCCGCTCAACAAGCCTTCTTACCAAATCATCAGTGACTTCCTCTGATAACTCGAAGCCATCAAATATCTCAAATAATCGGCTAACAATTTGATGCACATAACCAGATAATGCGCCCGGTGCCGTATCTGTTGGTATTACAGTTAGTGACACTACTTGATCTTGGTAAGCCGACCCACCATATGATAGATAACGTCCTGAGTTGGCCCATGAGCTTAAAGTACGCCCTCGCAGCCCCGACCATCTAAACGTGATATTTACAGATGAGTCATCATTGCAACCCATAGCTTTTGCAAAGGCAATTGAAACTGCTACACACTCAGCCGCACGCAAGATCACCAACCCAAAATCTAGTGCTGTTCCGGGTTCTGGTGCGCGATCACCTTGACCAATATCATCTTGAAAAGCGCGATATAAATAGAATTGACCATCGGGTGATAGTCTCCAGAAATCGATGTGATCTGAAAACCCACTACCTAAAGAAGCAATCAATGCCTCCCACACACCTTCATATACAAATGGGCGGCTTTCCTCGTTGGTAAATGAACTGCTGTCCACCCAAACCGGCCACCCTGTGTAGCGAGGGTTAGTGGATCTTATGAGATTTATAAAATCTCTATTTGCTGTGTACGCATTAATTTCCCCGTTAATTTTAACTCCCACTTCCATTGATCCGTGATCAGGTAATTCAATCTGTCTTTCATTAACGATGCTTTGATATCTCTGATAAGAGTCATCAATGAACCGTATTAGATCATCAGAATCTGATGTTGATTCTATTGTGGCCCCTGCAAAGAGTGATAAAAATATTTCTTTAAATTCTTCAGATGAGACGCTTGATAAATGCCTTCTAATAAATCGGCCAACATCAGCTTCTCGATTTTCAAAGCATTTTTCTGTGATGGATGGCCAATCTTTCCACTTAGCTTCAGCTGTGCTTGGGGTGTTGTTGGCATTTAGAGTGCGAACATATACCTTATCCACTCTTATGTGATGTACTCCTGAATCATCTAAACCAGATTTTGTTGCGACAGGAGTTTTTATTCCTTTTGGTATTTCTATAACAACAAAATGTTTATCATCTTTTAAGGGGTAATGAATAGAAACCTCAAAAGGCTCTGATGAGTATTTCGAAATATATCCCTGTATTTTATCTACATGAAATAATTGATCTACGTTATCAGGCGCGTTAGCGGTATTTATCGAGCCATCGGTATTATTAAATCCAATTAGAAGATAGCCGCCATCATTATTTCGCATCGCTAGTACTGCCTTTACGATCTTAGCAATGCCTTCATTAGAGTTAGGGTCAATCCAGTCTTTCAGTTCTAGTGATAAGCTTTCACTAGGATTATCGATAAGTTGGTCTAGTTGTGCTGCTTCTAGTGGCATCTCGTTTCCTTTCTTAATATTGCCTGAGAGTTTATTAGACAGCGGCTATACTTTCAGGTGATAGGCTGCAGCAGCCTATCTCAAAAAACTTAGCCATTTTTCTAGATTTACATTTCATGCTTAATCCTAAGATATTGAAAAATGTAACTCTAGTATATTACCTGTAACTGGTTTTTAGTATGGACTTTGATTTTGGCGTTCTAGGGTAGGCAGAAATGCTAGCGCTCATTTTGTACCATTATGTTGAATGTGATGGTTTGAGGGTGTCGCCTATGCAAATTAGAGACCCTGACGCTTTAATTCTCCGCTTTCAACTGATCCAACACCCCATGCAACACCATATCCGTATATCCCACTACACCAATGACCTTGCCATGCTCTGTCACCGGTGCACGGGAGATACCAAAGTTTTCAAACAGGCGTGAGCAGTAACGGATGTCCATATCGGGCGAAACGCCGATCACGGGTTTGTTCATGATCTCGTAGACATTGACTCGATCTGGCGCGCGGTCTTTTGCCAGGACTTTCTTGGCAATGTCGGAGAGCAGGACAATACCGAATTCATCATGTTCATCACGTTTGTCGACGATGAAGCAGCGTGTTTCCAGGTGTTTGGCATTACACAGGGCTTCAGCGACGGTGGCGATGCCGTCGACGATATCAAAGTCGGATTCCATGACTTCTCGGACACAGACTCGGTTTGGCTGTTTCATAGTTCTCCCTCCACGATTTCATGTAGTTTACTTACCTGGTGATTGATCCCCACGGCGTCTTCGACATCGATCATGAATGCCATGCCTGAGCCTGAGGTTTCATCAAATTCGCCGACTTCGGCGATGTGTTCGAGTATTTCGCGACTGAGGTGCTCTTCCACGAGTAGCAGTAGAAAATCACGTTGTGACGCGAGCTCCATGCCGAGGAAGGTTTTCTTGCTGGTAATGCCCTCGCCTCTCGCATTGTTAATGATCGTCGAGCCTGTGGCTCCCTTGTCGCGTGCTGCTTCCAGCACGGCATCGGTTTTTTCTTCTTCGACGAAGGCGCATATAAGTTTGAAATGCATATCAGTTTTCCTCCTGATAGGTAGGACGGCGAGAGAGCCAGTGAGTTATTTGTGCGTAGCCCATAACAGACATAATAGGAAACAGGCTGGCAAAAGCGATAAGACCGAAGCCATCCAGTAGCGGGCTGCGGCCCGGAATGGTGCTGGCGAGGCCAAGACCGAGTGCAGTCACCAGCGGTACGGTGACGGTTGATGTGGTGACACCGCCGGAGTCATAAGCCAGCGCGATAATGCTTTTCGGGGCAAAGGTGGTCTGGATGACGACCAGGATGTAGCCGGCAATGATGTACCAGTGCAGCGGCGTGCCGGTGACGATGCGGTAGACGCCCAGCGTAATACCAATCGCAACACCCATGGCGACAGCATAGCGTAGGCCATTCACTTTAATCGAACCGCCAGAGACCTGCTGCGCCTTGATGGCGACGGCAATGAGTGAGGGTTCAGCAATGGTGGTTGCAAAGCCAATGGCAAAGGCAAAAACATAGACCCATCGGTAATCCCACCAATGAAGTATTCCATCGCCAGTGGCCGAAGCGATAAATGACGGTTCGGTGAGTTGCTGCGCCATCAGTTTGCCGAGTGGGAATAGCGCCATTTCCAGGCCTTCCAGAAAGAACGCCAGACCAACCAGTACAAAAATAAAGCCGGTAATCATTCGGGACAGGTTAGGAATTTTCTTGCGAAGTACGAAAAGCTGAAAAAAGATAATGACACTGGCGATGGGTAGCACGTCCCATATTGTCGTCAGTAAGGTGCTGAACAGGTTGCTGATGTATTCCATTAGATCATCATCCCGTAGGCCATGACGAAGATCATCGGTGTGAGTGAGGCGAAGGCGATTAGACCAAAGCCATCGGTCATGGGGTTTCGACCACGGATGGAGGAGGCCAGTCCTACACCGAGTGCGGTCACCAGCGGTACAGTAATTGTGGAAGTGGTTACGCCACCGGAGTCATAGGCGATACCGATGATGCCTTCGGGTGCGAATGCGGTCATGACGACGACACCCATATAACCTGCAATGATCAGGTATTGAATCGGCCAGCCTTTAATAATTCTGAGTGCGCCGACGACGATGGCAAAGCCAACCGACAGAGCAACGGTAATGCGTAGTCCAAAGGCATATTGCTTGCGGGCTTCCTCGCTATCTTCGATCATCTTGTCCAGCGACGCGATACGAGCGGCTTCGTCGGCAATGGCGATGAGTGCAGGTTCCGCAATCGTTGTTCCGAATCCTAATGCAAAGGCAAATAGCAGTAGCCATGTCACACTGCCCTTTTGTGCGAAGGCGTGAGCCAGCGATTCGCCGATTGGGAATAGTCCGAGTTCAAGTCCCTGAACGAATAAGGTCAGTCCGATGAGAACGAAGATTGAACCGATGATGATGTCGAAAAAGTTCGGGATGGGTTGCTGCAGAATAAGTAGCTGAAACAGGCCGATGACGAGAATAATCGGCAGGATGTCTCGAAAGCTTTGGGCGAGGGGTGCTGTTATTTGTTTTATCCACTCCATCTATCAAGTATCTCTATCTCAGCCATAAACGTCATTGATCGGTGTCATGTATTTGCCGGTTTCATGTGGGGTTAATGGCCTATACTTGCTACAGCTCATCGAAGAGGATTTTGCCATGAATCAGTCTGATTTCGCACAACGTTGTTACGATGTACTGCAGCAGGTACCGGAAGGTAAGGTGACAACCTATAGTGATCTGGCTCAGGCCATGGGCACACGGGCCTGGCGTGCGGTGGGTTCGGCGATGGCAAAGAATGAGCAATTGATAACAATCCCCTGTCACCGCGTGGTGCGTAGTGATGGCTCTATTGGGCAATATGCCTTGGGCGCTGAGAAGAAAGCAGAGTTCTTGTCTGATGAAGGCGTTATGGTTCGAAATGGTAAAGTGCAGTCACTGGAACGATATCGTCATCGTTTTATTTGAATCGTTATTTTGTAGACAAGGACTGTTATGAGAATTCTCCACACCATGTTACGGGTCGGTGATCTGGATCGTTCAATTGAGTTTTATACCGACGTCATGGGCATGTCGTTAATCCGCCGTAAGGATTATCCGGACGGTGACTTCACGATTGCCTTCCTGGGCTACGGCGATGAGCAGCAAAATGCGGTGCTGGAGCTGACCTATAACTGGGGTGAAGATAACTATGAAATGGGCACCGCCTATGGGCATATCGCGATTGAAGTACCGGATGTCTATGAGGCGACCGAGAAGGCCGTAGCAAAGGGCGCGAAAGTGCTTCGAGAGGCGGGGCCAATGAACGCTGGCACGACGATACTGTCTTTTCTGGAAGACCCCGACGGGTACCAGATTGAGCTGCTTGGCGAAGGTTGGCAGTCGGATATTGATGCAGATTAGGAAAATCGCATTGACCCACTAGCTCAGTGGCGCAGAATCCATTCTGTTTCCAAAGCAGGTGATCTCATGAAATCAGTTCTTACCTTGATAGCATTAAGTTTGGCCCTCGTTCCCGTTATGGTTATGGCGCAAACGCCTGCTCAAATGCCAGATATGGGCCAGATGTTTCTGCAACAGTTTGATGCCAATAAAGATGGCCGCGTGACTCAGGCGGAATACCTTAAGCCGTCCCAGCAGCAATTTGCTTTTATGGATGCGAATCGTGATGGTGCGATTAGTGCGGCAGAGGCGAGCAATTTTGCTCAGCAGATGATGCAACGTATGCAACAACAGATACAGCAGCAAGGGCAGCAAGCTCCTCAACGCTAGGCTTACCATTCAAATTCTACTCAGCTGGCATGATACGGCGTTAAAAATGATCTCAAGATGCTCATTTATTCGCCTATAAACTGCGTTCTTTTGGTCATTTTTGCCTTGTCTCATGCTCATCTGAGCGAATTTCAATGGCAAGCTATGTTTTCTGGTATCTGACGTGGACGACTATATTTTCTGGGCCATCATCGCCCTGTTTTATGCGCCGCTGCATTTCACGGGGCCGATTGGTGTGGTGATTCTGACAACGGCTGATCCGTTGCAGCGTAGGGCGCTCATCAAGTGGTCGCTGATTGAAAGCGCGGTCACTATGATCGTCGCTTTTGCATTGGTTATTACCCTGGCAAGTCAGTCACTGGGTTATGCGATGGGTATCCTGTTCGTTTCCCTGTTGATTCCTTACATGCTGCTGCTGGTCCATCGTACCCTTTCACGCCGTTGAGGCTTGATGTACCCTGCGCCGTTTACTTCGGTCAGGACAGATGACGCAAAACAGGCTTGAACCTCTCTGGCAGCCAAGACAGCAACTGCGTCATACGCAGATCCCGCAGGAATGGCAAAGCTGGTTATACAATGATGAGTCGCTCACGGCCCGTCTCAAAGGCGCATGCGACGAGTCATTTCGTGTTGAGGTCTTAGAGCAGCGTTACGAATCTATCGAGCCCGATGAGGCGGATGCCATGTCCATTCCGCCTGATGAGGAAGCGCTATTGCGCGAGGTTTATCTTTATTGTGGTGAGCAGCGCATGGTTTATGCGCGTTCTGTCATCCCAACGAGTACGCTGACAGGCCCTGAAAAGCAGCTAGAAAATCTGGGCGATCAGCCGTTGGGTGCTTTTCTCTTTAACTATCCTGGCATGCGGCGGGATGAAATCGAGCTGGCATCCTTTGATCAACAGGACACGATCTTTAAGCGTGCAACAGATGGGCTAACGATTGACGTTGATGATATCTGGGGACGGCGTTCTGTGTTCTGGCTCGGGACAAAACCATTACTGGTGGCTGAAATATTTTTGCCGGCTGTGACAGAATTACGCGCATGAGTGATTTCAAAGCAACGCTGCAAAAACACTATGCGCACTGGCGTCCGATCGTGCTCGATCGTGGTTATGAGTACATGCTGCTCACCCGCTTTCATAAGCCGATTGGTAGCTTGCTACTGGGTTGGCCTGCGTTGTGGGCCTTATGGCTGGCAGCAGAAGGTGTGCCGTCTCTAGGTATCCTGGCGATATTTGTCATTGGTATTTTTCTGATGCGTTCAGCTGGGTGTGTCATTAATGACTATGCGGATCGCAAGATTGATCCACATGTCGAGCGCACCAAAGACCGCCCGATTGCCGCAGGGCGCGTGACGCCGAAAGAGGCGCTCATTTTATTCGGAGTTCTGATCGCACTGGCTTTTATCCTGGTGCTGCAGCTCAATGAGCTGACGATTTATTTTTCATTTGGTGCCGCGTTGTTTGCGACGATTTACCCATTCACCAAGCGTTTTACCTATCTGCCGCAGGCTTTTCTGGGGATTGCGTTTGCGTTTGCGATTCCAATGGCCTGGGCGGCGCAAACTGGCGAAGTGCCGAAGGTGTCCTGGCTACTGTTTATTATCGTAATTCTGTGGGCCATGGCTTATGACACCATGTACGCGATGGCCGATCGAGAAGAAGACCTGAAGATTGGTGTGAAATCGACCGCCATATTATTCGGTGAGGCCGACAAGCTGATTGTCGGCGTTATTCAGGTTTGTGTGTTGCTGGGCCTGATGATGCTGGGCGAGCAAATGAAAATGCAATGGCCGTATTATCTGGGCCTGATCTGGGCGACGGGTTTTTCTATCTATCAGCAATATATGATCCGTAATCGTGAGCCGAAGATCTGCTTTCAGGCATTTTTGAATAACAACTGGTTTGGTGCCTCGGTATTTGCTGGTATCGTGCTGAACTATCTGATCACATGACAGCGCCGTGGGGCGCATATTTTTATTAACGGAGAAGAATGATGAGAGCAAGTGCTCGACATATTTTGGTAGAAACTGAAGAACAATGTAATGACCTCAAAGCACAGATCGAAGGCGGCTCTGATTTCGCTGATCTGGCGAAGCAACATTCCAAGTGCCCTTCAGGTGCTCAGGGCGGCGAGCTCGGTGAATTCGGTCAGGGCCAGATGGTGCCTGAATTCGATAAAGTGGTTTTCAATGATCCAGTGTGAGTGGTTCATGGCCCGGTTCAGACACAGTTTGGTTATCACTTGCTTGAAGTGACTAGCCGTAGCTAGATAGTTTAGCGCAAGGGCGTCTTGCCCTTGCGCTGCTCAATTAGTTCCTTTCCCCGCTCTGGCCATTACCCAGACATCAATCTGACTGGCTCCTTGCCGTTTTAATTTCCGTGCTAGTTCATTGACGGTATGTCCCGAGGTCATGACGTCAACAATTATGGCGATATGCTGACCATCGAATTGTGACTCGCAGATGAACGCGCCTTTGACGTTTCCGTGTTTTTTGGCCAGTGGCAGGTCCGACTGGCGTTCGGTATTGATAATCCGCTGGCAGCTTTGATCGTCGATATCGATTGAGTAATGCTTGCTGAGTTCTTTGGCGAGGAGTTGTGCCTGATTGTAGCCTCGTTCTCGAATACGCTTTGAATGTAGTGGAACGGGTATAAGTAAATCGGGCTTTTTGTTGATTTCGACGTGGTTTATGAATAATCGGGACAGGATGGCGCTATTTACCAGCTTTTCATTGAATTTAAGGTTAATTACAAGCTCACGAACATGTCCCTGGTATAGCAAAGGGGCAAAGCTGTGATCATAACCGGGCGGTTGAATCTGGCAGTGACCACAGATAAGGCCATCTTTGCCGTGCAGTGGTATGCCGCATTGAGTGCAGGCAGTTAGATTGCGTTCCAGTTCACTGTGGCAGGTTTCGCAGATGTGTTCAGTGGTGTCGGATGGTTGCCGGCAAACGACACATAAAGGCGGCAAAGCCGCCTGTATTAAGGAATTGTAGGTTTCTCTGAATATTTTCAATGGTAAACCTTTTTTGTATTAATTAGGTTGACAGCTTGTGGCTACGTCAGAATACTGTCCTTCCTTTGTTATGAATCAAGAGTTTAGCTATGTCTGCCTCTGTGTCACCTGAAATTCGTACTGACTGGGAACTGAATGAAGTAAAGGCGCTGTTTGAGCTACCTTTCAACGACCTGCTGTTTCAGGCGCAAACCATTCATCGTGAGTGGTTCGATCCGAATGCGGTTCAGGTGAGTACCTTGTTGAGCGTTCAGACCGGTGGCTGCCCGGAGGATTGCGCTTATTGTCCGCAGAGCGTTCATAACCATGCCGAGGTTGATATGCATGGTCTGATGTCTCTGGAGGAAGTGAAAGAGAAAGCGCGGAATGCCAAGGCGGCTGGTGCATCGCGTCTTTGCATGGGCGCAGCCTGGCGTAGCCCGAAAGAGCGTGACTTTGCTCGGGTGCTGGATCTGGTGAAGACGGTAAAAGCTGAAGGTCTGGAGACCTGCGTGACACTGGGTATGCTCAATCCTGAACAGTCAGAGCGACTGAAAGAGGCTGGACTGGATTACTATAATCACAATCTGGATACGTCAGAGTCTCATTACAAACAAATCATCACGACCCGTACCTATCAGGATCGTCTGGACACACTTCAGAATGTGCGAGATGCGGGCATGAATGTCTGTAGCGGCGGCATTATTGGTCTGGGAGAAGATGTCGCGGATCGTGCATCCATGTTGCATACCCTGGCGACCATGGAAAAACATCCTGAGAGTGTGCCGGTTAATCAGCTGGTCTCTGTGGAAGGTACGCCGCTGGAGGGTACTGATATTGTTGATGCCATTGAATTTGTTCGTACGATTGCGGTTGCACGTATTCTGATGCCGGCCTCTGTTGTGCGTTTATCGGCGGGTCGTGAAGATATGACCGATGAGATGCAGGCTCTGTGTTTCTTTGCTGGCGCCAATTCGATTTTCTATGGTGAGAAACTGCTGACTACGCCAAATCCGGATGCAGAAGAAGATCAGAAGCTATTCAAGCGTCTGGGGCTGCATGGCATGGAGCCGGTAGATCATGACGCTAAGTTAGCACAGGCCTCCTAGTTTCTGTCGATGTTCAGGGTAAGTTATGTCCCTGCAAACAAAGCTAAGCCAGCGTGTTGATGATCAGCGCCAGAAGAGGCTGTATCGACAACATCGTATCGTCAGTAGCCCGCAACAGATTCGCCTGACGGTTGATGGTCGTGAGCTGACTAACTTCTGCAGTAATGACTATCTCGGATTAGCGAACCATCCTGAAGTGAACGCTGCCTTTATCAAAGGTGTTGAAACCTATGGTGCGGGTTCAGGTGCAGCACATTTAATCAATGGTCACAGCAAGGCGCACCAGCAGCTTGAAGAAGAGCTTGCTGAATTTGTCGGTGCTGAACGGGCGTTGTTATTTTCTACGGGCTATATGGCGAACGTTGGCGTGTTAGCTGGTTTAACTGATCGTCATGATGTGATTTATCAGGATAAGCTTAATCACGCCTCGTTAATCGATGGTGGGTTGCAAAGTCGCGCAAACGCTAAACGTTACCGCCATATTGATACACAAGACCTTCAAAGACAGCTAGATACAGAAAATTGCGAGACAGGCCTGATCGCAACCGATGGCGTGTTTAGTATGGAAGGTGATATCGCGCCATTAGCCGAGTTGAATAAAATGGCCGGTAGTAAAAACTATATGCTGTATGTCGATGATGCGCATGGCATTGGCGTGCAAGGTGAGTGGGGCAGTGGAAGTTTGTCTGCGGCAAACCTCACACCGACAAATAACATTATATATATGGCGACATTGGGTAAAGCACTGGGTACCTTTGGCGCATTTGTCGCTGGCGACGCAGATATGATCGATGCGCTGGTACAGTTCTCGCGCAGTTATGTTTATACGACTGCTCCGCCCCCTGCCATCGCCGAAGCCACACGCGCCAGCCTTAAAGTTGTGAAAGAAGATAATGAAAGGCAAGAACGCCTGAAGCGAAACATCAGTTATTTTCAGTCCTGTGCGAATGAGTTGAAACTATCGATCAATCAGCATCAGACGTCGATTCAACCGATTAAAGTCGAGTCGGTTGAAGCCGCAACGAAGTTACAGTTAAAGCTGGAGGCCGCTGGTTATCTGGTGTCAGCAATTCGTCCGCCAACTGTACCAGAACCCTGTGTACGAATTACGTTGTCGAGTGAGCATCAGACTGTCGATATTGATGGCCTGTTATCGACCCTGTCGGAGGCACTTGCGGATGAGTGACCAGCCGACATTGGTGTTATTGCATGGCTGGGGTAGCACGGCGCAGGTCTGGCATTCGATTAAGTCTGATTTACAAACGACCTATAACGTCATGACGCCAGAGTTGCCGGGGCATGGCGAAAGCGATCTGCAAGCAGCTGATCTGGAGTCTGTGGCGATGGCTTTATGGCAATTTATTGGTGATGAAAAACAGGTTGTTTTGCTGGGTTGGTCGCTGGGCGGTTTGATCGCCTTGCAAATGACATTACAGCGTCCGGAGTCAGTCAGTGCGTTATTGCTAGTGGCGGCAACTCCTTGTTTTGTACAGCGTGATGGTTGGTCTAATGCGATGGCTGTCGATACTTATGACGAATTTGAAGCGGCGTATGTCCGTGAACCGGTGAAAACCGTAAAACGATTTCAGGCATTGCAGGCAAATGGTGATGCTGAACAAAAACGAGTGATGCGAGAACTGGCGGCTACTGCCGCACCAGTCGAGACGTCCTTGCGATGGGGCTTGAGTGTATTGAAAGAGAGTTGTCTGGTATCTGAGTTGTCTAATATTACACGTCCAGTTTCATTGTTACTGGGCGAGAACGATGCCCTGATACCTTCGAGTGTTAGCCATGATGTGCCAGGCTCGCATACCGTATGGCGAGAGACTGGGCATGCGCCCTTTCTTTCCCGCCCGTCAGCATTTGTGGACTGGGTCAACCAATCGGTAGCTGTGTAATGGATGATGCAATGACACCGCCCGAATTTGATCAGCGCGCGGTCAGGCGTTCGTTTGATAAGGCGGCTGATTCCTATGATGAACATGCCGTGTTGCAGCAGGAAGTTGCGACGCGACTATTACAGCGCCTCGACTGGTTGAAAATTGAACCACGGGTGATTCTGGATATTGGTGCGGGAACAGGTGAGCCAACAGGTGTGTTGATGAAACGTTTTCCCAAAGCCGAAGTGCTGGCACTGGATCTGTCATCGAGTATGTTGCAGAAAGTCCGAAAGCAGGGGCGAATGTTTCGCCGGCCTAAAGTCGTTTGTGGTGATTCACAGCGATTGCCATTTGCTGATGGAAGCGTCGATCTAATTTTTTCCAGCCTTTCATTTCAGTGGTGCAATCGACTTGATGAGGCATTTAAGGAAATTCGTCGTGTTCTGAAGAAAGATGGCGTGTTGTTATTCAGCACTTTTGGACCGGATACATTAAAGGAGCTGCGCGCAAGCTGGTCTCAGGTCGATGAGCGGCCGCATGTGCACTCTTTCCCGGATATGCATGATGTCGGCGATATGGTGGTTTATGCCGGGTTACAGGAGCCGGTCATGGAGCGTGATCAGATCATTATGACGTACGAAGATGTAAAGAGTGTGCTCGGTGATGTAAAACATATCGGCGCTTCAAATGCGATGCAGAATCGTTCACGGGGTTTGATGGGCAAAAACCGTTTGAAACAGTTTTATGAGGCCTATGAGCAATGGCGCGGTGCGGATGGCCGTTTACCTGCAACGTACGAAGTGGTGTATGGCACGGCCTGGAGTGGTAAAACAGATCGCGATGGTATGGCAACAATTGCGATTGAAGATATCGGCAGGAAGCAGTCCTGACTATGGCCGCAGTGCGAAGTTTCTTTGTTGCGGGAACCGATACGGATGTCGGCAAAACCTACATAGCCTCCATGCTAATACGCCAGTTGCGGGCGCGAGGCCATGACGTGGTTGGAATGAAACCCGTTGCTTCAGGTGTTATTGAGCAAAATGGGCGGAAAATTAATGAGGATATTCAATCTCTGGTCAAGGCTTCCGGGCGCCGGGATCCATCAGATTTGATTAATCAGTATTGCTATGAGCCATTTGTTGCGCCGCATATTGTCGCTGCTGACAGGGGTGAACGGATCGAACTGCAGAACATTAAACATGCTTATGAAAAATTGAGCCGTACGGCGGAAGCTGTAGTTGTTGAGGGTGCCGGTGGTTTGATGACACCCTTGAATGAGCGGGAGACTTATCTGGATCTTGTTTCGGAGCTGCAGTTGCCCGTCATCCTGGTTGTCGCCGTTCGACTCGGATGCATCAATCATAGTTTGCTTACACAGGCGGTATTGCAGCAGAACAATCTGAAACTTGCGGGTTGGGTAGCGAATTATCCTGAAGTAAATGCAAATCGGGACATCCCGGTCGAGGATAGCCTGAGAGAGCGGTTGGTAGCGCCCTGCCTCGGTGTTATTCAATACAACGGTGGAGATTCTCTCGATCTGAAAGAGTTTATTGAGGCTTAATCCAAATTCTCGATTCTGTTTCAGAATTTTCATCTAATTTGACGTGAATCAGATTAGCGCCCGCTAATAAATGCTTCACATCTACCCCTTGATCTATGTATACTTCGCGCCCGTTTCCCTCTGCAGGAAGACGTTTGCGCGCTTTTTGCTGAACCAGGAGTATGTGGGGATTGCTGATTATGATTGATGAGCGGCTCGATAATGGTGTTGTCACCATTACCATTAGACCTAATAGCTCGTTGAATTGGCAGGGGAATTTACAATTTTTAGCATGGATGTCTGCGGTCTCTTTGAGTATTGCGGCATGGTTTGCCTGGCAGGGGGCCTGGTTAATCTTTCCATTTGCTGGTGCTGAATTACTGGCACTCGCATATGCGCTCTATCTGGTTTCATCCAAAAGCATGAACCAGGAGACTGTCTCAATAGATGGTGACATTGTTGAGATTTGCAAGGGGCGCAGGGAAGTTAAAACAACTACCCGTCTGCAGCGGTACTGGGCAAAGGTGCGTTTAGAGGTGCCGGAGACAGTCTGGTATCCGAGCCGTCTGGTGATTCAGTCACATGGGCAGCGAACAGAGATTGGTGGTTTTCTGGATGAGGAGGAACGTGAGGTTCTCGCCGGAAAACTAAAACGGGTAGTGTAACAGCCTGTTAATAAAGAATTTATAACTTAGATGACTACTGGGAGTAACAAAACGATGTTGCGTAAAATAAACAAGCTCATCGCAGCGACCATGATAGCGATGGCGGCTGGAATACAGTCACCCGCAGCTGGGTACATGGACACGCTGAACATGACGCGAGGTGTGACGCCTATCAGTAACGAGGTTTATGACCTTCACATGTTGATCCTCTGGATCTGTGTCGTTATCGGTATCGTGGTATTTGGTGCCATGTTTTATTCGATGTTTGCTCATCGTAAATCCAAAGGCGCGGTTCCTGCGACTTTCCATGAGAGCACAACCATGGAAATCCTCTGGACAGTTGTTCCTTTCCTGATTCTGGTAGGCATGGCGATTCCAGCTACCAAGACTCTGGTATTCATGGCAGACACAACTAAATCTGAGATTGATATCAAAGTCACAGGTCATCAGTGGAAATGGGAATATGAATACTTAAATGGTGATGCGCAGGGCGTTCAATTCATTAGTTCACTTTCAGCTGATAGCCGTAAAGCGATCTACGGGGACCCACTCGCGGTTGATAACTATCTAT
The DNA here is from genome assembly GCA_942491945.1 of uncultured Gammaproteobacteria bacterium. Classification (GTDB taxonomy): domain Bacteria; phylum Pseudomonadota; class Gammaproteobacteria; order JAJDYQ01; family JAJDYQ01; genus JAJDYQ01. The sequence continues at coordinate 73,717 of CALODD010000050.1, read as the reverse complement.
TAGATGTTGATAACGAGCTGGTTGTGCCGGTTGGTACCAAGATTCAGTTCCTGTTAACAGCGTCTGACGTAATTCACGCCTGGTGGGTTCCAGAGATCGGTCAGAAGCAGGATGCAATTCCTGGCTTCATTAACGAGATGTGGACTGTAATCGAGAAGGAAGGCGTTTATCGCGGTCAGTGTGCCGAGTTGTGTGGTAAGGACCACGGTTATATGCCGATCGTTGTTCGCGCCGTGAGCAAAGAAGAGTTCGCCAAATGGGCGCAGGAGCAGAAAGGCGCTGAGGCAGAAGTTGTCGCAGCAGCTGACAAGGTCTGGACTGCTGATGATCTCTACGCCAAAGGTGAAGAGGTTTACAACACACAGTGTGTTGGTTGTCACCAGCTGAATGGCATGGGTCTGCCGCCGACGTTCCCAGCAATTAACGGTAGCGCAGTTGCAACAGGTCCTGTTGCAGATCACATGGGTATCGTTATGGATGGTAAAGCCGGTACAGCTATGGCTGCATATAAGGATCAAATGAGTGATGTTGATCTGGCTGCGGTGCTGACTTATCAGCGCAATGCCTGGGATAACAAAGCCGGTGATTCAGTTCAGCCAGCTGATGTTAAAGCAGCTCGTTAATCGATCTCGCTTAATAAAAACTAATATATCTAAATTTTAGACTTACGGAGACTATCCATGAGTGAAGCAGTAGCACACGACGACCACGATCACGGTCCTGAGAAAGGCCTGATGCGTTGGGTTCGTACAACTAACCACAAAGACATCGGTACATTGTATCTGTTGTTCTCCCTCGCTATGTTTATGTTTGGCGGTGCCATGGCGATGGTAATTCGTATGGAACTATTCCAGCCTGGACTTCAGGTTGTAGATCCACACTTCTTTAACCAGATGACGACCATGCACGCACTTGTGATGGTATTCGGCGCGGTTATGCCGGCATTCGTTGGCCTGGCTAACTGGTTAATTCCAATGATGATCGGTGCTCCAGACATGGCTCTGCCACGTATGAACAACTGGTCTTTCTGGATCCTGCCTTTCGCATTCACAATGCTGGCTTCTACCCTGTTCATGGACGGCGGTGCCCCTGCCGGCGGTTGGACACTGTATGCGCCACTGGTTCTGCAAACAGGCGATGCATTCCCATTCCTGATCTTTGCTATCCACTTGTTGGGTATTTCTTCAGTCATGGGTGCGATTAACGTTATCGCTACGATTATGAATATGCGTGCTCCAGGCATGACACTGATGAAAATGCCTCTGTTCGTCTGGACGTGGTTTATTACTGCGTACCTGCTGATTGCAGTTATGCCAGTATTTGCAGGTGCGGTAACTATGCTGCTGACTGACAAATTTTTTGACACTGGCTTCTTCAATGCAGCCGCAGGTGGTGACCCGGTAATGTTCCAGCATATCTTCTGGTTCTTCGGTCATCCTGAGGTATACATCATGATCCTGCCAGCGTTCGGTATCGTTTCTGCGATTATCCCGACGTTTGCACGTAAGCCACTGTTTGGTTACAGCTCAATGGTTTATGCAACAGCATCAATCGCATTCCTGTCATTCATCGTATGGGCTCACCACATGTTTACAGTAGGCATGCCACTCGCGGGTGAATTGTTCTTCATGTATGCGACGATGATGATTGCGGTGCCAACCGGTGTGAAGGTCTTTAATTGGGTGTCCACGATGTGGAAAGGCTCAATGACGTTTGAAACGCCAATGCTGTTCTCTCTGGCATTTGTAATTCTGTTCACAATCGGTGGTTTCTCAGGACTGATGCTGGCAATTACTCCAGTTGACTTCCAGTACCATGACACTTACTTCGTAGTAGCTCACTTCCACTATGTACTAGTAACTGGTGCGATCTACTCAATCATGGCAGCAGCTTACTACTGGATGCCTAAGTGGACGGGTCATATGTACAACGAAACTCACGGCAAGATTCACTTCTGGTGGTCTACAATTGCTGTAAACGTACTGTTCTTCCCTCAGCACTTCCTGGGACTTGCAGGTATGCCTCGTCGTATTCCTGACTACTCTGTACAGTTTACTGACTGGAATATGGTTTCAAGTATTGGTGGTTTTGCTTTCGGTCTGGCTCAGGTTTATTTCTGCTGGATTGTTTACAAGACAATCAAAGGTGGTGAAAAAGCAACTGATCAGGTTTGGGAAGGCGCAACTGGTCTGGAATTTGAACAAATGGCTTCACCAGCTCCTTACCATACGTTTGATAAGGCTCCAGTAATTAAGTAATACGAGACAAGTCGCCAGCCCGCTTAATTTAAGTTGGGCTGGCGACACGTTTCATGGATTAAGTTATGAGTGGAGATAGTGATAAAAAAAGTAAAAACATTAAGACGGTTATTGTTCTGTTCTTAGTCGCTTTTGCTTTTTATGGTACATATATTGTCTCTAGTCTATTGAATAAATAGTTTTGTGGAAAAGGAAGAGGTAACAGGAGTTACGCAAGATCGGAAATCGAATAAGAAGGTCGTGACCATGTTGGTTGCTATAGTCTTCTTTATGTCTGGTTTCTCATTTGCATTGGTTCCTCTGTATGAAGTTTTCTGCGAGGTTACAGGTTTACGCTTTACCGATTTAGAGGAAAAAGCTGAAGGTGTCGCAAAAGCAGCGCCGAAGGTCGATCTAAGCCGGAAAGTAAGTGTGCAGTTCATTACGAATATGCACGAAAAGGATAAATGGAAGTTTAAGGCGCAGGCTTACCAGATGGAGGTTCATCCTGGCAAGCTTGAGGAAGCCATGTTCTATGCAGAGAATATTTCTGCTGAGAATAAGGTGGCGCAGGCGGTACCGAATGTTGTGCCTGCAATAGCAACACCGTACTTTCATAAGATGGAATGTTTCTGTTTTAACGAACAGGCATTTGGACCGAATGAAGGCAAAGATATGCCACTTCGGTTTATGGTAGATCCGGAATTGCCGGAAGAGATTGAGTCGATAACTTTGTCGTATACATTTTATGAAATGGATAAAGGCAAAGTTGCGAGCAAGTAATTAATTTTAATTTGAAATAAAAGGGTAGAAAAAAATGGCAAACGCAGCAGACGGTAGCTATTACATACCACACGGAACCAAGTGGCCTATTCTCGGTTCTATTGGCCTGACAACAGCAGTTGTTGGTTTTTCTAATTACCTGAATGGTAACGAAGCAGGCAACATCATTATGTATGGCGGTCTCGCGATTGTTATTTACATGATGTATGGCTGGTTTGGTCAAGTCATTCAGGAGAGTGAGGATGGTTATTACAACGCTCAGGTCGATACGTCATTCCGTATGGGTATGGGCTGGTTCATCTTCTCTGAAGTGATGTTCTTTGCTGCCTTCTTTGGCGCTCTCTATTATGCACGTGTACTGTCAATTCCATGGTTGCTGGGTGAGGGTGATGGCATGAATACCAACGCACTGCTATGGCCTGCATTTGATGAAGCCTGGCCAAGTAATGGTCCGGGTAATGTTGGCGGTGATTTTAGTACACTTAATGCATGGGGCTTACCAGCAATTAACACGTTACTGCTTCTTGCTTCTGGCGTGACCGTTACATTTGCACATTGGGCACTGAAAAAAGGCCAACGTACCGGACTGGTTCTATGGTTACTGGCTACGATCGTTCTAGGTTACGTATTTGTCGGCCTGCAGGCATGGGAATATTCAATTGCTTATAGTGATGAGATTAATCTGACAATGGGATCTGGTATCTATGGTTCGACGTTCTTCATGTTAACCGGCTTCCACGGTTTTCACGTGACGATGGGTGCAACCATGTTGGTTGTTATCATGATACGTTCTATGAAAGGTCACTTTACGAAAGAAAACCACTTCGCGTTTGAAGGTGTTGCCTGGTACTGGCACTTTGTTGACGTAGTCTGGTTAGGTCTGTTTATCTTCGTATACTGGATCTAATTTACCGCGAGTAAATGTAAAAGGGGCGTTGTGTCATCACAACGCCCCTTTTTTTATCGATTAAATTCCTGGGAAATTAGTACGGTAGATGCGTATTAGGCTGGAACCATTCCAGGTAATAACCGATCATCAGGAAGATAAAAAGTCCAATTGATAATACGATTCGGATAGTAAGGGCTCGTACCATGCGATCAGAGTCATCATGATCCTTCATCATGAAATATAGACCAGAGGCCAGTGATCCAAGGATAGCGATGAGTACCAGGATTACGATGATTTTAGACAAAATGACTCCTGCAACTAATAAGCGGCTATGTGAAATACCTAGTGCGCATTATAGCGTAGTCATTATGCAGGTCGTTTGACTTTATTATGGGAAAACGATTTCGTCCGAGTCTATTACCAAGCCTTATTGTGATTGGGATGCTGGCCGTATTGGTCTCCCTTGGCACCTGGCAATTGAACAGGGCAGAAGAGAAGCAGAAACTGGTTGATAGTTACCGTGCAGCGCCACAGCAGTCGGCGATTTCCCTGTCAGACGTCATGCAGGTAGATATGCAAGGTGCTGATATTGCTCGTTATCGCTATCGACTATTAGAGCTGCAGGGTCGCTTTGATAACGAGCACCATGTGTTGCTGGATAATCAGCTCAGAGATCGTCGACCTGGAGTTATGGTATTTACGCCGTTTAAAGTACGCGACAGCAATCTTGTGGTCATGGTTAATCGGGGATGGCTCGAAAAGCCGATCCGCGACCTGCGTACACTGGATATATTGGCAGATGATCAGGCGGTAACATTGAGTGGCATCGTGAATCATGCGCCCGATGTCGGTATCCGGCTCGGTTCGCTAGATCAGTCAAAAGATCAGTGGCCGCGTTTGATGCCGTATCTTGATATGCACTGGTTGGCGAACAAGCTGGATGTGCGTCTGGCAAGTTGGGTCTTGTTACTTAATCCAGATGCTGAATATGGCTATGTGCGTGAGTGGGAGCCGACGGTTCGCACAACGCCTAAGAAACATCAGGGCTATGCGTTTCAATGGTATTCATTGGCGATAGCGTTAATATTTTTATTTGTAGTTGGTAGCTTGAGGCCAGAGGGTCGTCTACCAGAGGATAGCGAGGACGGAAAATGAATGCTCGTGTCGGAATGATATTGATCGCGGCGATATTTGTCTTGTCGCCGGTTTTGGCCTGGCTGACGCACCAGGGTTTTTTTGATTTTTCTTCAGCGCCCGGTGAAGGTAAAAACAACGGTGATCTGATCCATCCTGCCCGCCCACTTGAGAATTTTAAGCTCGAAGGCGAGGACGGCGGGGATGTTGATATCAATAGTTTTCTTGGCCAGTGGTCGATGGTGCAATTCGCAGATAGTCCCTGTGTGGAAGACTGCTTGAAGAACATTTATAAAATGCGCCAGGTTCGTCTAGCCGCAGGTAAGGATGCACATCGAATTCAGCGTGTGGTGATCAGTGAGCAAGGAACAGATCTAGCCAAGTTAATGGAAGATAATCCAGGAACGCGGTCTTTTGTAATTACATCTGAAAGTACATCGTTACTTGAGCAGTTCCCAGGATATACCGAGGGTAATATTTCTCCTATAAGTAGCAGAATATATATTGTCGATCCACTGGGGAATCTGATGATGCAGTATCCGCACGAGGCTAACCCGTCTGCGGTTCTAAAAGATTTACGACAGTTACTCAAAGCAACCTGGATACGTCCAAGACAGTAACATGAACAAAAAACTCTACGGAAATTTACTACTGTTCGCGGTAGGGCTAACGATACTGGTCGTGGTGCTGGGTGCTTTCACTCGTCTGGCTGATGCTGGTTTGGGTTGCCCTGACTGGCCGGGTTGTTACGGCCATGTGGTCGCGCCTTTAACGGATGCTGAGATTACAGCAGCAGAAGAGGAATATTCCTGGCGCCCTGTAGAGTTCAGTAAAGCTATCAAGGAAATGGTGCATCGCTATTTTGCCGGTGGATTGATTCTGACCGTATTCATGTTGACAGTTCTCGCCTGGAAATATCGCAAAGAAGAAACCGATATTCCAGTCAAAACGATCACATTTATCCTGGCTCTAATTCTGTTTCAGGCGGTACTGGGCATGTGGACGGTGACCTGGAAGTTAAAACCCGTGATTGTGATGGCGCATCTACTCGGTGGTTTTACGACGCTTGCGTTGCTCTGGCTACTGGTGATGCGAGTAGGCCGCGTTAATTTATCGAATGCAACGGGAGCATCTGCGAATATTCGTCTCGCCAGTATCATTGGTTTAGTGATTGTTGTCCTGCAAATCGCTCTGGGAGGTTGGACGAGTTCTAACTATGCGGCGCTTGCCTGTGCTGATTTTCCGACCTGTCAGGAGCAGTGGTGGCCACCGATGGACTGGGGTGAAGGTTTCGTATTGTGGCGAGGCATTGGTCAAAATTATGAATTTGGCGTTTTGAACCATGATGCTCGTACCGCCATTCATATGGCGCATCGGATCGGTGCCCTGATTACATTCGTCTACCTTAGCGTACTGACGATCGGTCTGATGAAATCAGACGTGAGCAAGACCCTGAAAAAAGTCGCGGGCATCGTAATGACGATTCTCCTAATTCAGGTATCACTCGGTATCAGTAACATCGTATTCTCTCTGCCGCTGGTTGTTGCAACGGCACATAATGCCGTTGGTGCTTTGTTGCTACTGGGAATGGTGTCGCTGGTATATAGTACGCACCTGAGTCTGAAACAGCCGAGTCATGTCGGGGGATCATCATGAGTGGTGCAGCGGTGACACAATCTACCTGGGAAAGCTATTACGAGCTAACAAAGCCAAATGTGGTTTTCCTGATCGTATTTACGGCGATTGTCGGCATGATGTTGGCAACACCTGGCATGGTTCCGCTTCCAGCCCTTATCTTTGGTTCAATTGGCATTGGTCTGGGTGCAGCATCTGCAGCCGTGGTGAATCATATTGTTGATCAGAAAATCGATATTGATATGGGACGTACTGAAAATCGCCCGCTTCCAACCGGCCAGGTCGATACCGTTCAGGCAGGTGCCTTTGCGTTGATTCTGGGTAGCCTGTCGATGCTGATTCTGGTTGGCCTGGTCAACTTGATGACAGCATTACTAACCTTCATATCGTTGATTGGCTATGCCTTTGTTTACACTATGTACCTGAAGCGCGCGACGCCACAGAATATCGTGATTGGCGGGGCAACTGGCGCCGCACCACCCATTTTGGGCTGGGTTGCAGTGACCGGTGAAGTGCATCCACACGCATTACTATTATTCCTGATTATTTTTGTCTGGACGCCACCACATTTCTGGGCGCTAGCGATCGCAAAAAAGCATGAGTACGCCAAGGCGCGCTTGCCGATGTTGCCTGTGACGCACGGCGTCGCTTATACGCGATTGCATATTCTGCTGTACACCATTTTGCTTATACCTGTCTCAGTATTGCCCTATGCGGTGAAAATGAGCGGTGAACTGTATCTGGCTGGAGCTATCGTTCTGGGGCTGATATTCCTGTACTACGCAATTCAGCTTATGCGTTATCCAGAAGATGATCAGCGTTTGCCAATGAAGACATTTGGCTATTCCATTGTCTATCTGATGGCATTATTCGCATTTTTGCTTTTTGACCACTATGTACCGGCGATAATTGCCCTATTTTCATAGGGATATAAGGCAAAAGATATTTCATATATAAGCGAGGCGCGATATACTGCGCGCACTTTTTTGCCGGCCCTTTGCCGGTAAATAGACGAATTTTGATAAACCATGCATTTGGGGATTGATTCATGAAAACAACTGTCGTTACAGGCCTCGTCCTGGCAACCAGTCTGCTTTCTTCTGCGGCTATCGCGGGTGATGCGGCGGCTGGAAAAGATAAAGCATTTACTTGTGTTGGCTGTCACGGTGTACCGAATATGGACAACGTTTATCCGACGTATACGGCACCTAAAATTGGTGGCCAGTCAGCAATGTACATTCAGAGTGCATTGAAGGCATACGCGGATGGAAGCCGTCAGCATCCAACTATGGTTGCTCAGGCTAAATCTATGTCTGATGCAGATATGGCTGATATCGCAGCCTATCTCGAGTCACTGGGTAAATAAGGAGAGCCACCATGAAATTACAAACGATTGCTCTGGCCGCCGCCTTAATCACATCTGGATCTGCTTTCGCATATAAAGGTGATGCCGAGGCTGGTAAGGCTAAATCAGCTGTATGTGCTGCTTGTCACGGTGCGGATGGAAACAGTGCTATACCTGTCAACCCATCACTCGCAGGCCAAAATCACACATACATTGCACAGGCTCTAAAGGATTATCGTTCAGGCGCACGTAGCAACCCGATTATGAAAGGTCAGGCTGCAGGGTTAACTGATGATGACATCAATAACCTGGCGAAATACTATTCAACTCAATCTGGTAAGCTGGTTGATCTGCCTGCAATGAAATAAATTGTTGAGTTGTTAAGCATAAAAAAACCCGGCATTGCCGGGTTTTTTATGCCTGTCGTAAATGTTTACGACAGGTCATTATGTAGTAAGCGCCTGAATTAAGCCTCAGTTGGATTAATGGTTTTTGTCTGTGAGGCTGGTAGCTTGACTGGTGTCGGAAAGTTGGCTGGTTGGCTTTGTGCGGGCTCAGTAACAGGTATGACTTCATCGCCCTGTGGCTTATCTGTCTTGCTGCCGATAGCGGAACTGGGTAGTAAGTCACTGGAATCCTGGTTTCTGCTTGCGGCAATAATGCGTTGCTGACTGGCAGTCTGGCCGGCGATTTTCTGGTTATCAAGATCCAGTAAGAACGAAAAAAGTACTGTTAGAGTACCGGTCATGGCAACGAACACAATAGCGATTAAATAAGGCATGTACGGGTTAAAAAGCTGGAATGTACTTTTTTTGGCTGTATCGGTGTTGTTATCTTCAGATGTCATTAACTGGATGCCTGAATCGTTAAATTAGAAATAATTGGTTTGAGTATATGTGCTGCCACTTTTGAGACACATAATGCAGATTAAGCAGAAATAGCTGAATTCTGAATAATCGACGATTACTTTGAATTTAGTACTTCGATACCTGAACGCTGGATGGTTGAATGCAGGAAGTTTCTGAAATGCGAGATGGCGCTCATACCGTTCGCTGCGACGTCATATATTTTCCAGCCCTCAGGACCATGGCCTAAGCGCAGTTCTACAACAGTTGGGTAGGTCTGGTAACGATAGATATAGACACGAACGCGCATCATGCCGCTACGTTCACTACCAGAAACCCCCATGAGCTGTGCGTGCCCACCTCGGTAATTGAGCAAATTGCGTGCAAATGAAGCAATGAATTGCTCTTTGATGAGTTGTTGCGCGTTTGTTTTCTGTTCTTCGGTTAATTGGCGTTCGAGAGGGCCAATGATCATACGGCTCATAGCCTGGAAATCGAAATAGGGGGCAACTTCTTTATCCAGAAAGGTGCGAACCTGCTGAGGATCGTTCGGCGAGGCTGCCTGAATGAATGCCTGCAGGCGACTAATGCCACTCTGGATAATCTGCTGAATGCTATCTTTCTGGGTAGCTTCCACCTGAGAAGCTGTTGCTGCCTGGGTTTGAGCATGACCGTTGCAGGAGAGAACCAGTAACAACGAGATCAGGAAATATTTCATGATAGATATCCGGGTTATTAAATCGCTCAATAGTCAGCGAGTATAGCCTTTAAAGCAGGGTGGCAAAAAGACTTTATCAATGTGGTTATTGCCGTAATGTCAGTGTGTCTCCACGTTGTATTAACTCCAGGCTTTTCAGGAATGACATTCCGAGCAGTATCTCTTCAGCGTCCATATGTGGGTTTATCTGGGCGGCAACGTTTCGCAGCTGGATGCCGCCGATTCCGATGGTGTCGAGACGTGTGGCATAGGTCTTGATGGTGCCGTTTGCAGTTGTCGCATAACTTTCTCGGCCGCGTTGCAGGCCGAGGCGTTTAGCAACACGTTCGGGGATGGAAACCACGGTTGCGCCAGTATCGAGCAGGAAGATAACGGGTTGGTTATTGATCATGCCGCGAGCGACATAGTGACCCTGGCGATTGCGTTTGAGTTTTATCTCACGGAGTCCATCATTTGCGAGGTTGGTCTGAACGGATTGATTTGGATTGTGCTGGCGTTCCAGGACACCATTAAAGAACATGACAAGAAAGCCAAGTGCTATGATCCATGCAACGATCATCATGTGACGGCCGATTTTCTGTTGACCTTGTTGTTGTGAATCCTGATTCATGAAAAAACCATTTGAAGAAAAAATAATGCTCTCAGGGCCTGCTGGGCAACTGCAGGCACTATACAGTGTCGCAGAAGATGAGGGTCAGTATATCGCTGTCATCTGTCATCCTCACCCATTGTATGGCGGCACCATGGACAATAAGGTGGTGCACTATATCGCACGTGCATTGCATGAGATTGGGATGCCGGTAGCTAGATTCAACTTCCGAGGTGTCGGTAAATCAGAAGGTGAGTTTGATGATGCCAGGGGGGAGTTAGATGACCTGCAAGCCGTCATTGGATGGCTGCAACAGCGCCATCCCGATCGAAGATTATTACTTGCTGGTTTTTCATTTGGTTCTTATGTGGCTGCAAGCGTTGCGGAGGAATTAGAAGCTGATGCGCTGATATCCATCGCCCCACCGGTCAGCATGTACTACTTTGACGATGTTGAGTTCAGTAGGCCATGGTTGGTGCTCATGGGTGACGAAGACGAAGTCGTGCCCGCTGAAGAAGTCAGACAATGGTTGCTGGTTCCACAGGCGAATCGAGAAGTGGAATGGATGGAAGGTGCGAGCCATTTCTTTCATGGCCGGTTACCAGAGTTAGCAGCTCATATTCGTGACTGGATAACAAGTATTAAGGTATAGCGACCAAATACCTAATATAATGTGGGGATGAATCTCTTGCGGCTTATAGTCCTGTTCTCTATCTGGTTGTCATTCCCGCTGTTTGCAGCAGGCAGTGCCGCGGTCGATGATTTCTATGAATTCGAAGACACTATGCTTGATGAGGAACTGGTTTATCCTGACTGGTTTAAAGAGCATTTCGGTGATCTTGAGGAAAGCCTGAAAACGGCCTTAGGCGCAAGTAAGAAAGGATTGATCGTCTATTTCGGGCAGAAGCGCTGTAGCTACTGTGAAAAATTTATTCAGGTCAATCTCGAGGATCCTGCAACACAGAATTATCTGCGCCGACATTTCGATATAGTGCCCATCGATATCTGGGGTATCGAAGATATTACCCTGCCGGATGGCGATGAGTTGAGTGAGCGCGAGTACTCGGTCATGGAGAACACCAACTTTACACCTTCACTGATTTTTTATAACGCCGATGGTGAGCAGGTACTCAGGCTACGAGGTTTATACCCACCTTATAAATTCAGGGCAGCGCTGAAATATGTCGTCGAAGGTTTTTATGAAAAAGAAAGTCTGCGTGATTATCTGGCAAGAGCTGATCCAGGCATGATCTTTGATCCCGAAGGCTTGAACGAGCAGGAGTTTTTTGTTCAGCCGCCATTTAATTTTGATCGACGGTTCTTTAAATCGGAAACGCCTCTGGTGGTTTTTTTCGAGCAGGGAAAATGTCATGCCTGTGATGTATTACATACGGGGCCACTGGCAAAAGATCGCTTACGCCAGGAAGTTGAAAAGCTTGAAGCGGTGCAGCTCGACATGTGGTCAGATACTCCAATCGTGACACCGCAAGGTGAGCGTATGAGCGCAAAAGAATGGGCAAAAAAACTCGATCTATTCTATGCACCAGCTATGGTGTTTTTTGATGAAACCGGTAAAGAAATTATGCGAGTCGATGCAGTGACTCAGTTTTATCGCCTGCTCGGTGTGTTTGGTTATATTAACAAGCGTGGTTATAGAGAAGATAGTAACTATCAGCAATGGCGTATACAACGTAGAAAAATGGCTGGTTCTTAACGCTATTTGTTTAACCAGTTACTTAGTTCGTAAGTTACTCAGTCGAGCGTGTTGCGAGTCCAGTAATACCCATGGCCTGATTATATCGGCAGTATGTAGCCCGAACTTTCCACGGTTCACGTCTTCAATATAAAGCCGTAGCGTTTCTCGTATCGTTGCAAAAGCCAGCTCATCCCATGGTAGATCATCAATCGCATATAAATCGACTTCCAGTGATTCAGGGCCGGGTTCAAAAGCATTAGCAACCAGATCACCACGGTAAATCATATACACCTGGTTGATATGCGGCAGATTAAAAACCGTATACAGTCCATGAACATTTACTTTGGCTCGAGCTTCTTCCCATGTCTCACGTTGTGCAGCCTGTTCCGCCGTTTCATTGTTTTCCATAAAACCTGCGGGAAGTGTCCATAGGCCTTTACGCGGTTCAATAGCTCGCTTACATAAGAGAATTTTGTCTTCGTGCGTTACCAGGCAGCCGGCAACGATATTCGGGTTCTGGTAATGAATAAAATCACATTTCCCACAGATATAACGCGGGCGGTTATCTCCCTCAGGTATGGTGAATCTGACTTCAGGCGAGCCGCACTGGCTACAAAACTTTATCTTCACGTTGATCATCGACAATTGTTATATTGCTAGCATTGCGCAAGTCAGCGTTACTTTGCAAGCAGGTAATTACGATTTATGTCGGACAAGGCGGATTTACAGATACTTCTAAAATCACGTGTACCCATTATCGTTGTGGAGACACGCGAAGAAGAGCGGGCTTTAGGTCTGTTCAAGCATCTATTCGATGATGGATTTTATCAACCTATGTTTGGCTGGACGGTGACAAAAGGACTGTATCGATTAGATATCCTGACAGAACCGCAGAAGAGTAACGCCAAGCCCGAAGACGTGCTCGGACACATACGTGCGAGTGAGCTGGCGGGTATTTATATACTGAAAGATTTTCATCCGTATCTAGATGATCCCATCATTATTCGGACGATTCGTGAGATCGCGCAATCACATAGCAAGTCACAAAAAACGCTGGTGTTGATTAGTCCGTCTATTGAACTGCCGGATGAAGTCGCACATCTAAGTGCACGCTTTGATCTCAGTTTGCCAGATCGTGATCAATTGAAGGCCTTGTTACTGCATGAGGTTGATGCCTGGAAAGAAAGCAATCGCCGTCCGGTCAAAGGGGATAAGAAGGCGGTTGAGTTATTGCTAAATCATCTGACTGGCCTGAGTTACGCAGATGCGAAGCGCTTGATACGGAATATCATTTATGACGATGGCGCTATTACTCACGATGACGTCAAAGATATCATGGATGCTAAGTATGAGCTGTTAGGTGGAGATGGCGTGCTCTCATATGAAGCTGAAACCGCGCACATGGCAGAGGTTGCTGGATTAAAGCGAATGAAACACTGGCTGAATCAACGTAATACGGTTTTTAATAGTGAGACGCCACCAGCAGGTCTCGACGTACCAAAAGGTATGTTGTTATTAGGCGTGCAGGGCGCCGGTAAATCCCTGGCGGCAAAAGCTGTCGCAGGGACATGGGAAGTGCCGTTACTGCGACTAGACTTCGCCACGCTATATAACAAGTTTTACGGAGAGACCGAACGTAATTTACGCAAGGCACTGGAGACGGCGCAGGTAATGGCACCCTGCGTCTTATGGATTGATGAAATTGAAAAAGGTCTGTCGACTGACCAGGGTGGTCATGGCGGCCCTTCGAAAAGAATACTGGGAACGTTACTTACCTGGATGGCTGAACGTAAAGAGCGAGTCTTTCTGGTTGCGACCGCGAATGATATCGAAGACCTGCCACCTGAATTAATGCGCAAGGGTCGATTCGATGAGATTTTCTTTGTTGATCTACCGGCTACTGATGTGCGGAAAAACATCTTTGAAATTCACTTGCAAAAACGGGATGTTAAATCCACCGATTTTTCCTGGAATGAGTTGTTACAAGCCAGTGATGGTTTCTCTGGCGCAGAGATAGAGCAGGCTGTGGTGTCTGGTTTATACACGGCTCATGCACAACAGGAATTACTGACTGAAGATATCCTGCTACAGGAGTTACAGATGACACGACCTCACTCAGTTGTTATGGCTGAGAAGATACGGCAGCTAAGGGAGTGGGCGTCATCACGTACGGTGATGGCGGATTGAAAAAAGGATCAGAGCAAGCTCTGATCCTTTACAACTTAAAGTGGGCCGAGTTTACCCCAATAAACAGCACCCTGAAGCGTGTAGCTACCGAGGTTGAGTGTGCGAGAAACGTTTTCGTTGTCCAGGTCAACTTCAAAGAAGCGGCCTTCGGCGCTTGCGCTACCATAGTAATGACCGCCTTCAGGGCTGACGGTTGCTGTATGTCCCTGGCTTTTGCGAGCACTGGTTGGGAATGCGGCAACGGTGACGTCTCTGATCTTTGTATGTGTCGTAGTATCGATCAGTGTGATAAAGCTATCATTGTGATTCGTCACAATAGCGAGATCACGGTTAGGGGAGAACTTGGTGTGCCCTGCACCCAGACCCGCGTCAATTACATTGGCGACACTCATGGTGTGGCGATCAATAACAAACATGTGGCCTTCGTTCGACCCCATATAGACGTGAGTGCCATCCGGTGCAAAATCAGCATGATGTGATCCCATTTCGGACACTGGGAAGCCTGTCAAATAAGTGGTATCCACCAGATTAAGGTCGTCGCCAATAATATCGAATGAGATCAGAGCGGGGTGAATGCCGTTATTCGGGCTGCCTTCTGTTGAAGCATAGTATTCAGAACCTTTTCTAAGGATATGATGTGCTGCGGATGGCGTGTTCATGCTATCGAGAAAATTGCCGTCAATGTCATACATTTGAATTGTGCGATTGGTTCGATCTAGCATCAGGAAGCGGGTGTCATCTACCCAGAAAGGGTGCCCGGTTGCATTGCTACCACCAAAATCAATAGGTGCGACATAGGTGTCGCTACCGACGACCTGAACGACCTGATTATTACGGACATTGATTACAGAGGTTAGAGGCTTGTCTTTACCTGATACCAGGCTTAAACCATTTACTGGATTATATGTGGCTGAACGAGGCTTATGCTCCAGGGGAATGGTCTTCATTGTTTCCGATGAAAAGATGTTGATGACATCGATACTTTGTTCATTACGCGTTGTTGCATAGATCTTTTGCCCGCGCTGTATATCTACAGGATATGGGCCTGCACCGGTTTCTGCGGTGCCGACGACTGACATAGTCGGAACATCAATGGCATAAACTTTATTATTATCGAAATCGCTATACCAGATACGCCCATCGTTCGACGCTGCTGATATCAGTGAAGTCCCTAAACAGAGGCCGGATACTAGGGCCAGTAAATAACCTTTATTCATTTGTGTATAATCCCTTTATTTGGTGGGGTTTTTAGTATTGCACAACTGAAATGCTAAATGTAGTACTTAACCAGTACTATTTATAAGCATTAATAAAAAAGGGATATTTTTACTACTAGAGAGTGTGACTTTGAGGTCGGTGAATGCTTTAAGAAAAAAACAATGGCCTCGGCAATATGCCGAGGCTTGTTAGTCATTATTTCGTGACTAACCAGAGTGAATGAATTACGCCAGGTAAGAAACCGAGCAGGCACAAAACAATATTTATAATTAGATCTTTACCGGCTCCGCACTTTAAGAAGACGGCGACTGGTGGAAGAAATAAAGACAGGACGATGAGCAGTATTTTATTAGTTGCAGCCATTGTGTTTCCCCTTTGCTGGTTGAGAATTGTGTGTGCCGAGAATATCCCCTCTTGTAGGTAGTGCCTAGGGTCTCATCTGGTAACAATGTGAAAGATTGTTACTTGAGTGTTTTGATGAATACTTTTGATTTGCGCTGGTAGTTATACAGACGGCGTTTGGCCATGGGTAAATCAGCGATATCGGCATTTTTAAAGCCACGCTCTCTAAACCAGTGTGCTGTTTGAGTAGTGAGCACGAATAGCTGCTGAATGTTGTTTTGTGAGGCTCTGGTTTCAACTGCTTTTAGTAATTGTTCACCATTGCCAGAGCTCTGGTATGCATGATCAACGGCAAGGCATGCGAGTTCTGCCATACCCGTTTTTTCATAACTATAGATCGCAGCACAGCCTATGACGGTATCGTCTCGGATCGCAACGATGAATCGATCGATTTCCATTTCGAGCCTGTCACGTTGCCGCTTTACCAGAACACCAGATTGCTCAAGTTTTTCGATGATTTGCAGGATACCGGGGATATCCTCAGTACGGGCTGCACGTATGGTGTCATAAGGCTCAGAGCTGATCAGTATTCCAATACCATCTCGTGTAAATAATTCCTGGATCAGAACACCATCCGTACGCCAGTCGAGTATATGCATACGGGGAATTCCTGAATGCAAAGCCTGTAGAGAGAGCTTAAGCACCCGCTGGCTATCTTCGTCCAGTTTGCGGCGTCCGTTTAAAAGCTGTTGGGCTTCGTGCACTGTAAGCTGCCGTATAGGGCGGCGTTTGCTATCTCTTAGTGTGACTCTATCAGTCAATAAGATGAGTTTGTCTGCATTCAGGGCTGCCGCACAGGCTTCTGCGACATCTTCTGCAGAGAGGTTGAATACTTCACCGGTGGGTGAGAATCCAACCGGTGATATGAGCGCAATGGCTCCTGCATCGAGTTGCTGACGAATGGCTTCATCATCAATGCGCCGGACGATGCCGGTATGGCAATAATCAATGCCATCGTGCACGCCGTAGGGACGTGCTGTTACATAGTTGCCCGAAGCTGTCCGTGCTCGGGCATTGGCATTCGGCAGGTTAGCTAGTGCGCGAGATAAGTGTGATTCAATCTTTAAGCGGACAACTCCAACCTGTTGGGTGACGCAAGCCATGGCTTCGTCGCTGGTGACGCGCAGGCCGTCGTGATATTGCGAATTTTTCTTGCCGAGGCTTTTTTCAACCTGTGGGCGAATGCCATGAACCAGCACTATGCGTATACCTAAATGTGAGATCCCTGCGATGTCGCGAGATAGCTCGGCAAATGATTCATCATCAATGGCTTCACCGGGCAGGCAAATCACAAAGGTTTTGTCGCGATGCGCCTGAATATAGGGCGCAGCCTCACGAAACCAGTGATTAAAGTTGTCCTGAGTTGGTGCTTTTTTCATACGGTTATTGTGCCATAGGCTTTTGACTTACATCGAGTTTTAATCTGCTTCTAATGCGCTATGATGAGCGTATTGACAATAAGAGGATCGATGACATGGAACATGTCTCGCAGATAGCAGACCTGGTATCCGTAACGTTTGCCATGCTGTTCATTGCAGCGCTGGCGCTCATCTTCTCTCGCATGATCAAGTTACCGTTTACTATCATGCTGGTGTTAATCGGCGTGATCATCGCCGGAACTGCGCCTTACGGGCCAGAGTGGTATCAACGGATTGCCGGCTTTCAGGTCTCCCCTGACATTATCCTGTTTGTTTTTCTGCCGACTTTGATATTTGAGTCCGCCTATAGTCTCGATGCCAGACAGTTACGAGACAATATCTGGCCGATCCTGACCCTTGCAGTGCCGGGATTGTTGTTATCGACTGTGCTCATCGGTTCGGCGATGCATTTTATTGCAGGTATCCCGTTTTCCGTCGCGCTTTTACTTGGCGCCATCCTAAGTGCAACAGACCCGGTTGCTGTCATCGCATTATTTAAGCAGCTAGGTGCACCGAAGCGTCTGACTATTCTGGTGGAAGGTGAAAGTCTGTTTAATGATGCGACTGCGCTCGTGTTGTCAAAAATTCTGGTGGCTGTTGTTATCGCGGGATATGCCACTGTCGATCATGCACTCAATGGTGTGATGACGTTCCTGGTGGTTTTTATTGGTGGTATTGTCGTCGGCGTCGTCATGGCCTGGCTCGTAGGATTGCTCATGGGTATGGTTGAAAGTGACCCATTTATTGAAGTGTCATTATCAACTGTACTCGCATATTCTAGTTTTATCGTTGCAGAACATTACTTTCATGTCAGTGGTGTGATGGCGGTTGTAGCTGCTGCGGTTGTGATGGGCAGTTGGGGTCGTACTAAGATCTCGCCATCAGTTGCGGGCTTTCTACATCACTACTGGGAGTTCCTGGCTTATATCGCGAATGCTCTAATCTTCATTCTGGTTGGTTTGAGTATTGAGCTTGGTGCACTGACAGCTAACTTCGGTCTGTTCGCCATATTGATTGGAGCAATGCTAGTCTCTCGTGGAATCGTTATCTATGGCCTGGTTCCCCTGCTGGAAAGAATGCCGAATGCGAACCCTATCAGTCGGGCCTATCAAACGGTTATGTACTGGGGAGGCCTTCGTGGTGCTATCGCATTGGCCATCGTATTGAGCTTGCCTGAATTTGAATACCGCGAGTTATTTACCGTTCTGGTTGCGGGTGCAGTGTTGTTTACCCTGATTGTGCAGGGGCTGACGATAGAAGGGCTGGTTAAGAAGCTGGGTCTGGATGAGCCGCCGTTATCGGACAGACTGTCGCGTTTTGAAGGCGAGTTAAATGCCAAGCGTAAGGCATTAGCCCGTGCGCCAGATTTACAGTCAGGCGGTCTATTTTCGCAGCGTATATCGGAGACTTTGACCAAGGTATACCATCTTCAGTTAGATAATTTACGGCAACGAATTAAAGATCTGCGCGATAGTGAACTGGATGAAGATCAGGAACGACGACTGCTGTTTCTTCGTTGCTTTGCCGCTGAAAATACACTGTATTACGGCATGTTTAGTCGTGGCCATTTATCCGAGCAGGCCTACCGTGAGCTGACTCATTCTATGCAGTTGCAAAGTGAATCGATGCGCTACCATGGACGGTTACCCAGCTATACCATTCATTCGCCGGGTAAAGTTACGCTACTGGGTACAATCTACACAGTAAGAGATACGGTACTGGGTTTTACCGGTTTGCCAGAACGTTGGCAGGCTGCACGCACAGCGCGTGATTACGAAGAAGCCTGGGGGCGCTACCAGGGTAGTAATGAAATTCTGGAAAAATTTGATGACATTACCCACGCTGATTCAGCACGCCCAGATCTTGTTGAAGATGTTCGGGGTTATTATCAACGCTGGAATCGTGGTGCCCGTAAGATCATTGATGTGACTGCGGAGCAGTTCCCAGAGTTCGTCGGCACGATGCAGGAGCGCCTGGCCAAGCGTTTAATGATTGCTGCGGAACGTGAAGTGATCGAGTCTGAGTTACATGCTGGAACCATCCCGGCAGGTGTTGCTGAGACCATGATCAGTGATTTTAATCATCAGATACGCGCTTTACGGGGTGCTAGTGCCTCAGACCTGAAAATTGATCCACATGAGTTATTGCGGAAAGTACCTTTCTTCCAGAAGACCCCAGAAGAAGATTTCGAAAAGATTATTGCGTTGCTCAAATCGAGAACTATTCCGGCTGGGGAGTTTATTATCCAGGAAGGCACGACGGGTAAGTCGATGTTTCTTATCGCCAGAGGTGTTGTCCGTGTTGTTCGTGGGAAAGGAGACAATGAAGAAAATCTGGCGAGCCTGCTGCCAGGAGATTTTTTCGGTGAAATGGCTCTACTTCACGATGAACCACGCAGCGCCAGTTGTCGAGCCGCTACACCTGCGGCGCTATATGAGCTGACCCGAGAAGATATTAAGCGTATTGCGGAAGTTGCCCCAGCGATCCAGCATGCATTGCAGGAAGCTGACCAGGACCGTACTCGGACTCAGGTAGACGCTGACCAGGCCGATACTTAACTAACATTAAGATATCGGGAAGAGATATTACTGGTATCTACATTAGAGTATGCTAAATTATTAAAATACGTACTGTTGTTGACCCAACGTGATGATTATTAAGGTAATTTTATACTCAATAGCCCTGCTAACGGTGCTGATTCAGCCGGCGAGCGTTTATGCTGCTCCGGATGGAGCAGCTTTGTTCGGGGAAAACTGCGTGGTTTGCCACCGCAAAGGTGGTGAAGGCAGTATCGGCTTGCCACTGAAAAAAGAAAAGTTCAGCACGCTTTCGAATGACTACCTGAGAAAGACGATCCGTAACGGGCGTCCTGGGCGAATCATGCCGGCCTTTGACCGACTTAGTGATGCACAGGTTGGTGCGATCGTGAAATACCTGCGCACCTGGTCTAAATCGTCGTCACCTGATTACTCTGGCGCGACAGCCAGGGGTGATGTCGAGCAGGGCAAGAAACTATTCGATGGTTACTGTGCTAACTGCCATGGTCCACAGGGGCAGGGGCTGGGTAAAGGTACTGGACAGACATATTCTCGTGAACGTGAATTTCAGGTCGTGCCGCCAGCTGTAGGTAATGTCGGCTTTCTGGATTCGGCATCAGATGCCATGTTGCGTGATGTAATTACCAATGGACGCAAGGGGACGTTGATGGCAGCGTTCGGTAAGCTCGGCCTGAAGTCGCAGCAGATCGACGACATCATCGTTTATCTACGCAGTTTGCAGGCAGACCTGAAAGCAAAGCAGGAAAGTACTGAAAAGAATATTCCTGAGCCAAGTATCATCGTCGACTCACCAAATGACTTTGAAACGACAGTCGCGAGTCTGAAGCAGGCATTGTCTGGATATAATTTTCGTATCTTCCCTGATCGGCCATTAGAAAAAGGCCTGTTTCCAGAATGGGAAACAGATAAGAAAAAGATGACGATTCGTTACTGCAACTTCAATAACCTTTATGACATGTTAAAGATAGATCCTCGTCTGGGTATTGGTTTGCCATGTCGGATTACCGTTGTTGAGTCTGCAGATGGTAAGGTGCAATTGATTGCCATGAATATGGCATTAATCGCGCGCTTATTTAATAACGATCAATTACGTGACTACGCAATTGAGATGGATGCCGTACAGCGTGAAGTTCTTGATGAGGTGACGTTCTAATGAAAGCGTTATTTCTTTCACTGTTGTTAATGATGATTAGCGTCAATGTATGCGCTGAGAACATCCTGATGGCACGTTCCTACGACAGCTTTGAAGCTGTGCTGCAGGAAACTAAAAATAGCCTCGAAGGCCACGGTTACACCGTCGCACATGAACAGCGTTGTGATGGTGGCTTAAAAGGTTTTGGATATAACACCGACTACTACCGAGTTATATTCTTTGGTAAGCCAGAAGAGGTGAGGTCGTTAAGTAATAAGTATCCAGAACTCATCCCCTATCTACCATTAAAAATAGCCGTCTTTGCTGAAGGTGATCAGATGCTTGTCGTTAGCTTCAATCCTGAAGTGTATGGCACGATGTTCACTGACCCAGCATTAAAGACACAGTTTTCCAGATGGAAGAGTGATATCGATTCTGTATTGAGGGATGTGCAGCAGATAAAGTAAATGAACTGTTCTGGGAATGATCTATAAATTCTGGTGAATCGAGGGTCGAGTCTGGCACTTTCTAATATAAATATTAGGTTTTGATTCCAGTTAGTTATGAAAATGAATGAAAACCAATAGTATTGCCTTCAGTATCAAGGGCTATTGATATGAATCCGTATTCTCCAATAGCCATTTTCGGTACCATGACTTTACCGCCAGCTGGTTCTACTCTTTCTTGTGCTGCAGCACAGTCTTCAGTGTCAAAATAAACGAGTGTGCTGTTGCCGCCTGCTTTGACGCCTTCCATTTTACATATCGCTCCAGATGCATCGGGTGCTTCGTTCATAGGGAAGGCCCACATTTCTGGTTGAGGGTAGTCTTTAGGCACATTCGGATTATCAAGCCTGGTAAGTTCCTGCTGTAATACGGCTTCGTAAAAAGCTCTGGCTCTGGGCATATCATCGACATATATCTCAAACCAGCATACGGCATTATTCTTCATACGTGCTTCTCCTGATGAGTAAAAGTTTATAAGCGAATAAAGCCTTGCTCTACAAGCTCTTCAACCTTGCCGGGCCCATATGGCACGACTTCAATAAAGGCAGGGATTTCGCTACGCGGTACACCAAGCTTGTTCATCATGCTGTTACACATCTTTACGTCGATGACATTGAAGGCATCTAACTTGGCGGCGAGATCGACGATTTCCTTATTGTCTTTATATTGGCTGATGCGGAAGTTATCGATTTCATTGCCATGTAGTACGAGTGATATTTCACGAGGTCGTTCAACTGGGTTTGGCATCATGGCGAGCTCTTCGGCGCGCTTTAACATGCGCAGGATGTCGTCGCGCTTATGTAAAACAACATCGACAACGACTGGAGTTGCTTCACCGCGTTCGCCTTCCTGGATATTTTGATTAGGTGTATCCGTTAATATCATGCCCATATTGTTGCCTGCATATGAGGTAGTTGCATGCAGGCATAGAGCTATGAGTAGTGTATGAATTAATTGACGCATATTAGTCGGTTTCTTCTAAGGTGCTATGAATTAGCTGTTTAATATCCTCATCCTCGAAAGGAAAGTATAGCGCACCTTTAATATTTTCGAAGCGTGACTGTAATCGTTCGAAGTGTTGCTTTTGTTCTTCTTCGACAAATGCGATCAGCTTTGTGTGTGGTGAGCGACTGACGATTTGCGTCATGATGGTGTCAAGATTGCTGTCCCGATCTCGAAACTGGCTGGTATAGTTAAACTCTGCAACAACTAAGTCAGGATCAAACTTCTTGAGCAGGGGGATTGCTTTACGCATGCTCTTGGTGATTTCGACCTCATGCCCTTCGTCTTTCAGGCCATCTAGTTTTAGGGGGAAGCCACCAAATTCGATAACAAATAAAATCCTACTCATTTAACAATGTCTTTAATGATGTCCATGATGATGCCGCTGACCTTATCAACGAGCAGAACATTGCCATCTGCAATCACACGTTCCAGATGATTTTCGATGGGAGGTAGTTGTGATTCCAGCTCGGAAGGCAATTCTCTCTTGGCAAGCCCATGAGGTAGTGTGCCGTTCCGTTGTAATTGTTTTTGTAGGCCTGGGGGGAGGTGTTTCTTTTTAGCTAAACCCGGAGGCAATCCTTTTTTCTTCTTGTGTTTCTTATTATTAGATGCTTCAGGCTTAGTTGGGGTCTGATCAAAATATTCGTGAATAATCTTTCTTTCTAATTCAGAGAATACATTGCTGACGAATTTGCCCGCTGCGTCATTCAATACTCTTGACGTTGCAGAATCATCTGCATGAGCCGATGAGATGAAAACAGTCAGTAATAGACTGGCAATAATGGACAATTTCATGGAACTCTCCTTTGAATCATTAGAGCCAGTCTACCGAATCGATATTGATTAATATCGAACTCTGTTCACATTTTATTCGTCAGTCACGCAACCCTCAGATGCGTTTTTAACGGATTTGATGAATTTATACAGTGTGCCGCGTGTTGCTTTGTATGGAGGCATCACCCACTCATCTTTACGCTTACGCATTTCATCTTCTTCAATGTCGACATTCAGAGTATTGAGATCAGCATTAATCGTAACAACATCACCATCTTTAATCAGAGCGATTGGGCCGCCTTCCTGAGCTTCAGGAACAATATGGCCGATGATAAAGCCGTGAGAACCGCCGGAGAAGCGACCGTCAGTCAGTAACGCTACGTCGTCACCCAATCCTGCACCCATTACAGCTGAAGTCGGCGTTAACATTTCTGGCATACCGGGGCCGCCTTTCGGGCCTTCGTAACGAATAACGATGACATCACCTTTGTAAATATTGCCATCTTCCAGTGCCTTGAGCATGTCTTCTTCGGCATCGAATACGCGTGCTGGGCCGGTGAAGGTAAGGCCTTCTTTGCCGGTGATCTTGGCAACCGAACCGCCTGGGGCCAGATTACCTTTTAGAATACGGATATGACCGCTTTCTTTGATTGGCTTGTCGATAGGTGTGATGATTTTCTGGCCTTCACTAAGTCCCGGTAAATCAGCAAGGTTTTCAGCGATGGTCTTGCCAGTGACGGTCAGGCAGTCGCCATTAATTAGACCGTGTTCCATGAGGTATTTCATGACGGCAGGGATACCACCAACTGCATGAAGGTCTTCCATCACGTATTTACCACTTGGCTTAAGATCGGCAATAAATGGAATTCGATCAGAAACTGACTGGAAATCATCGATTGTCAGCTTGATATCGACTGCGCGAGCCATGGCGATCATATGTAATACAGCGTTGGTTGAGCCACCGAGTGCCATGATCATGACCAGAGCGTTTTCGAAGGCTTCGCGCGTCATAATGTCGCGTGGACAGATGTTCTTTTCCATCAGGTTGCGGATGGCCGCACCAGCATTCAGGCATTCCTGGATCTTGTCTGGGTCTTCCGCAGGCGTGCATGAAGAGTAGGGCAATGACATACCGAGTGCCTCGATCGCTGATGACATCGTGTTTGCTGTGTACATACCGCCGCAGGCACCGGCACCTGGGCAGGAGTTCTGCACGATATCCTGACGCTCTTCGTCAGTGATCTTGTTGGCGATGAACTCACCATAGCTCTGAAAGGCAGATACGATGTCCAGTGCTTTGCCATGAGAATGGCCGGCACGAATGGTGCCACCGTAAACCATGAGGCTAGGGCGGTTCATGCGAGCCATTGCGATAATGGTGCCAGGCATATTCTTGTCACAGCCCGGTAGCGAGATGTTCGCGTCATACCACTGCGCGCCCATAACTGTTTCAATCGAATCTGCGATGATCTCGCGCGACTGCAGGGAATAGCTCATGCCGTCGGTACCCATGGAAATGCCGTCAGAAACACCGATGGTGTTGAAACGCATGCCAACCAGACCGGCAGCTTCTACGCCTTCTTTTACTTTTGAGGCTAAATCCATCAGGTGCATATTGCAGGAGTTGCCGTCATACCAGACGCTGGAAATTCCCACCTGAGCCTTGTCCATGTCTTCGCGAGTCATACCTGTGGCGTAGAGCATGGCCTGTGAAGCGCCCTGTGCCTTGGGCTGGGTGATTCTGGAGCTGATTTTGTTTAAGTCGTCACTCATGGGGATTCCGCTGTTTATTACCGTAAAGCCGTAAATTTTCTCATGCTACTGGAGTTAAGCAAAGTCCTGATCCCCCTTGATTGGACGACTGGTGTCATAAATATTTCATCAAATCGTGCTGGCAAACGTTTTGGCCACTCCTATACTGAATTTGAGTGGAGACAAAAATACGACAGAGGAGATCAAAATGAGTGATTACACGGCAGATGTGATGTTTCATATTGATGAAACACTGGATGAAAGTACCGTGGGGCAGGTCGAGCATGATATGGCACTTTACGATGGTGTCCGTAGTGCTTGTGTAAACTGCCAGAATCCGCACTTGATGTTGGTGGATTATGATCCACTGGAAGTTAAGGCGCAGGCCTTACTGGGTGCAATTACCGGGCGTGGTTATCACGCAGAAATAGTAGGGCTTTGATTTGACTGGGTCTCCGGGCTTGCCCGGAGATTCTTAAAGTTGCTGGACGCTATAGCCCTTATCTTCAAGCAGTTTTAGCAGCCCATCTTTACCGACCAGATGGAGTGTTCCAACAAGCACATATTCGACGGTTTCTGTAGACAACATTTTCTCTAGCTGAGGCAGCCAGTTCGAGTTTCTACGAACAAGCAGGTCGTTATAGATTTTTGGGAAATGCTTTTGCATGGGGGCAACGCCTATTTCGTTGAGCTTAGCTATATCGCCCGAACGCCAGCTCTTTGTGAGTTCGCCCATTAAATTCCTGATCTGCTTTGCTTCTTCAATGGTGTGCAGAATTAATTCATCTTCGCGGCCCTTGCCCATATTGGCAATGAAATTCATTTGCTCATCGAGGGTTTCCAGGTAAGCCAGTGACTTGCCGTCTTTGTTTGCCAATAACTCAAAATACTGATCAACACCTGTAACATTGATGCCGATACGCTGTAACTCAGCCATGGTGATAATGAGCGATACCAGCTGCGGTGTGAATGGCAACAGGCTTTGCAAAGGCATGCTGGTATCAGTCGCATAGTCCTGGAGTTTTTTCATGGTGGCTGGTCTTAATGCCTGTTCGAGTGTTTTGCCATTGGTATAACTGAAGCGCTTGAACATGGTCTGTTGTGCGGAAGGGCTTGAGGCTTCAGTTAGGTTGACTTCAAAAACCAGGCTGTCAGATTGCTGGTAGGCCTGAGTGAATTCATCAGGTAGCGGGTAATCTTCCTTGCTAAGGACATGAATGGTGCCACCTAGATAAAGCTGTTGGTCGCCTTTACTGATTTTCCAGACGGAGGATTGCCCAAAAACCAGTGTTGGGAAGACGAGTAGTAATGTGTAAAGAATCGTTTTCATGCTGTAGCTAATATCTATTTTCAGTAAGCATAGCGGTTATTACGCGCAATAGATTGAGTATATTATGAATTTTCAGGCTTAATGAAAATTAATCCGTAGTGATAAGGCGCACAGGCTGAAATATCCGGACTGTCCATGTGTTTAAAGCCAACTGTCTGCGCCATCTGCATAATATTTTTGGGTTTTGGACGAATCTCCATCGAAGGGCCGCGCGGTGTGTTTGGGTCGAAGTTCCAGTGTATGACGGATAGGGTGCCGCCAGGCTGTAAGATCCTTAATGCTTCCTTCAGGAAGTCGACGGATTGTTCAATGTGAAGCAGGTTGTAAATCATGACATGAGCAACGGAATTATTTTCCAGGCCTGAACCTTCTGTGCCAATGTCACGTTGTTGTGCAATGATATTTACGAGGCTTGCTTGCTGATGTTTTTCAGTCAGTCGCTCGATCATTTCCGATTCAATATCAAAGGCGTAGATGTGGCCTGTAATATTCTTTGCTACCGGCAGAGTAAATGTGCCATAACCGCAACCAAATTCAGCGACATCCCGTTTATCTTCCGGATAACAATGCAGAACTTTGGTTAATGCCTCAGCGTCAAAAAATGAATCCCAGTATGCCTCGTCAGGCATGCCGCTTTGTCTGCCTTTCATGGTTTAGTGGCTAGCGAGGCAATAGCGCCCAATGAGCTGTTCGAGGATATTCAGCATGGGGTTAATCTGATCAAGTGGCAGGAACTCATTAGGTTGATGTGCCTGATCAATACTGCCAGGGCCAAGTACAATGACTTCATTGCCCAGTTCCTGCAGGTAAGGTGCTTCGGTGCCAAAGGCAACAACTTCGGCGCTATGGCCAGTCAGTTTCTCTGCGGTTTTTACGAGCGCTGCATCTGCCGGCGTTTCCATTGCGGGTATGCCAGAAAACAACGGGCGCGTGCGGGCAATCAGGCCACTATTCTCAATTGCGCGAGAAACGCGTTCCGATAGCTCTGCCCTGAGTTCATCAAGCGGCATACCGGGTAGTGGACGAAGATCTATATGCAGTTCGCACTCGGCACAGATTCGGTTAGGATTATCGCCGCCATGGATATGTCCCAGGTTGATTGTCGGTACGGGTACGGCAAAGGCTTCATTGATGTGCTTTTTCTGTAGTTCTTCGCGCCATTCAATAATGGTCTGTATGACGCGATGCATTCCCTCCATGGCGCTATTACCGAGTGCCGGGTCACTTGAATGGCCGGATTGTCCCTGGATGTGAATGGCTTCCATGAGGATGCCTTTGTGCATACGAATTGGGTGAAGATTCGTCGGTTCGCCAATAACGGCATAGCGTGCTTTGGGTTTGCCGGCTTTAACCAATGCCTTGGCACCGGACATGCTGCTTTCCTCATCTGCTGTGGCGAGTAGTATCAGCGGTGCGGTGAGTTTGTTTAGATCAATGCGCTGGATGGCTTCCAGTGCAAGAGCCAGAAACGATTTCATATCGGCCGTACCTAGCCCGTAGAAACGTTGATCGGTTTCCGTCACTTTGAACGGGTCGGTCTGCCACTTGCCATCGTCATAAGGCACGGTGTCGGTATGACCAGACAGTATTAGCCCACCATCTCCTGAACCGATGGTGGCAATCAGGTTCGCTTTGCCTTCATCCAGATTCTGGATTTCAACAGAGAAACCCAGGGTTCTACACCAGTCAGCCAGCAGGTTGATGACATCGATGTTTCCCTGATCAAAAGCAGGAGATACAGAACTTACCGATGGTGAGGCAATTAGCTGCCTGATCATTTGCGTCAATTCTGGTAATTTGTGTGACGGTGATCGCATTTTGTTGATAGGGTATTGAACAAGTGTATGAGTATGGTTTCGAAGGGTACCAGATATTTATACCGTTCTGCCGAGGAGGACGAGATGAAAAATAATAATGTACATAAGCCAGGCTGTCCCTGTCATGCGCACGACGAAGTAGATGCGCAGCGACGTAAACTGTTGCTGACCAGTGCGGCAATTGGCGCAGGTCTGGTATTACCAGATTCATACGCTGCGCAGAATGTGCATGAACTCAATGGAACGGCATTCGTCAATCGGCAACGTATTACACCAGCCACAGCTATTAATCCGGGGGATCAGGTGACGGTTGGTCATGGATCCAATCTGACGTTTAGTGTTGGTCAGGATGTTTATCGTCTTCGTTCAAATACATCACTGAAAGTCGAAGCAGATGATAATTTGGTCGTGACCGGATTACGTCTGTTAACAGGTGCAGTACTGGGCGTGTTCGGTCGTGGCGAAAAAACCATTCACACGCGTACGGCAACGATTGGAATTCGTGGTACCGGTTTATATCTGGATACTGCACCAGACAAGACCTATTTCTGTACTTGCTATGGCGAGACGGAAGTCAGAGTGCCGAATATGAAGTCCGAGATTTATACGGCGACTCACCATAACGCGATTATGATTTATACCCCTGCGGGTATGGTGCCATATATCAATAACATGGCGGGCTTTGAAAAGCATACGGATGATGAATTACGTAAAAATGAATCTTATGTCGGTCGAACGGTGCCTTTTGATTCCTGATGCAGATCGATAAGAATACAGGCTTGTTAGATGTGGCGGAGTATATCGCCTCACCAAATTGTGATGAGCGAACTGATGCGAGCGATATTAATCTGATCGTGATTCATAACATTAGTTTGCCGCCAGCCGTGTATGGTGGCGAAGGCGTGACGCAACTATTTACAAATTCGCTCGATCCAGAAGAGCATCCGTATTACAACGAAATACATGAGCTATGTGTGTCATCGCATTTATTTATTCGTAGGGACGGGTCAGTAATTCAATACGTACCGTTTCATCAGCGTGCCTGGCATGCGGGAGTGTCCAATTATCAAGGCCGTGAAAAGTGTAATGACTTTTCGATTGGTATAGAACTGGAAGGTGTGGATGACTCACCTTATGAGGATGTCCAGTATGATCAGCTCAAAAAGGTTTTATCTGCAATCAGGAAGGTCTATCAAATATCTGAGAAAGATATAGCCGGTCATTGTGATATAGCGCCAGGCAGGAAAACCGATCCAGGAAAAGCGTTTGACTGGAGTCGAGTCGAAAGCGTTTAAAATTAAGCTGTGACATCGGCCAGCTTTTCTGAGGCTGCATCTAAACTATTTTGTGAATGCACCTCAATCGGTACGACCTGGTTTTTCCCTGAGTTCTTTCCCTTATACAGCGCACTATCTGCATACTCGATAAGAAGGTCTTGTTGTAACGACTGTCTTTCCAACGTCCAGGCAAGACCAATTGTGACCGATAGTCGTTCCTTAACGTTATCGTCAGGCTGCATCGACCTGATATTGGTTCGTATTTTTTCCGCAACGAAGATAGCGTTTTCGCCGGTTGTTTCAGGCAGTATGATAATGAATTCTTCACCGCCGTAGCGAGCAACAACATCAGGAGGACGGCGCACGCTTTCAAGTAGTATCGATGCAACTTTCTCAAGACAATAGTCTCCGGCCATGTGTCCATATGTGTCGTTATATTGCTTAAAATTGTCGATATCGATTAGGAGGATCGATATTCCATTTTTATTCCTGGCGGCGCGGGCCAGTTCCTTATTCATTACATCCTGTAGGTGGCGGCGATTATATAAACCTGTCAGATAATCGTATTTGGCCTGTTCATTCAGAGTGTTATGCAGGTGCTTATTATTAGTTGCGTACATTGTCGAAATAAAAGTAATTATGAATAAGCACATTGTGAAGGTGAAGGCATTCATTAGTATGAGGTCATTGCCCTTTAATGCGTGTTCTGGAAAGCTGTGACCAGAGGTATGTAGATATAGAAATATGGCTGTAATCAGTAAAATAATAAATAATGTGATCCAGGCAAGACGTGGCCCTGAAAGAATAAGGCCAATGTATGGTGCTACCAGTAACAGTGTGAACCCAGGCGCAGGAAGACCACCGGCATAATAGGCAAAACTGGTAACGGTGATAATCATAAATATGAGGACGTATGCAACGCCAAACCGAAACTCTTTGCCCGAAAGTGTTAATAGATACAGAACGGTCAGGTTTATAAATGTAAAGATAGCAAGCGCAAAAGGGACTGGGTTGACCTCTGCGGTTGCCAGTCGGACTGTGAGTATAATAATGCTGATTATGAAAATAATCGGCGTAGTGTATTTGATTGCGTATTGACGTAATGACAATACGGAATCGCTGACGGTTGGGTCCTTCAAGTTCTCCCCTTTATATTTCTTATGCGCCTAAACAGGCATAATTACTCGTATAGAGAGTAACTTTCCGAGCGTCCCCAGATAGCTCGTGGACCTGCATATTATTTGGCAGGCGATTTATTATTGTAGTAAAAATGATATCTAAATTAGATATTAGCTGAAATTAATTCCAGTGTTTGTATTATTTATTACCATATAGTATCTGCGATTAATGCGTTATCTTTTTGCCGTCGTTTCCAGGTCCTTCCAGTCCTTAAAGTCGATGATGCGATTGCGTCCCTGTTGTTTAGCTTCGTATAGTGCTTCGTCGGCAAACTCCAGGATATGTTCTCGGGTATGAACCTCATGGGGTGTCATTCGATATACGCCGATGCTCAATGTCGCCATTAGGTCGCCAGTAAGTTTTGCCTTTTCCTGTGCCTCATAAAAAGCTTGTTGTATACGACGAATGGCAGCAATCGATTTCTGTGTGCTGGCCATTTCAAATAGTACGAGTACGAACTCATCGCCCGCATATCGTGCAGCGAAATCGGTATCTCGTAGCGTCTGCTTCGTCGATTCTGCAAACAGTCGTAATAGCTCATCACCCGTACTGTGGCCATATTGATCGTTGACCTGTTTGAAGTAATCAATGTCGATAATTGCTAAAGAGAATCCGGCGCCACGTTTTACCATCGCGCAAGTGGTATCCAGCTTTTTTTCAAGATAACGGCGGTTCGGCAATCCTGTGAGAGCATCATGTCGTGAGTCATGACTTAAAGAGCTTTGGCGCTGTCCCAGGCGTCCGGCTAACTGGTGAATGTGCTCCATGATGAGCCTTGTTTCTATGAGATGGCTTGAAGCATTGGCATCATTAATTGGTTTATCGTTTTCGACATCAATCAGAATTTCGCTAATCTGATGCAAGTCTTTTCGGTAAAGTCCGAGTGCGCGTTTTGCAATGAGTGCCAGTAGCAGAACGACCAGTAGAATCGCGATAATGTTGAGAGTAATGACCTGGTTATAAATTGGATTTACGGTATCGAGTGAGAAGCGGATTTTCAGGAAAAGGTCATTCCCTGGAACGCGTGTCTGTAATTCTTTGATGTTATCTTGTGTCCGGGTTTCCCCGGCCATAGCTAATGTCTCTTGCTTATGATCGAGCAGAAAAACCTCCATGGTGTTATCAGAGAAACGCTCGATCCAGGTTTCTAATAAAGCGAGTCTATAGCTGCTGAAAATTAAGCCGGCGGGCTCACCATCTTGTGTGGTTACCTGAGTGACGACATCGAAATGCTCCAGTCCTGGGATATCTCGGTGAATGACCGGGTTTTGCATCGGTTCATTGCCGAGAATTCGATGCATATCGCGTACGCAGGCATCACCAATTCGCAGCTGTTGTGGGTCACCAGAGACTTCACCGTAAACATTCACCAGGCCAAGTCCAAGACTGTAGGGAATATATTGCCGAACGCGTAGTGCCCATTCCTGATGATCCTGGGTGTCGCCGAATTCGACAATGTCCTGTAAATCAGGCGAAAGTGCCAGCGCCTCAACTGAAAAACGTACCTGGTCGAGCAGGTCACTTAAGGTATTCGCGTGTAGCTCCAGAGCCTGTTGCTTGAGGCTGATTTCGCGCTGTTCTTCAGAATAATAGTGTTCGTTGATTTGGGACAGCAGGGTGACAGTAAATCCAATCGATACAACGATGATGCCCGTAGTAAGGATCAGGCTCAGGCCTTTAAGGGATTGTGTCAGGGGTTTGATCATTCAGTTAGATCATAATTTCGTCAAAATAGGTTGAAATATATACACAAAATTTATCAGTGTCTGGACGCAGGTCACGAATTCATAAAATATACTAATTTCATGAAGTTACTATCGGGAAAAACCCTGACAGTTATTAATATTTTTAAAACCGACCTCGAAGCATTATTGTTATGGTTAGATACTAGAGTAATAAGCATTAGTTTTGGAGTGGCGTGTGACAGTCATCAAGCAGGACGACCTGATTAATAGCATGGCGGATGCCTTGCAGTACATCTCTTACTACCATCCGGTAGATTATATTCAGGCGTTGGGTCGGGCCTACGAACGAGAGGAGTCAGCAGCGGCCAAAGACGCTATGGCGCAGATTCTGATGAATTCACGCATGAGTGCCGAGGGTAAACGCCCAATGTGTCAGGACACAGGCATTGTCACCGTGTTTGTGAAGTTGGGTATGGAAGTCCGTTTTGAGGGCGATATGGCCCTGAATGACATGATTAACGAGGGTGTGCGACGCGCCTATCTCGATAAAGAAAATACCCTGCGCGCTTCTGTTGTAAATCCACCCATCGGTAATCGGGTGAATACCAAAGACAACACGCCAGCCGTGATCCACCTGGAAATGGTGCTAGGCGATGAAATCGAGTTCCTGGTCGCAGCCAAAGGCGGTGGTTCTGAGAACAAGTCTAAATTTACTATCCTGAACCCAAGTGATTCACTCGTAGACTGGGTTGAGAAGACAGTACCGACCATGGGCGCAGGTTGGTGTCCGCCGGGCATTCTCGGTATCGGGATTGGTGGTACTGCCGAGAAAGCCATGGTGATGGCGAAAGAATCATTGATGGATCCCATCGATATGCATGAGCTGATTGAGCGTGGCCCATCGAACCACACAGAAGAACTTCGTCTGGATATCTACGAGCGTGTAAACGCACTGGGTATCGGTGCGCAGGGCTTAGGTGGCTTAACAACTGTTCTTGATGTCAAGATTATGGAATATCCAACGCATGCGGCCTCTTTGCCGATTGGCATGATTCCAAATTGCGCGGCCACCCGACATGTGGAATATACTCTGAACGGTTCAGGCCCAGCGGTACTTACACCACCAAGCCTGGACGACTGGCCAGATGTGACCTGGGAAGCCAGTGACGATGCGCGACGCGTGAATATGAATGAGTTAAGCAAAGCCGATGTAAAAGACTGGAACCCCGGTGAACGTATACTGCTATCAGGCAAGATGCTGACCGGTCGCGATGCTGCACATAAACGCATTAAGGAACTACTCGACTCAGGCGAAGGCTTACCAGAAGGTGTCGACTTCACTGATAAGTTTATTTATTACGTGGGGCCGGTTGATCCTGTACGTGATGAA
The DNA here is from genome assembly GCA_942491945.1 of uncultured Gammaproteobacteria bacterium. GTDB lineage: Bacteria > Pseudomonadota > Gammaproteobacteria > JAJDYQ01 > JAJDYQ01 > JAJDYQ01. Next base: position 40,216 of record CALODD010000050.1, on the reverse strand, counting down.
GTTGTTGGTCCGGCTGGCCCAACTACAGCAACACGAATGGATAAGTTTACCGACATGATGCTAGAGCAAACCGGTATTGCTGGAATGATCGGTAAGGCTGAACGCGGCCCAATCGCAATTGAAGCGATCAAAAATCATGAAGCGGTTTATTTGATGGCAGTTGGTGGTGCAGCCTATCTGGTATCGCAGGCGATCAAATCAGCCAAGGTTATTGCCTTCGAAGACATGGGTATGGAAGCGATCTATGAATTCGATGTTAAAGATATGCCAGTGACGGTTGCTGTTGATAGCTCAGGAGAGTCAGTGCATCAAACGGGGCCAGCTGAGTGGAAAGTTAAGATTGAAGAAATTGGGAAGGGTTAAGATAGTACAAAGCGAGAGTAAATAGTTTGTGGGTTAATCGAGTCTCACCTATTGCTTCGTGCAATGACCGGCAATAGAAAAGATATATTTAAAAACGTTCCAGCATCGATGGTTCAAAGTTGTCAGATAAAGTACTTAGTCCTGCGGACTCAAGTCGTTTGTCATGCGCACGAATTTTGTCTATTAGCTCATCATGTGTAATCTGGTTATTGTCTAGCTCATATAACTGTTTAGAACCTTTGTAGAAGTAATTCATTATTATCAAGGCATCTGGATCATTGCTATCTTCTATAGCAGCTTTTAGTTTTCGTTCCTTCCGATAGATACGATTTAACATCTGCTTGAGGTCCCAGACATAGACCATCTCAGTCATAAATGGGTGAGAGCGATTTTTCAGCAAGATGGTCGCTATCACTACGGCAGCTATGACAACACCAATCAGATTTAGCCAGAAATTTGATCCTTCTGGATTACCTAGTAATTGAATCAGGATGGCTGAACTCCCTATAGACACAATCACTAGTACGATGACAATACATGTGAATACGATCTTAAAGTGTTTGCTATAGCGGGATTTATCAATATTTTGAAGCTTCATACATAATTCCAAAACATCAGGTTATTGCAGATAAGGATCATTATGTAGCAAAACATGTTTGAGACCACTATCCGTAAGTAATCTAAAGTAGTGTAAATACTTTAAATTGAAATGGTATCTCAAACCTTCTTTTCAACGGGTGGACTTTGATGAAGAACTGGAGTAGCCAGTTGAATATTTGCCTGATCCGGTTCGCATAAGATTAGCTCAGTCAGTTCCTGTCTTGTGCGGATGATCTCCCGGATATTTTTAATGAAATAATAGACTTTCCATTCAACGGAAAAGTCACCGGTCTTGTGAACTCGTATATCCCAGCCATGTTGGGCTTCAAAATCGATATGTGAAAGTTCCTTGGCCTTTTCGAATGCACTATCAAACATTCGATGAATTTCGTCCTGTGGTGTGTCGTAGCTGATATTGAAGCTGAGTGATTCACGTAGCCCTCTGGCCGAGGCGAATTTGGACAGGTTGTGTAGTGTGATGTCGCGTAATCGCGCATTACGGATCATGACGCGGTGGTTGTCGATGATGTTGAGTATTTCGGTATGGAACATCTTGGTTTTATAAACCATGCCGATCATGTCGGGATCGCCGTCGAGTTGTATGGCATCGCCTTCTTCAATCAGATTGCTATTTAAAATAATTAATCCGCTAATGATGTCTGGGGCCCAACTTGCCTGTGTTAATGCGAGAAAGACGCCGATAAAGCCAATGACACCGCCAGCCTGTAAGACGGAATCGAATTCCAGTAACTGGATGCTGCCTATTAACGCAATGATGACAAACAATATTGCGGATAAGATTTTTAGTGCGCGGGTGTTGTAGGTTTCACTGACCTGCAATTTCCCATCCACTTCTTTGGTTTTACCAAAGCGAGACAGTACAAAGTAATTAGAAATATAAAATGCCAGGTATGAGAGATAGACGATAAACAGGACGCCAGCGATCTTCGTAAACCATGACGTGGAAGCGATTGGAATGAAGATGTGGTAGTACAGAATGACAGCAATAATCAGGATGTTGATTGAACGGAATACATGCAGCCTGGAGCGAACGGATTTATCAGTGATATTGCCGTGCGATAGAAAATTGAACAGTGGGCCGGAAGCGACGAGCAGTACGATATTGAGTACTAGTAGAGTCGCCTCCAGCACACTTAGACTCGTGACTATCTCCTGTATGGCTTCTATGGAAAAAGACATCGTGATGAGAGCTTAGCCAGAGTTCGAAATGTTATGCCTGTTGTAATACTTCTCGATAGGTCTGTTCGGTAAACATTGACTCAGCCATGCGAACGTTTGGCATGTGCAGGCAGTTGTCGAGTACCTTTGGTCCATGAATAAACAGTAGTTCAGGCTTTACATTCACATGCGGCATATTGCCCTGTGCATAGCAGAGGCTTTCCCATTCGACCATGACGACATATTCCGCAGGGATGGTATAGCCTTCCCAGACTTCGGCTGTGCGTTTTAGCTTGCTACCTGAGCTATCTTTTAAATCTTCCATCAGGGATTCAACGGTTGCGTGGCCGCTGCCTAGTGTGGAAAGACCGATTCGTTTTAGTATCTGGTAACCCACCATACCAGTGGATTCCATGAGCTTTTCCATGGTGGCGATTTCGCCTTCTTCAAATTCTGCTTCCTTACCGGGTTTGATCTTGTGTGTCGCCATGACGGTGACGGTGCTGCCACTATCGACAGCATAACCATCCGTTTTGCCTTCGGCGCTCTTTTTCATCCACTGGTTCATGGAGACAAGTTTAGGCAGGTTGCTGTGAACGATGCGATAAACCGGTTCTTCAGGGCCTTCGAGTAATACATCGCCACATTTGGCACAGCTATCGACGACGACATCTTCGAATGTCTCGTGGAAATCTTCATGTGCTTCCCATGAATCCCAGTAAGTGAACTGGTCAATCCAGATATGTGACAGCTGGTCGCCCATATTAGAGCTGGCACCCCAGCGCATACCCATCGGGCAGGAACCCATCTGGCGCATCAGATCAAAACCACGGAAGCCAGGTGTTAATGCGGTTGTCAGGCACATCTTGGAACTGGCCTGTTTCATCATGCGCATGAGATTGGGGTCGTTATTCACCAGCACCCGGTTCACGGCCACATATAATGGGGACTTCGGTTCTGCATCAAACAGGGCTTTTACATCTACGCTCATGGGGACTCCAGTAATAATTAACTGGAGCTAGTGTAGTTGATGTTCTTGCTAAAGCCCAAATGCCTAATTGAAAACAATCGTTAACGCCAATACGAGCGGGGTTAGTAAAGTGGCAGCGACATTAGCGGCAAGATATTTTGGGTGCTGTCCAATGTTTTTATTAAATTTAATAGCACCACAGAGCGCATAAAACCCCAGTAAAGTCGGTAGTAATGACAACAGACCTAATGCGGGTATTGCGTCATTAAAAAACAGCAAGACGATGACGGCCTGGGTGAGTAACAGGAATACGCCGTAAATAAAATTACCAAATGAAGTGCCAAAGGCGATGGTTAGATGACGGCGACCAGATGCCTTGTCAGCCTGTATGTCGGGATATTGATTGAGCAGTAACAGGTTGTTCACTAGCAGGAATGGCACAGCAGAGATAAACCAGGACTCTGAAAAGTAAGCGCCAGTTAAAACAAACTGCGTCGCGGGTACCATAATCAGACCAAAACCTAATCCGGGGGCAATCAGGCAAATAAATGGATGTCGATTGGCCCAGTTGGTATAGCTGAGAATAAGTACTATGCCGAGTAATCCGGGTATGAGTAAGCCCAGGCCATACAAATATAAGAAATAAAAACCGATACCGATGGTCAGTAACAGGAACGCGATCCCGGTTTTCTGGACAAGTGGTGCCGCTTCAGGGTGATTGGGTAATGCACCGCTCCCACCACTAAAGGGGGTGCGGACTGTTTGTAGGTCGAGACCGCTCTTATAGTCGAGATATTCATTGAGCATGTTGACGCTGATGTGTGCGGCGAGCGCGCCTGTCAGTGTTAAGGCTAAATGTGTATATGAGATGATCTGCATCTGCTGGTAGGCAATGCTGGCTCCAAGCAATACACAAACCACAGCCAGTAATAAAAAGGGCGGCCTTGCGGTTTGAAAAACTGTCTGCAGAATATTGGGATTCATGTTCATCGAGGCATGGTAGTTAAGAACGAAGGATACGTCGATAAACTGGTTTAAGGAACACGATCGTACACTGTCATTGGGTATTATCCGCTATGATATTGCGTAAATAATTGTTGAGCGTGAAATTTTGAAACAGATTGATTTATTAAGACATGGGGAGCCGCAAGGTGGTCGCATGTATCGCGGTCAGATTGACCATCCTCTTAGCGAAAAAGGCTGGCAGGAAATACGAGCTGCCGTCGCGGGCCGAGACGACTGGCAAGCAATTGTTCATTCGCCTTTAAGTCGTTGTGCAGATTTTTCCGATGAGCTGGCAACGAAGCTAGCAATACCGACCATTGCAGATGAGCGATTAAAGGAAATCGGCTTTGGCGAATGGGAAGGCAAAACCGGTGAAGAGATTAGAGCTAATGACGCTGATGCGTTTAAACGTTTCTATCTAGATCCTGTGAACAATCAGCCAGAAGGTGCTGAGCGTTTACGGCATTTCTACCTGAGAGTCAGTGAAGCATGGGAAGAGATCGCGCAGCGAGATGAAAAGCGTATTCTGGTCGTCGCACATGCTGGCGTATTGCGAGCTATTGTTACACATGTTTTAAAAGCACCGTTGTTATCCATGTATCGAATGCAGATTCCCTCCGCAGGTATGATCGCGATAAAGTTTAGCGATGAAAAACCGCCTACCGTTCAGATGTAAAGGGATGGGGGATCTCTAAATGAAAATCGGTATTGATCTTGGTGGAACAAAGATTGCCGGTATTGCATTAGATGATGTAGGTGACGTCCTGGCTTATGAGCGAATCGAAGCTGCTGCACAGGACTATGAACTCACTCTGCATAAAATCAAAGCACTGGTTGGTTCACTCGAAGAAAAAACGGGTCAAAGCGGGACAGTCGGTATCGGTACGCCGGGTGCAATATCGCCAGCAACCGGATTAATGCGTAATTCAAATTCAGCCTGCCTGAATGGCAAGCCTCTTGACCAGGATTTGATGCAAGCACTTGGGCGAGAAATACGCATGGCGAATGATGCTGATTGTTTTGCTTTGTCTGAAGCCGTGGATGGTGCAGCAGCAGGAGCAACTTCAGTTTTTGGCGTCATCATAGGTACTGGCGTTGGCGGCGGCCTGGTCATAAACGGTAAGCTGGTTAGTGGCCCAAATGCAATTGCTGGTGAATGGGGACATAACCCGTTACCTTACCCAACCGATGATGAACGTCCAGGTCATGATTGTTATTGTGGTAAATCTGGCTGTGTTGAAACCTTTCTATCCGGCCCAGGTATGGCGGAACACTTTGAAAAGCAAACAGGCCGTAGATTGACGGCAAAAGAAATTATCGCAGCAGTACAGGATGATAACGAAGCTGCAAATACACTAGATTTGTATTGTGATCGTTTAGCGCGAGCACTTTCCGTTGTGATTAATATTGTCGACCCTGAAGTGATTGTATTAGGTGGGGGGTTATCAAATATTGATGCGCTTTATCAACAGGTGCCAAAACGTTGGAGTGAATATGTTTTTTCTGATGTTGTTCGCACGAAACTGGAGAAACATCACCATGGTGATGATAGTGGTGTAAGGGGTGCGGCTAATTTATACGGATAGGTGGTTATAAATCATGAGGGTCTTGAATTAGTAGAGGCTGTGTAAAAACTCACTCTTATTCCGTAACATATAGGCCAATACGCCAAAATTAGTATTCAATGCGTGTTTAATTGTGCAAATAATCTAGAGACAAAGCCAGATGAATATTATCTAGCCATTTCAAGTAGTAACTTCTCGGTTCCCAGCATATTAATAACCCGTTTCATATTATACGCCAGTACATGCAAGCTCATTTCGGTACTGACACGTTTTAATGTTTTGGTCGTAAAGTGCGTGGAACCCATCCAGGCTTTCAATGTGCCAAATGGGTGCTCGACGGTACTTCGTCTGATCACCATTTTATCCGGTGATCGATCCAGACGATCCTGCATTTCATCCAGGATTGCCTCGTGTTCCCAGCGGGTGATACGACGATTCACTCCGGTTGTACATTTCGCCTTATCTGCACACGTCGGACAATCGGATGACCAGTACTTATGAAGTGTTTTACCCCTTTCTTCGGTGGTAAATCGCCACTTAGCACGCTTGCCTGCCGGGCATTCATATTCATCGTCTTCCTCAATATATCGAAAGTCACGTTTACCGTAGAGTCCTTTCGACTGGTTATTCGATGTATAGGTCTTTGGTACGTAAGGGGTTACATTGTTTTCTGTACAGGCGAGTATCTCATCACCGCTGTAGTAACAGCGATCAGCCAGAGCTTCAATATGGTCTTCGCCAATCGCCTCTTTTGCCTTCAGTGCCATTCGGTGTAGTTGCGTTCGATCACCAACCACATTCGTCACATCATGCGCAACAATGAGATGATGCTTGCTATCGACAGCGGTCTGTACGTTATAGCCAACGACACCAGAGCTTAGGCTGCGAGTGCGCAAGGAACGTGCGTCGGGATCGGTCAGTGATACCTGATTGTCAGGGCTTTCTTCGATGCGTTTGCCAATCGATTGGATCTGCTCAATGATCGCTGCAATCTTCTTGATTCTATTCTGCAGTCTTTCTTTTTTATCGCGATTGACCGGGGACTCGACACGATCTGCTGCTGCAATTTCGCCCAGATATCGATCAACACTTTTCTCCAGCTGATTGATTCGGAATTTGATCTTGGTCTTGGAGAAGTTTTTATCGCAGTGGTTGACCGCTTTGAACTTGCTGCCATCAATCGCAACAATCGCCTCGGTAAATAGCGCCAGATTTCTACATAGCAATACAAACTCTTTACAGACCTGCTTAATCGCTTTGCCGTTGTTCTTACGGAAGTCAGCGATTGTTTTATGGTCAGGTGATAACTTGCCTGTTAACCACATCACTTCTACATTGCGCAGGCTTTCTCGTTCTATGCGGCGACTTGATTGAATCCGATTGAGATAGCCATAGATGTACAGCTTGAGCAGGGTCGCGGGATGGTAGGAAGGACGGCCTGTTTCTTTGGGATCAATCGATGCAAACCCTAGAGCACCTAAATCTAGCTGATTAACGAATACGTCGATAACACGAACCGGATTATCTTCTGTTATATATTCATCCAGGCTTTCCGGAAATAGTGTCGCCTGAGTTCGATCTACACCTTGAACAAATCGGTTCATAGGAACTCCCGTCAGATGTTTTAGCAATTATACGGGAGACAGGGTTTTTACACAGCCTCAGTACAAAGCGGTCATTAGGTATAAACGATATTTAGTTCGAATACCCGCGTAACCACTGCTTGAATCGCTCATAAGCGCTTAGTGGCTCGGCATAATCCCTAAAATAGTCTTTACCGCCTTTCTTGCCTATATCTATATCCTTCATAGTCGGAATAAATCTGCATCTATCATCATCAATGCGGATATTAAGATCGACTATTGTTGTTGTTAGTTCGTCTACGCCGTTATTCACGTTCTTCTGGTACTCAGGAACACATGTAAAAGTCACTCGATTGTTATCTGGGTTGTCGCGTTTAAGATACGTTGTAAAACACGATATCCGGGTGCCACTGGACATCTGGAAGAACTTTTTAGTGTTAACAGGGGGGGATACTCCGGGAATGCTCGCATAACCTGAGCTATGCCCCTTATATACATTAAATGCCAGCCTATCTGTACTCGCGACTGTAAACCTAGTGTACAAATCATCATCTTTATCTCGACGTATGAGAAGAAAAGTACTGCGGAACTTATAGGCGCAGGGACTCTCACCCACATAACTGATCGGCACAGTGACCTCATATCGACCATCTTTATCCGGTATCAGTTCTACAGAAGTTGCACTCATTCGACTTTTGCGGGTTCCCGTTGTCCACTTCGTCTCTTTGCTCAGACATTCTTGTTCATCGCTGTAGTCACTTGGGATAAAGTAGCTTTCGAGACGAGCATAGAGCCTTGCATCGATCTTCCCCTTAAGTGTAATTGTTGCTATTTCGGTTATTTCTTGTGCGTTTTGTGGCTTTACCTCCGAAGCATATAACGGGGTACTGATAAGTATTGCTCCAATTATGATAGACACTGAAGACACTTTTTTGATTCGGAATATAGCTTTTGATACTGTTCTAATGTTCATGCCTATGTGCTAACAGTTAGCGTTATATATTAAGCTTATATTTTATACAGTGCATCAAAAACTAGTGGCAACCCACATTTAAGCGAATGACATCGCAATGGCAATTATGCCCATTAAATGGAATTTCTGAACGGCCACTTCTGGCACTCTGCTGACCCTCGCTGAATGGCCGTTGTGTGGCCAGGCTGTGTGAAAACTCATAGTGTTTTAAGTTGTTTGGGATAACGCTACACATGTGTCACCGTATCGGTCACATAGCGAATAGAGTGTCCCACTTTCCAACAACCACTTAACAAAAACATCCTGCTATTCCCACCAAAAATCATTGTGCGGAGTTTTCACACAGTCTGTGGCGTTTCGTGCCTTCCAAGGCCGATCAGTTCTATGACCGGAAATGGCTGCCACTCAGTATTAATGTTCTTAATCGGCCACCCTAAGCACAGTAATGTTACAGGTTCGATATCGCAGTCAGCGTGGTCGTTTGAATACCTGCTTCTTTCGCCTGACTCAATGCACGTTCCAGTCGAGCAGGTGCGGATCGTCCCATGCATTTATGTTCAAGGTCACCATTAAAGCAATTCACCATACCGGCGATTAATTCTTCACGATTAACGGTTTCTCCGGTGAGCCATTCCTGTATGTCGAGTACTTCGTTGGCAACATCGCGTGCGAAGTCTTCATGTTGGTTCCACAACTCACCAACATTGCCGCCAACTTTAAGGCCAGCGACATTGGTGGTGACGATATATAGATTCTTTAGTACTAGTTCCTGTAACAGGCTCTCTACGCTATCGAGCATGTTTACGGGAATATCAATGCTTCCCAGTGCATCGAAGACCATTTGTGAGCGTGGGCCATATACAGGTGAGGGGATAATTACTTTGGCATCCTGGCCTTTTTTCTTTTCAAACCAGACCGAGATCACAGTTGGATTATCCAGGCCATGTGCCTGCCAGTCGCGAGGTAGCAGTTCGTTCTGTAACAGGATCAGGCGATCACGCCATGTGTCGGGCATGCTCGCTAACATATCAGGTAAGTCTTTCTCGCCAACAGAAACCAGCACAGCATCAGGTTCGGGGTGAGTTGTTGCTATAACTTCAATAGAGTCCTGTCGAGTAACCGGCGTGACGGTATAGCCGCTACGTAAAAAGCCGCGGGCAAATACGCCGCCCATTTCACCTACACCAATGAGTATGAGATGTTTATCTATCACAACGTCCTTTACTTATAGTCCTGTAATGCAGTGATTAATTCATCTGCGGTCTGAAAACGGTCATCGGCTGACTTGGCTAACATCTTGTCCAGTAACGCCTGGTACTGCCCGTATTGCGCTGGAAACTTGGGAAGCTCGGCGTGAACATGTTTATAGAACATGGCCATTGGGTTATCTGCGCGATAGGGTTTTTTCTTGGTGAGCATTTGATAAAAAATAATACCCATGCTGTAAATATCGGATCGATTGTCGACACGGCGACCTTTGGCCTGTTCCGGGCTGACATAAGAAGGCGTGCCATAAACTTCACCGTGTTTTGTGAGTTCGTTCTCATCGGCATCATCCATTTGTGCCAGACCAAAATCCAGAATGGCCAGTGTGCCGTCGTTGCGAAACAGGATATTGCCGGGTTTCAGGTCACGATGAACAATACTTTCTCGATGCACATCAGCCAGGCCGCTGGCGATCTGTTCCAGATAATCGAGTGCCTGTTCCGGAGTGACGCCTTTACGAATGCGTCGCGTTAAATCACCACCTTCAAAGCGCTCCATCATGATGAAGGCATATTCATCGGTGAATGTCTGGTCGAGAATTTTTGCGACATGAATATTCTCAACGCTGGCAAGCATATTGTATTCACGGATAAAGCGTTCAATCATGCGTTCGTCTTCGATAGTGTCCATGTCGAGGACTTTGATGGCGACTTCGCGGCCGGTTTCGTGGGATGTTGCCAGATACACTCTGGACATGCCGCCGCGGCCTAGTTCTCGGATTAGATTGTATCCACGAAGCCCCTCCAGACGTTCGACTGGCAATTCGTTGTCTGCGCGACCAGGTGTTGGAATCGCAGCATTGGTAACGGAACTGCTCTCACGAAAACCACCATCAGCGTGGCGCTTAATGACATCAGCAATTGAGCTATTAATCTGAGTGGCGGTCAGGCCGTCGAGTTCCAGGTGGTTGTAGGCGATCAACTCTTTATCGAGTGACTCATCAACAGCGATCATCGGTGGCAGGTTGCCATCCTCAGATTGTTGTAAGAGGAAAACGACATCTTCATCGGTGTCTCGAATACAGTCGCATAAGATAATGGCATCGACGGCTTCAAGGTCTTCGCCCCGCAACAGACTTTCCATATCCCACTCGTCGATATCTGCGTTTGGCCAGCCCATTGATAGATGCTGGCTAACGAGCAGAAAGTGCTCCTCTGAGGGGTCAACAATGACGAACGTGCGTTCCATGCAGTCGAGTTATAATGTGTAAATATGATAATAATTATTGTATCGGGCGATTCTACCCGATTTTCGAGACTTGTCTGCTGAACTTTTTATGAGCGAAGTTAGTCTGACCTGTTAATGATGATATTTGAGGTTATTTGTGAATAGAACAATATTGGGAATAGTATCGGCGTTATGCCTGCTGATCATGTTAACCGCTCCACTGATCGCCTATGCAGGGCCAGATAAACCCTTGAAGGGTCTGAATGGTGAAACGATGCGTTTATCCGATTATCTGGGTAAGGGTAAATGGGTGTTGTTTAATATCTGGGGGCCGAAGTGCCCGCCGTGTCTGGAGGAAGTTAGTGAGCTGACTTCATTCCATGAGGATCATCAGGATAAAGATGCCATGGTTGTCAGTCTCGCTCTGGATTTTCCTAGTTTCGAATATGCCAAAGCCGATCAGGTTGCCGAGTTTGTAGATGATTATTTTGTGAATTTCCCGGTCATGCTAGGAGACTCTCGGCTATCACGTGAAGTGACCGGTGAACAGTTACTGGGTACACCAACCACTTATTTTTATGACCCAGCTGGCAAGTTGGCGGCAGTACGAGTGGGTACGGTTACTCAGGAGCTAATCGAACGATTTATGCAGCGTTATACCGCGCAGAAGTAATTATTTACCGAACAGCTTACCCATCAGACCACCTTTCTTTTTCTTGGCATTGGCAGCACTTGGAGAACCACCGACAGCGTTTAAAAAGCGATCTGCGACGGCGTCGCCAACGTCTTTTCGTAATACCTTCGATAGATAGTCAATCGACATACCGCGTTCGGCAAGTTCTTTGGCCTGAGACTTGATCCAGGCGTCCGATGGTTTTTTCTTCATACCGCCGATGAAACCATCAAGCAGCGTCTTGGACCACATAGTATGTTCGTCAGCCATTAGGTGGCTCCTGTATCGATCTGTTGTATAACGTAATGTACTGTATTGCCACGAAAAAAACTATCTATTGTATGGTGATAATCTATGCGCAAAGATGTTACGAATATACTTCGCTGTGAAAATCAGTGGTCTAACGTGAAATAATATCCAGATGCAAAGAAGACATTTTCTACAATCCATTTTGGCCGTATCGGCAACCTTCCCTGAAGTGTTGGCTGCTGCCAGTCAGACGAAGGATCGACTTACCGATATTTCCGAACATGGATATGGCCCATTACAACCCGATAGCAGGGTGATACTCGATCTCCCAAAGGGCTTTCGTTATCAGGTGGTTTCAGCGATTGACCAAAAGATGGAAGACAAGCTCCATGTGCCTGGCTGGCCGGACAGCATGCATGCGTGGGCACTAGACCGAGATCGTGTGGTGCTGATGTGTAACCATGAGCTGGATATGTCTCAGACGAGCCTTTCAGCCTGGAGAAAAGCGGATAGTGGGTTAATCGATCAATATGAGTCCATGCTCTATAGCCGTACTAATAAGGGAGCAATCGCACCGGGTGGTGTAAGACGTATAGTGTATAACCTTCGTTCGAAAAAACTGGAACGTCAGCATATGGCTTTAGCCGGTACGCTACGTAACTGTTCAGGTGGCCCAACGCCGTGGAACAGCTGGATTAGCTGTGAAGAGACCGTGGTCAGGCGAGGCCAGCATGGGCTATCTGAAAACCATGGTTATTGCTATGAAGTGCCCGTTAATCAATCCGGCATGATGAAGGCCAGGCCGATCAAGGCCATGGGACGTTTTAACCACGAGTCAGCCATCGTTGATCCTGACACCGGCATTGTGTATCTCACCGAAGACCGGCATAACAGCCTGTTCTATCGCTATATTCCATATCGCAAAGGCAAACTGGCAGGCGGTGGCAAGTTACAGGCGTTAGTGATTCGTAGTTCGGTTGGGCCAGCAGCAACCGGTAATGTCCGAAAAAGCCTGTTTCCTGTTGGCGTAGCCGCGGATGTGAAATGGGTTGATCTGGAGGATGTTGATTCCCGTGATGACAGTCTGCGGGATCAGGGCATTTCAAAAGATGCCGCGATGTTTGTACGTGGTGAAGGGCTGACATTGCAACAAACTGATAAAGGCTCTGTCATCTGGTTTACCTGTACCGAAGGCGGGCCGAAGCGACTGGGACAGATATTTCAGTACAGGCCATCGCCTGATGAAGGGCAGAAAAAGGAGAATAAAAATCCGGGGAAAATTATGTTGTTTAGTGAACCGAATAATCCGGATTTACTCAGGAATGGTGACAATCTGACTCTCATGCCAAATGGCGATTTACTGGTCTGTGAAGACTCAGGGCGTAATCAGCGATTAATAGGTGTCACGCCAAACGGCGAATATTATGTGTTCGCAGAAAATCCGCGTAGTGCTTCAGAGTTTGCCGGTGCGACCTTCTCACCTGATGGCTCGACTCTGTTTGTGAATCTGCAGCAACAGAATGGCACACTGGCGATATACGGCCCCTGGAAAAAATAGCGCATGATTCGTCATCAACAAATTGGAAAGTACGATATTGTTGGTGAAATAGGGCAGGGCGGTATGGGGCTGGTTTATCAGGCCTATGATCCATTCAATGACCGCTTTGTTGCTTTAAAGGTGCCGCATGATGGTCGCTGGCGTCAGCAAAGCCAGTCATTTGAGCGCCTGTTTTTTAATGAGACCAATGCGGCGTCGCGACTAAATCACCCGAATATCATTGGTGTGTACGACGCGGGTATTGCCTCTGATACTCACTATATTGCGATGGAATACATTGCGGGCGGCACAACGCTAAAACGTTTCTGCAAGCCCGATAACCTGTTGCCGCTAGAGCTAGTCGGTAATATGTTGCTCAAATGTACCGAAGCACTGGACTACGCACATCAACAGGGAGTGATTCATCGCGATATCAAGCCCAGTAATATCCTGCTAAAAGATGATCGGGATATAAAGGTTTCAGACTTTGGTCTGGCCATACTTAGCGACCCCGATATGGTCGATACACAGTCCACCATATTAATGGGTTCTCCACGCTATATGGCCCCCGAGCGTGTACGCGAAGAAGGTATCACTAATCGTTCTGATATTTATTCGCTCGGCGTGGTGATGTATGAGTTATTAACAGGGATACCGCCGTTTGATGGCTCGCATCTGCCCTCGTTAACACGCCAGATCCTGGAGAAAGATATTGTTCCACCGTCGAAGCATCGACAAAATATCCCTCAGGTTATTGATGACATCGTATTGAAGGCCATGGCACGTGATCCGTCGGATCGTTATAGCAGCATGCTGGAATTATCGAACGATGTGAGCCGAGGCTTTCATGATGTGCAAATTTCTGTTGCGGGTAACCTTGTCGAGCAACGAACAGACTTGCTTAAGCAACTGAGCTTTTTTGAAAGCTTTAACGATGCAGAGCTATGGGAGCTGCTTCGCTGGTCAGAATGGCAGGATGTTGACGAGGGTGAACAGTTGATCCAGGAAGGTGATATTGATGATGCCGTGTATCTCGTCGTGCAAGGTGAAGTGTCAGTAAAGAAAGGTGGGCATGTGGTTGCGGAACTTGGACGTGGAGAACTGTTTGGTGAAATTGCTTTTCTCGGCAAACGTAAACGCTCTGCTGACGTCATTACAACACGGCCGACAACGATATTGAAAATAAATATAGAGCAGGTCGAACAGGCTTCACAGTCCTGTCAGATACAGTTTCAGCGAATGTTTATCTCAACTCTGATTGAGCGACTTGTGAAAACAACAGAGCGGTTGGCCCGTTATTCGTAAAGCGATCGGGATATTATTAACCTAGCGCTTTGCTAACTGCCGCGATTAAGGCATCGTCATCGACTGGCTTAACCAGGTATTCAACCGCACCCTGGCGCTGACCATAGATGATATCGGTTTCCTGATCTTTAGAAGAAGTGATGATGATCGGGATGTGTGCAGTATCGTCGTTTTTAGAAATCTTACGCGTGGCCTGAAAACCATTCATGCCCGGCATAATCAGATCCATCAGGATCAGGTCAGGTTTCTCACTACTCGCTTTCTCAATAGCATCTTCGCCATTTTCAGCAAAGCTAATGGAGTGGCCCTGTTTCTCAAGTACCTTGGCATGCGACTGCGCGTAGGTCTGTGAGTCATCAACGATAAGAATGTTTGCCATATAGATTCTCTGTTCTGTAATCAGGTCACGATCTCGGTCAGAGACGGGTCACCCGATGTATCAATATGCAATTCGCGAATATGCGGTATACGCCACATGATATACGCTGCCATCGCGCGTTGCATGGATTCATTTCGACTTTCCATTGCCAGCATTAAACGCTCTGCAACAATCTGGCAGCGCTGTTCGATATCTGGCTCATGTACAAATTCTGGCCCCATACGACGACCACCGTCCATATCCTTGTCCATTTTCTGAAAAAAGGGATGACCGTTTTCGATATCTTCGGCTTCAACAGTGACCTGATAGCGGCCTTCTTCGATAACAACTTCAAATTGCATGGATTCGCCGGACGTATGTACTTAGAGACGGAAATTGCGCGACATTATGCGTGAGAGGCGTAGCTTGGGCAATTCAATGTTTTGTATAAACCAGCTACATATTGTGAAGAAATCATGGACGGCCATTTTTCCCGACAGACGGTATAGAAGCGCAGGAAACGACTGATATTTCGTGAATTAGGTCACGGAGGAAAAGCGTAAATCCGACTAATCTTATCCTCAACGTTATAGAAACATTATCGGATAAAGACGATGGACACGAAAAAATATGACTATGCGAAAAAACGTATATTCAAGCTACCCAATGAAGATGCGATAAGACAACGACTGGAAGAAAAGTGTCTGGAATATGACCGCCGTCGAGCGCGTTACGTCAGCGAACACCAGGTTGATGGTTACGGTGTACTCATAGGTGATGATAAAACCCTGCTGGATGCGCATTATAAACTGGCGTTGTTTGGTGCCTTGCTTGATGACGGTGTAGTTCGAACATCTGAGATCTATCGAAAGATGAAAAAAACATTTCATGGTTATATCGATGACCTGATGTTCCATAATGCCGTGCAGGTATTGAGCGATTACCTTAGTACCGGTGGCAGTAACACATCGGGTGGTTCTGGCTTTCTGGATAGGAAAATCTTCTTCAACGTACTACAGGGTGCCGATGAAATACGCCTGCCGCGTAATTCAAAGCTGAATCGTAAGCTGCGCAAAAAATATCATGAATACTTAGGGCGTATTGCAGATCACGATCAGCATCCTGACTTGCCATCTGATCGCTCCGTGTTAGAGCGTGATGCCTATAAGGCACATATCATTGATACCTTAAGACAACGTGGTTCAGTTGATATTGAAACCATGGCTCTAGAGCTGGAAGAAAAGTTTAAAGGACGTTTTCGCTATCGGCATTTTCTGCAGGCTGCTGCCGTGGTGAGAAGTTATTGCCAGGGTAGTGGGGAGAGTGTTGTTGGGGGGACGGGGTTATAGGTTAGCTGTTCCGGCGCGTGTCGGTATCTATTTTTTCCTGTCATTCCCGCATGCTTTTAGCGGGAATCTATTTGTTTCAGAGTGATGAGGTTTCGCGCTTGATCGTTTAGTGTTTTTCTTTAATCCATTGCAATAGCGCGAGCCCTTTTTGTTTCGGCAAAAAGGGCGAAAAACCATTTGCTCCAGATACGCTGGCCTAACGGCAACGTATGAGTCGCGGGGAGAACATTAGATTTAGTTTTTGTGCGTTGTGTGGTGTTACTAGATCTTACGCCCATGCTTAGGGTCGGCCAGCGAAGCCGAACGCCTAGAGCTGCTTGTTAGGTGTTGTTCTTTCAACTGAACGACCCTTTGCATACCCGGCAATCCCAATCTCCAAAAGTTGCGCCGGGCACATGCTGCAAGCGAATAACCTTGGAGGTTGAGTCATAGCACGTTGCGCAAAATGGCCCCTCTCTTTCGCCGTCCTCGTTCTCTTTAAAGTACTTTCCTTCAATAAATTGAAGATCGTTTTTGGCTTTCAGTTCTTTTTGTAGCTCTGAGATTTTTTCGGTATTTTCTGCGGCTTCAATCTTGGCATTCGCAAGGGCGCTGATTAATTCAGCCATTTGAAGTTTGATGTGTGCATCATCAATTGCATCTGTTGCAACCTTTAGGGCCTTTGCCACATCCCAAGCTGCTTTTAGCCCTGTTACGTATTCTGCAACCATTTGATTCTTCCTTGTTACACCTAACTTGTTAATAGATCGGAAAAATTTGCGCCTATATTATCCTTTATAGATAGCATGATTGGTCTCTAATATGGCGAATAAGGTAGGAGTCTGCATGTTTATCATGGGTAACAATATACCCCTTGTAAAATAATATGCCTAGAGATGTTGGGTTTTATGCTTTTGCCGGCCTGTATTTTCTGAGCATCGCAGGGAAGCCGGTAGGCCAATGTATTGGGAGCAATGGTTTTTGGTTACTTTTTGCCTAAACAAAAAGTAACTCCCGCTGAAGGCGAAAGAAAACAAAAAGAAGTAAGGAGTTTTTGTCCTGTATAAACCGCTAAACAAAGAAACCTCAAGCTAGTGAGTTCGTTACCTTCCCCGCTGCGACTAACTCACCCGTCAAATCAAAATCATAATGAACTGGTTCTGAGATGAACTCCATGCGCTTGCACGCTGGACACTGATGCCATTCAAGAAAACTATCCTGATGGTTTTCCCGCTTTACCAACTGCATATGGGAGTAACAACGTTTGCATTGCATTGTACTGACCTCGCTTTGTGTCGCGGTTAAGAAAGTATAGACCCTGTGGGCCAGATCGGGGCTATTACTAGCCCCTTTCTATAAAACCATCTGGCCGGGAAATTAATCCCGGTAATTAAACTTGGAAATCTAATCGCCCAAATCTAATCCCAGTTAAGGGCGCCACCGGTTTGATATTCGGTGACGCGTGTTTCAAAAAAGTTCTTTTCCTTACGCAGGTTCGCTTGCTCATCCAGCCAGGGTAGTGCGGCTTCTTTCACGCCGGTGAAGGGCTCGTCGAAACCGAGCTGACGGGCGCGACGGTTGGCGATAAAGCGGAACTGGTTGGAGTGATCTTCCTTACTATAACCGAGGATCGGATCACGTAGGATGTAACCGGCGTAAGCCGATTCAGCGGCTTCGGCTTCGTCCCACATGGCTCGGATCGCGTTTGGATCGAGTTTGACGTTTTCTTCCTGCATGATCTGCTTAACCACACGGATGCCGAATGAGGCGTGCATGACTTCATCGCGCATGATGTATTGCAGCTGTTCTGCTGTGCCTTTCATCAGGCCGCGACGTTGCAGTGCGAAGATTGGGCTAAAGCCGTTGTAGAACCAGCAGCCTTCGAAGATGCCGCTAAAGAAAACATAGGCCATGACGAAGTTCTCTAATTCGTCACGGTCATGGAGGTCGATATCGCTACGCATAATGGAGTTCAGGCGGCGATTCGCGATCTGAATCTTGCCGTTGATTTCCGGTACGACGCGGTAGCGGTTGTAGATCTCGCTTTGATCAAGACCGATGGTCTCGATGCAGTGTTGGTACGTCCATGTATGTAATGACTCTTCATAAACCTGTCGAGCTTGATAAATCTGCAGCTCTGGCGCGCTCATCTTTTCCATGACAGCGAGGCCAATGTTACGCATGGCGAGAATGTCTGATGTTGTCAGATAGGACAGGACGTTTTCATACACATGCCGCTCTTCCAGAGTCAGTTTGTGATGATAGTCATGTACGTCCTGCGCCATATTAATATCCAGCGGCGTCCAGTGGTTCTTATTGGCATTGAGGAAGTAATTCCATGCCCACGGGTACTTGAACGGCGCTAGCTGGTTGATATCGGTCATGCCATTGATGACACGTTTGTCGTCCGGATTGACCGGATTGGTATTTGTTACCTGAGGCGGTACATAGGCCTCAGGTGCGTAAGCACCGGCAAGTGGATTGCCTGCTGGTTTATTGATCTGAACACCATCTTCGTGGTGTCCAGGACCGGTAGCTGCACCCAATTCACCCGACGCTGAGGGAGGAGGAGTGGGCGTTGACGAGTGTGATACTGCTTCAGGCACATCACTACCGACCGTGGACTCGGTTGTATCAAAAGAGATCGTTGATGGATCAATCGCAGGTATAACTGGCGGAACCTTCGGTTCTGGTCTCGCTGCGGCATTGCCCGGTGTTAGTCCTGCTAATGGATCGTCCCATTCCTGTAACATCTTCTAATCTCCTCTGTGTTCTTTTGTTATTGCTTTATTGTTATTGGCAGGCTTCGCAATCGGGGTCGAGAATCGAGCAGGCCTTTGGCGCTGCTGATCCAACCGGTGTGGAACCTTTGTTATCACCTTGCATGGAATCACTGCTGGATTTTTCCATGTGAGTTGCGCCAATAGAGCGCAGGTAATAGGTCGTCTTCAGACCGCGTACCCAGGCTAGCTTGTACAGGTTGTCCATCTTCTTACCTGATGGTTCTGCCATGTACAGATTCAGTGACTGGGCCTGATCAATCCACTTCTGGCGACGGGCACCAGCTTCAACCAGCCAGCGTGCATCGATTTCAAATGCCGTGGCATATTGGTCTTTAATGTCCTGTGGGATACGGTCAATCGGCTGTACGCTGCCGTCGAAGTACTTCAGGTCGTTGACCATGACTTCGTCCCACAGATTACGTTCTTTTAGTTCTTTCACCAGGTAAGGGTTAACGACGGTGAATTCGCCCGACAGGTTCGACTTAACAAACAGGTTTTGATAGGTTGGCTCGATGGACTGGCTGACGCCGCAGATATTCGAGATAGTTGCCGTCGGTGCAATCGCCATGCAGTTGGAGTTACGCATGCCAACGGTTTTGACCTGCTCGCGTAAGGTATCCCAGTCCAGAGTTGAAGATTTATCAACCTGCAGGTAGCCACCACGGCCCGCTTCCAGTTTTTCGATAGAGTCGATTGGCAGGATGCCCTGTGACCAGAGTGAGCCGTCAAACGATGTGTATTTACCGCGCTCTGCTGCGAGATCGCTAGATGCCTTGATCGCGTAGTAGCTGACCGCTTCCATCGACTGGTCAGCGAAGCTTACGGCGTCTTCAGAGGCGTAAGCCGTTTTAACTTTATATAGTGCATCCTGAAAACCCATGATGCCCATGCCAACTGGACGATGCTTCAGGTTAGAGCGACGTGCCTGTGGGACACTATAGTAGTTGTAGTCGACTACGTTATCTAGCATACGCATAGCAGTGTTAATGGTCTTTTCCAGCTTTTCCAGATTCAGACCGTTTTCATCGACGTGCTGCGCCATGTTGATGCTGCCCAGATTACAAACGGCAATCTCTTCATCACTGGTGTTGAGCGTGATTTCTGTACACAGGTTAGATGAGTGAACAACGCCAGTGTGTTGTTGTGGCGAACGCAGGTTGCATGGATCCTTGAATGTAATCCACGGATGGCCAGTTTCAAACAGCAGGCCAAGCATCTTGCGCCATAGTTCGACCGCGGCTACTTTCTTATGATTGCGTAGCTCACCGCGATCAGCCATGGCTTCGTATTCTTCGTAGCGTTTCTCAAAATCCTTTCCCATCAGGTCATGCAGGTCAGGTGCTTCGTCTGGTGAAAATAATGTCCACTCCTGCTCTTCGCTAACGCGCTTCATGAACAGGTCAGGAATCCAGTTTGCTGTGTTCATGTCGTGGGTACGGCGACGATCATCACCGGTGTTCTTACGTAGTTCGAGGAATTCTTCAATATCCAGATGCCAGGTTTCCAGATAAGCACACATTGCACCTTTACGCTTGCCGCCCTGATTTACTGCAACAGCGGTATCGTTAGCGACCTTCAGGAAAGGCACAACACCCTGGGAGTTACCGTTGGTACCTTTGATGTGTGAACCCAGTGCACGAACCCGCGTCCAGTCATTGCCAAGACCACCGGCAAATTTTGAAAGCAGTGCATCGTCCTTGATTGCACTGAATATGCCATCGAGATCGTCAGGGACGGTCGTCAGATAGCAGGAGGAAAGCTGGGGACGAAGAGTCCCCGAGTTAAACAACGTCGGAGTAGAACTCATGAAATCAAAAGAAGACAGCAGGTTATAGAACTCAATGGCGCGGCCTTCGCGATCCACTTCATTGATGGCCAGACCCATGCAGACGCGCATGAAGAAAGCCTGTGGTAGTTCGATGCGTGTACCGGTATCGGTATGCAGGAAGTACCGGTCATACAGGGTTTGCAGACCGAGGTAGGTGAACTGCAAGTCGCGTTCTGGCTTGATCGCCTTACCCAGTTTATCTAGATCGTAGGTGCTGAGCTGGCTGTCGAGTAGTTCGTGGTCGATGCCGGTCTTGATGAATTGTTTGAAGTAGTCTGGATACATAGCATCCATTTCGGACTGTACTGCGCAGGTCGAGGTCTTCATGACGTAGGTCAGAGCTTCTGTGCGCAGGCTGTCGAGCAGTAGTCGTGCTGCGACATAACTGTAATTTGGTTCCTGCTCGATCATGGTGCGAGCAGACATCACCATGGTTGGGCAGACATCGGTATCTTTCACGCCATCGAACAGGTTCTTCATGGCGTCACCGAGCACTTTGCCACTATCAACGGAATCGAGGCCAGCAGTGGCTTCTTCCATCATAGTATTCAGGCGGTCGGTATCCAGCTTTGCTGTGCTGCCATCGGCACGGGTAACGTTAATTGCACCCTGTGATTCCGTGCCGGTTTCAGGCTCTTCGGTCTGGCGCTCAGCACGAGCACGGGCATGCTCTTCTCTATATAGAACATAGGCGCGAGCGACCTTTTGCTCGCCGTTACGCATCAGTACCAGTTCGACCTGATCCTGTATGGATTCAATATGCACGGCGCTGCCAACATCAAGATGGCGGGTTACCGCTTTGCAAACCTGGTCAGTCAGGCTATCGACTGTACGGTGTACTCGACTGGAAGCAGCGGCGCTGCCACCCTCCACTTCGAGGAAGGCCTTGGTCATGGCAATCTTGATCTTTTCACGATCAAACGCCGTTGTTTTACCGTTACGACGGATCAGTTTGAAATCACTATAAGGGTTGCTTGGCTTGCTTTCTGGCGCAGTGCTGTCCTGCACCGGCTGGGTTACGCTATCAACGACGTCTTGCATGACATCCGTTTGCATGTCCTGTCCTCTCTATGTTCTGTTATGAAGTACGGCTGTTTTTATTTCCCGGGCTAGGTGCCGGGTTGGTGGTTTTTGGGAGAATCTGGCGCCAAAATTCACATCGTGGTGTGAAATGGGGCTGTCGCCAGTGTTTTTATCCTCCTGAACCCTGAAACGCAATATATAGGAGCCAAGACATAAGTCAAGCACTACATATAGTGGTTAAGGCTTGAAAAGATGAGAATGAACTGGGCGTAAACTGTGGATAACCTGGGTGAAAAATCGCTAACTGACCGAAATTATTAGAATTTTTTGGAATGTGGAAAAGCTGTGAAGTAATGGGGATAAAACCCATTAGAAAACGATGAAATACCAGAAAATACAAAACCACACCAATAGGAGGCTTATTGATGTCCCTGAGAAAAAAGTGAGTATTAGTCTCGAGTAGATTTGGTAGTCTAGCTCGCAGGATAAATACATAAACTAACAATTAAATAATGGATCACAGAGATGGAATTTAAAGATAAGGTCGTGCTGATTACAGGTGCAGCGGGTAATCTTGGAAAGGCGGTCGCTTCGGCATTCGCCGCACAGGAAGCGACACTGGTCCTGGCGGACTATTCAGAAGAAGGACTCAGCGCTATCGAAGAGGCTGGTCTGCGGGTGCAAGTTGATTTAACTAATGAAGCGTCAGTACAAGATATGGTGAAGCAGGCGATAGCTGCCTATGGTCGAATCGATGTGCTGGCAAATATCGCGGGTGGTTTCACTATGGGGCCGATGTTGCATGACACGGATGCCAAAGACTGGGAATTCATGATGAATCTCAATGCGCGCTCTGTTTTCTACGCCAGCAAAGCAGCAGTGCCGCAAATGCTGGAGCAGGGCAGTGGACGTATTGTCAGTGTTTCTGCTCGAGCGGCGAATGAAGGGAAAGGAAAAATGGGGCCGTACTGCGCATCCAAGGCTGCGGTGATTACATTGACCGAAAGCCTGGCAGCTGAACACAAACACAACAACATCAATGTGAACTGCATCCTGCCCGGAACGATTGATACCCCACAGAATCGTGGTGATATGCCGGATGCAGATTTCGAGAAATGGGTGCCACCTTCGGCGCTGGCTGATGTGATTGTATTCTTGTCTTCTGATGCGGCAAGGTGTGTTACTGGGGCGGCAATACCTGTTTACGGCCAGTCATAGAAAAGTAACGAGCAGGGTCAGCATCGATTGACACCGACGCTGATCCTGCCATCCATTGGGAGCTTAATTTCTGCCCGCCATTACCCCACCATCAATACCCCAGATTGCACCAGTCACCCAGCTTGCGTCATCACTGAGCAGAAAGTCAATTGTGTTAGCAATATCATCAGGGGTGCCAATTCGACCGATGGGGTGAAAGTCATCAAACGTTGCCAGTGTCTCATCCATTTTATCGGCGTCGATAAAGGTTTCGTAAATTGGGGTTTTAACGACTGCAGGTGAAACTGCGTTAACGCGAATATGTTTGTCAGCCAGTTCCATGGCCATATGCTGGGTCAGGGAGTGTAAGCCTGCTTTTGCCATCGAGTAGGCTGATGAGGGCGTTGCCTTGATGGCCTGTTGTGCCCACATGGAACCGATATGTACGATTGAGCCGCCACCATGTTCCGACATATTTTTGGCAACTGCCTGCGAGATAAAGAAGATAGAACGATTAAGTTCCATGTAATCATCATAGTCTTTTTGACTATGATCTAGAAAAGGTGTCGGATTAAAATAGCCTGCGGCATTGACCAGGTATTTGATATGACGTTGTGACTTTGTCACATATTCGATAACGCGATTAACATCAGCCTCTTCATATAGATCTGCGGTTAGCGTATCAATATCAGCGTTACCCGCCAGGCTTTGTTTTGCTGTTTCCAGTTTGCTGCCTTCATGGCCTAAGATAATAGTATCAACGTTCCGGCTGGCTAGGCGGCTGGCAGTTGCTAATCCCATGCCGCTTGATCCACCGACGATTAAAGCGATGGGTTGATTGTTGTTACTCATGTTGTACTCCATAGTTGTGTAAAGTGTGGACGTAGCTTATGGAACCCAGTAGCCTATTGAAAAGTAAGTACAATTTGGTGCGGTAGGTACTTTTTGGTATATCTTGATGAAATCAGAAGAGAAAAAAATTGTCCAGAAAATGCCACCAGAGCGGAGTGCTCGTATGGTGGAAACCAT
The DNA here is from genome assembly GCA_942491945.1 of uncultured Gammaproteobacteria bacterium. Lineage (GTDB taxonomy): Bacteria > Pseudomonadota > Gammaproteobacteria > JAJDYQ01 > JAJDYQ01 > JAJDYQ01. The sequence goes on along the minus strand of CALODD010000050.1, from coordinate 16,235 downwards.
TTATGGTTGCAAATGGTCGTTAACTGTCTATCAGCTACTTTCTGAAGGTATCAATCGACCCGGCGAGATGGTCAGGACGGTCGATGGTTTAAGTACGAAAGTTCTGAATGAATGCCTACGTAAGAACACGAAATTCGGCATACTTGAGCGAGTTAGCTATAACGAAGTTCCGCCCCGAGTTGAATATAAAGTGACTCCATTTGGTAATAAGTTTGTGCGGGTGCTTGATGAGCTGGAAAAATTGCAGAGCGAGATTGATGAGGATATCGATTAAGATCACGCTCTTTTATTAACGCTTCCTGTAGTAGATCGTTTTATGGAATTCATCGATATTGGTGCGAACCTCACGCACTCCTCTTTTCAACATGATATGCCGCAGGTTTTACAGGCAGCGGCTGATGTTGGCGTTAATACTCTCATAGTGACCGGTGCAGATGATGAAGGTAATCGTCAGGCGCAGGAGCTGATTAAACAATACCCTTCTCAATTGTATGCGACCGCTGGAGTGCATCCACATCATGCGGGTGACTATACGGATGAAAGTGACGCGTTGATTAGAGAGCTGGTTGAAGATAAAAAAGTCGTTGCTGTTGGTGAATGCGGTCTAGACTACAATCGTAACTATTCACCGCATCCGGCGCAGCGTGAGGTATTTGAAAAACAATTACAGATTGCGATTGAGTATCAGATGCCGGTGTTCATGCATATGCGTGATGCCTATGATGAGTTTGCTGCAATTCTCAAGGACTATCGTTCTGATTTAACCGATGTGGTGGCGCATTGTTTTACCGGTGAAGAAGATGAACTAGAGGGTCTTCTCGAACTCGATTGCCATATTGGTATTACCGGCTGGATTTGTGATGAACGTCGTGGTCATCATCTGCGCGAGTTTATTCATAAGATTCCATCGAATCGTTTAATGATCGAAACCGATGCGCCGTATTTATTGCCGCGTGATTTAAAACCCAAACCGAAAGATCGTCGTAATGTCCCGGCCTATCTGCCGCATATTGCTGAAGTGATTGCCGGTGTTCTGGGTAAGCCACTGGAACAACTGGCTGAAGAAACGGCTTCGACTACTAGGGCATTTTTCCGCATTAGTTAATATGCCTGTCGATAAATTTATTACGCTGCAATGTTCACGTTCATTGCTGGACGTACTGCTCATTGCATTAACGCAATATGCGCATGCGGCCTATCCGCCGGGTGGTTCGGAATGTGCACAGGCTTCACATGAATCATTGTTGAATCAGGTCAATAGTATTAAACAATCCTGGCAGTCGGATCAGGGGCAGGCAAAGATGAATAAACGTATTCGTGTTATGGCGAAGTCGGCGCTGAAGTATTACTGCGAAGGGCTGGCGGAAAGTGGTAATGGTCATGCCGAGGCGCGTGAGGCATTATTGCTGGCTATGATTAAAGGTAACCGAGTTTCGGATGAGCAATATCAAAGCGCAGAGCAGCAGGATAAGGCAGCATAGTTATGGCGCAGTTAAACTACACTGACGCACAGGTGGCGACATTGCAGCGTTTGTTATCCATCGTTGAACGCTTGTACCTGGAAACGGCGGGTTTTCTTGATGATGGTGAAAATCAGCAGCATTGGTATAACCGAGGTTATGCGAATGGCATCATCTCTCAACTGTCGCAGCTGGGGTATCGCGCCTATGTTGAAGAAAACACAGTGCCCGATGCCGATAATGTTATCGAAGGGCATGAGTTCTGGGCATGGGGCAAGGCTTATCAACATGGACATGAAACAGGTATGAAAGAAACATTAGATGTCATTGGCCCCGCTGAAGAAACGAGTGATTCATGAGCGCCATAGCTGAACAAGGGCGTGAACAGGAGCAGGCACCAACTGCTGTAGATGATGTCCAGGAATATGCAGCGATTGACCTGGGCTCGAATAGCTTCCATATGGTCGTTGCGCGTTACCATGATAATAACCTCACTATCATTGATCGCGTGCGTGAAATGGTGCGATTAGGATCGGGGCTGGATGACAAAGGCAACCTGACCGAGGAAGCGGCAGACCGTGCGTTGGAGTGTCTGATACGTTTTGGTGACCGCCTGCGTGGTATGGAAACCGAGAACGTGCGTATAGTCGGTACAAATACCTTAAGAAAAGCACGCAATGCGCGTAAATTTTTATTCCGAGCTGAAGACGCCGTTGGTTTTCCGATTGATATCATTGCCGGTGTTGAAGAAGCACGTCTGATTTATCTGGGTGTATCTGAAACGCTGAAAGAAGATCGTGGTCAACGACTGGTGGTTGATATCGGCGGAGGCAGTACCGAATTAATTATTGGTGATACGCAACGACCTCGATATCTGGAAAGTCTGTACATGGGTTGTGTCAGCGCCACTCAGCAGTATTTTAAGAAAGGTAAAATTTCGGCGTCACGTATGAAGAAGGCGATTCTCGGCGCGAGTGTTGAGCTGGAACCCCATGTTTCCAAATTGATGAAAACATCCTGGCAGGATGCCATTGGCACATCGGGCACAGCTCGGTCTATAGAACGCGTGTTACGCGAAAATGAATATAGCGAGGGTGGTATTACAGCCGATGGTCTGGAAAGTCTGGTCGATAGATTGATTGAAATTGGTCATGTTGATGATTTGAAAATGGCAGGTCTGGGCGAGCGAAGACAGCCGGTTTTTATTGGTGGCGTTGCTGTTATGACCGCCATCTTTAGGGCTCTCGGTATCAAGCATATGCGAATCTCGGATGGTTCATTACGCGAAGGCGTGCTTGCAGAATTGATTGGTCGAAGTGAGCGTCACGATACACGCGCAGATACGGTGAAAGATGTCATTCGCCGTCATCAGGTCGATGAGGCGCAGGCGGAGCGTGTCTGTCAGGTTGCGGCAAATTTATATAAGCAGTCGAAAAAGGACTGGGGTTTAAACAAGCGTGATCGGCAGTTGTTGTTATGGGCTGCGCAGTTGCATGAAATGGGCTTGATGGTCGCGCATAACAGCCACCATAAGCATGGTGCGTATCTGCTTGAGCATATGGATCTGGCAGGTTTTTCCCGGCAGGAGCAGACAGCACTATCGGTTCTCGTTCGTTTGCATCGGCGAAAGCTGGATACCGCTGTGCTAGAACAATGTATGAGCGCCCACAGTGAGAAGTTACTCCGGTTGGTGATTCTGCTGCGACTGGCAGTCTTGTTGAACCGAAGTCGCAGTGAAGAACAGCACCCCGATATCAGGATAGAAACAGAAGACCACACGCTGACACTGATTTTCGAAGATCACTGGTTATCGGAGCATAGCCTGACGCAGGCCGATCTGGAGCTGGAACAAGACTGGTTACTAGGGGCGGGTATTACTCTGTTCATTCGGGATGAAAACTCCCAGTAATGCGGGTATTGAAAGCTTTTTAGTCCTTATTCGCCCGAGTCGGCTATCCTTATTTCAGTCCCATCGTAACTACTGGAGATCACAATGGAATGTGGCCCTCGCGAGATTGTTACCCCATTTCGTCCAATACCCCTGGATGTGCCGGAGGGTATGGCACCGAATGAATTTTTTAATAGTGCCGAAAACCTGAATGACCTGGTGAATAACAACGGCCTGCTGACCAACCCTGAAGGCCTGTTGATGTATCGCAAGGCACTGGGTCATACCAACGAGTTCGATACATCGATTATCTATAACACCTCGCAAAGTGTGTTGAATCCACTCGGTCGTCCCGTACGTCGTACCCAGGTGCCAGAGCAAACACGCAATGTCTGGAATCGCATGAACCAGATCATGGTCGAGTACATGCTGGAGAAGTACCCTGATCCAGCGGATGCGCTGCTGCTGGCAGGCGAAGCGAGTCTGGACGCAACCTGGCCATTAACGTCGCCAGGTGTGCCCAGTATCCGCATGTTGCATAACCATTTCATGGTGTTTGATATGGAGCAGCTGCGTAATGCGAAGATTGCAGAAATCGATAACCCGAATCTGACCGATGGTGGTCAGCACTCATTATTCCAGAAGTATATGCACGAGTCGTATCGTAAGTTTTTCAACGAAGCGCTCGATATGGAGATACTCAGCATGAATAACGACCCGAGAGGTCGTCTGGAATTAACCGGTTATCCACGTGGCCTACCTTGCTGGACAATTAAAGGTGGTGTCGAAGCATTAAAAGATCCACGCTTCTGGCGCGAGTACGATTTACTGTTAAAAGGATTTATCGATTTTTATCGTACCTTCTTTTCTCAGGTCTCAACGCGTAATGCGCCAATGCCAAAAGAAGTGCATTTCCCGGATGCCGTTGAAAATATTCTGATGTTCAATAACGATTTCCTGAAAACGGCGAAGATGATTCGTGACCGTTGTATTAAAGATGCAAAGTATGCGAACTCAATACGCTGGCAACCAGCCTTCAAACAATTAATCTATCGCACTGATAAAGGTGATCTGGTGACTACCATCAGCCAGAACTCTATCGGTAATGCGATTACGGAATTATTGGGTGTGGTGGTTAAGCGTGAACCTGATGCTGCGGGTTATGAAAAATCAGAACCAGCCCTGATCGAAAAATTGATTGAAGTGCGTAAGCGTTTGATCGATGCTGATCTGGGGCAGGGCATAGGGACGGATTACTGGAGCGCCTAGTTTGCTACATAAGTGAAATTTGATAGCAAACTAAAATAATATTCATAGTATGACTCCCGCCATCAATCTCGCCAGGAAAGCAAAGATTGATTATGTGGTTCATGAATATGAGCATGATCCAAAACATGAGTCATATGGGCTGGAAGCTGCTGAAAAACTAGGTATATCGATTGATCGAGTATTTAAGACACTTGTTGTTAGCCTTGATAACAAGGAACTTGCGGTTGGTGTTATTCCTGTCTCTTCTCAGCTGAGTATGAAGTTAGTCGCCAAAGCCCTCGGCGCTAAAAAAGCAGTCATGGCAGATGCTCAGGATGTGCAACGTAGTACAGGTTATGTGTTAGGGGGCGTGAGTCCACTGGGTCAAAAGAAACAGCTACGAACCGTTGTCGATCAATCGGCAGAAGATTTTCAAACGATCTATGTGAGCGCGGGTAAGAGAGGGCTCGAGATAGAGCTATCTTCGCAGGATTTAATCGTATTAACGAAAGGTCAGTTCAATACGATTGCCACGTCCTAAACAGAAAATTTTTCCAGCAGGGTTTGTTGAGCCGAGCAGGCTTCTGAATCATTATTGATAAGCTTATAGACGCCATCCGCCTGTAGCTCCCATGACTGTGTGTTATCGCAAAGATAGAGCTTCATTTCTTCGATAATGCGTTCACGGAGTTTTTTGTTTTCTATTGGGAAACAGGTTTCCACGCGACGAAACAGATTACGGTCCATCCAGTCGGCGCTGGCGCCATAGACCTCCGGCCTGCCATCATTTTCGAAATAAAACACGCGTGTATGCTCGAGGAATCGGCCGATAATTGAGACTACCTGGATATTGTCTGAAACACCCTTGATACCCGGGCGAACGCCACAGATGCCGCGAATAATAAGGTGAATTTCGACACCTGCGATGGATGCTTCATATAGAGCGCGAATCGTTTTTGACTCGGTCAGCGAATTCATCTTTGCCATGATGCAGGCAGGTTTACCCTGTCTGGCATTGTCTGCTTCACGTGCAATTTTTTCCCACATCGATTCGTGCAGTGTAAAGGGTGATTGCAATAATTTATTCAGCGTTGGTTTTTGCCCCGGGCCAGTGAGCTGCATGAAAACCTGTTGCACGTCATTACAGATAGTTTTATCAGCTGTTAGCAGCCCGTAGTCGGTATATAGCTTTGCGGTTCTTGCGTGGTAATTGCCCGTACCCAGATGGGCCATGTGTTGCATCTTGTTAGCTTCGCGACGAATCACAAGAATCATTTTGGCATGGGTTTTAAAACCTACGATGCCATAAACAACATGCGCGCCTGCCTTCTGCAGTTTGTTGGCCAGAGCTATATTTTCCGCTTCATCAAAACGCGCACGTAATTCAATCACGACAGTGACTTCTTTACCGTTTTCAGCCGCTTTTACCAGGGCATTAACGACAGCAGATTCTGGACCTGAGCGATAAAGCGTTTGTTTGATGGCGAGGACATTGGGGTCTTTTGCTGCCTGGCGTAAAAACTGGATAACCGGCGTGAAAGATTCAAACGGGTGGTGCAATAGAACATCTTTCTTCTGAATGACGCTAAAGATATCTGCAGCATCATCCAGTTCAGGTGGGATACCTGCATTAAATGGGCTGAACTTAAGGTCAGGTCGATCAACGAGATCACACACGGCTGAAAGTCGATTCAGGTTAACGGGGCCGTTGACCTGATAAACGTCATCTTCATTCAGACGGAATTGTGTTCGTAGAAAATCAACCAGATCATCCGGGCAGTTATGAGCAATCTCCAGTCGAACGGCATCACCATAGTTACGTTGCATGAGTTCGCCTTCCAGCGCCCGTAACAGATCATCGACTTCTTCTTCATCAACAAATAAATCTGAATTGCGTGTAATACGGAATTGATAACAGCCAGTAACTTTCATGCCTGGGAAGAGTTCCGAGACATGGCTGTGCATAATTGAGGAAAGAAATACGAAGTCATAAGGTCCATTTCCTTCAGTATCAGGTGGCAGCTGAATAATACGAGGTAATGCGCGAGGTGCCTGTACAACGGCATGGCTAATGCTGCGTCCAAATGCATCCTTACCTTTAAGTGATACGATAAAGGTCAGGCTCTTGTTGATGATGCGTGGAAACGGGTGCGCCGGATCCAGTCCAATGGGCGTGACAATCGGTAATAATTCGTCACGAAAGAAGTTGTGGATCCACTGTGCCTGTTTGCCGCTCAGATGGGTACGCCGGATAAAACGGATGTTCTCTTCTTCAAGGGCTGGAATAAGTACATCATTCAATGTTTTGTACTGTGCATTGACCAGTTCATGAGCCTGCTGGCCGATGGCTTTCATATTATCAGTGGGTGTCATGCCATCTGATGTCACTGAGACGCTGGATACCGCCATCTTCTGTTTTACGCCCGAAACCCGAACCTCGAAAAATTCATCCAGATTAGTGCAGGAAATACACAGGTAACGGAGGCGTTCGATCAGCGGGACGTGCTCAAAAGCGCTCTGCGCTAACACACGTTGATTAAATGCCAGCAGGCTTAGTTCACGGTTAATATATAAATCAGGTTGTTTAAGGTCGATATCCATATCGCTAGAAGACGGCAGGCCAGTAACGGCGGGCTCTTTAGCATGGTCGATTGATGTTACAGATTGATGACTTGTCATACTTCAAGTTTACTTGAAGATTCTTTCAGCGTGCAGTTATGTGACAATAAGTTGATGAAAGGCAAAAAGACAATAGATGACGAATGCGATTGCGGCAGCGGTAAAGCTTATCCAGATTGTTGTGGTCGTTTTCATCGGGGTGACGAATATGCGCCCACAGCCGAAGCATTAATGCGTTCTCGTTATAGTGCTTATGTTCGATGTGAAGAAGATTATTTGCGTAAAACCTGGGCGGAGGAAACCTGTCCGTCCTCGTTAGCTCAGGATGATGATGTGAAATGGCTTGGGCTTAAGGTGAAAGCTGCTATCGGTGGTGGAGAGGAAGACGATACTGGCGAAGTGGAGTTCGTTGCGCGGTATAAGTTAGCCGGTAAAGGCCATCGAATGCATGAACGCAGCCGTTTCGAGCGGCGTAACGGGCAATGGCTTTATATCGATGGCATCGACTTAAGCTGATTTACTCGGCGTGATGCCCTAAATGTAGATTACGGATAATCAGGGTGTTGACGACTGCAGCAATGCTCAACAAGCCCAGGATGATGTAAAGCTGTAGTTCGTGGTAAGCAGACGGTTGCTCGACGATCAGGTAAATACCGAAGCCGGCGCTCAGGCACAACAGGCAAATATTCAGCACGAGAATGGGCAGGGTAATGGGTAGGCGCATTTTACAGTGAGTGACTGAAACTGAGAGGGCGAATAAAATGACCGCGGCGGCAAACACGACCAGGTCGTACTGGAACAATAGATAAACCGTTGCTGCTGCCGCAACAATATTATTGATCAATGCCGTTGTACGGCCTGCATTTCCCTGAAACATTCCGGACTACCCCCATAGTTCCTCGAATACCGATATTTTACCATTACTATATCCTGATATTTGCATATATATGGATATATAGCGCTATCACTATGGGAATCGCGCCCGTATAATGCGCGACCCGCTGCCTACGGCACTGTTCCCCGGATTTCCCATGTCTTCAAAATCACACGATTCAGAAAAAGTGACGCTTGGTTTCGATGACCTTGGACTCGCGCCTGCCGTTTTTAAAGCGGTCAAGCAGGCGGGCTATGAAACACCATCACCAATTCAGGCCAGAATGATCCCGCACGTGATGTCGGGTGAGGATGTAATTGGGCAGGCACAGACCGGAACCGGTAAGACAGCTGCATTTGCATTACCCATTCTCTCGTCCATTAATTTACGTTCGAATAAGACGCAGGCGCTAATTCTCGCACCGACGCGTGAACTGGCGATTCAGGTCGCAGAGGCCTGTCAGAGCTATGCGAGCCAGATGAAAGGCTTCCATGTTCTGCCGGTCTACGGTGGTCAGGATTACCGAACCCAGCTGCGTTCGTTGAAACGCGGCGCACAGATCGTTGTCGGTACACCGGGTCGTGTAATGGATCACATGCGTCGAGGCACCTTGAAGCTAGCTGATCTGCAAACACTGGTGCTGGACGAGGCCGACGAGATGCTGCGCATGGGTTTTATCGATGATGTGGAATGGATACTGGAGCAAACTCCGGAAGAACGTCAGATCTGTTTGTTCTCTGCGACCATGCCAGCGCCGATCAAAAAGATCGCTCAGAAATATCTAAACAACCAGGTCGAGATCACGATTAAATCCAAAACCACAACCGTTGAGGCTATACGTCAACGTTTCTGGATGGTGAGCGGTCGCCAGAAAATGGATGTACTCACGCGCCTGCTGGAAGCCGAAGAGTTCGACGGTATGATTATCTTTGTCCGCACCAAGACAGCGACGCTGGAAGTTACCGAAAAACTCGGTGCGCGTGGATTTGCCGCCGCCGCTATTAATGGTGATATGGCACAAAAAGCCCGCGAACATACCATTGACCGCCTGAAGAAAGGCAAGCTGGATATTCTGGTAGCCACCGATGTGGCCGCACGTGGTCTGGATGTTGAACGTATCAGCCATGTCATTAACTATGACGTACCTTACGATACCGAGTCTTATGTCCATCGCATTGGACGTACGGGTCGTGCAGGACGTAAAGGTGATGCAATCTTGTTTATTGCGCCGCGTGAGCAGCGTTTACTGAATGCGATTGAAAAAGCGACCAAGCAAAAAATAGAAAAGTTACAGTTGCCGACTACGGAAGACATCAATACGCAGCGTATTGAACGATTTAAGCAACGGATTACGGATACGCTGGAATCCGGCAGCATGGAGTTCTGCAGTCAGATCGTCGAGCAGTACGAGCAGGAACATAATGTTTCAGCACGTGATATTGCAGCGGCACTGGCGCGCATGGTGCAAGGCGACGAACCGTTGTTGATGAAAGATCGTCCAATTCGAGAAGAGCGGGGTGATCGACGTGATGACCGTCGAAAGGACCGCAAGGATCGTGACCGTGGTGATCGTGATCATAAGAATAAGAAAGCAAGACCTGAGCGTAAGCAAAGTCGCCCGGTCGGTGAGTTAGAAGAAGGTATGGAGCGTTACCGTATCGAGGTTGGTCATGAGCATGAAGTTAAGCCGGGAAATATCGTTGGTGCAATTGCCAATGAGGCGGGTGTTGACAGCCAGTATATTGGTCGCATCCATATTGAAGAGAGCTATAGCCTTATCGACTTGCCGGAAGGGATGCCAAAAGAAACATTCCGTCACTTGAAAACAGTCTGGGTATCAGGCCAGCAAATGCGTATCACCCGTGATGGCGATAAGCCAGATCTGGATGGCGGTAAAAAAGGGCGTAACTCATCCGATAGAAAACCAGGCAAAAAGCCCGGTAAAAAATCTGGCAAGAAGCGACCAACTAGTTCGGAACGTCGTGAGCGCCAGAAGCATTCAGGTAAAGGCCGTGAGAAAAAACCAAAGTCGGAAAACTAATTTAATCTCGCCGTGTTAGTGCAGCAAGGCCTGCGAATATCAGGATATAATTACGGCTGCTTAAATCAGGCGGAAGATCGATGAAAGAACAAATCCTCACCATGCTGGACATGCAGGATGCCATGAACAGCAAAGTAAACCCGGACTGGAAACAGGCGGGTAGCGAATGGTATCGCGCGATCTGGACTGAGTGCGCTGAGATGCTCGATCACTACGGATGGAAATGGTGGAAACATCAGCAGCCGGATATGGATCAGGTGAAGCTGGAAATCGTCGATATCTGGCACTTTGCCATGAGTGATTTGTTATTGGGTGGTCAGTCGAACGATGCACTGGCCGAGCAGATTGAGTCCGAACTGGATCAGGCTACCGATGCTGCAGACATTCGCGATGCGATTGAAAAGCTGGCACTCAATACATTAGAGACTAAACATGCAGATGTGAAAGTCTTCGCTTCAGTCATGCAACAGGCCGATTTATCATTTGCTGAACTGTTCAAGATGTATGTGGGTAAAAACGTTTTGAACTTCTTTCGTCAGGATCATGGATATAAAGACGGTACCTATATCAAGGTATGGAACGATCGGGAAGATAATGAGCATCTGGCTGAAATCATGGCGAACCTTGATGCTAATCAGAATGGCTTTGCCGATGAAGTGTATCGTCAACTTGAGGGTGCATATCCTGCATAGCCGTTTTATCTAGTCTGTATTTTTGCGCATTAAAATAATCAGTTTATTTTAATGCGTTGTTGTTTCTACTGATGCATCTCCTTCATGGACTGAAGGCTCACTACTTTAAGGACGAATATGCTGACTATTGCCTATGGTTTGCTGGCCATAGCACTTGGCTTCCTGATATCACTTGATGCAATACATGTCGATGAGGTCGGCTGGAGTGATTACCTGTGGGGCATGGCGCAGATCTATTTCTGGGTAGTACTCATTGGTGGGGGAATATTGTCTGTCATCACCAGTTTCTTTCCTGATGATATTAACAAGAAAGGTATTGTCGTAGCGCCGTTGGTGCTTTTTATTGCTAGTAATTGGGTCGCGACGTTTACGGTTCCTTTTGATTCACGCATGGCAGTCTATTCTCTATTTGGAGCATCGCCGGAATGGATTGTAGAGCAGAAAAAAGATTTAGAAGATACGGTGTACCGTGTCGCCGTACGCAAGAAGGCGTATGAGCATTATCGTTTTGATGAGCGGCTCAATGAAAACTGGCGAGTGGATACGAAAAAAGGACTGGAAGTACGTAGCGCGCCCCACGAATCAGCACCGGTTGTATCGCGACTTAAGCAAGGTCAGCAGCTAATGGTTTTTGCGCGGACGAAAGGCGCTCACTGGTACTTAACTGGGTTGCCAGATAGCAGCCCGGCGTATATTTATGTATATGCACTCGTAACCCCGGAAAATACGACGGCTGACGGATATGACCGAAGTATCATCGATCCAGTTTCATACGCTGGAAATAAACAAAAAGTAAGCCCCACAAAAAACATGTCACCAGTGAAGCCGAGCGTAAAGAAAACGAATGCGTCGATGACTAAAACAGAAAACAACGCGACAAAGAAGAGAGCGGCAGAACTGGTTAGTGATGAAGAACTCGCAAAGAGTAAGGCCGAACTTGTCGCTATGTTAAAGAAAGGGGGTTATCTGGATGAAGAAACTGACTCATCTGGACTGGCAGTGAGCCAGGCAGCAAGGCAGAAGCAAAAAGCACAACGACTGATCAGCCGGTTTGAGTTCCCGGACGATGGCTGCCGCGTACCACGAATTCCGAGTATCAATGCATCGGGTAGAGAAATTGATCGAGCGAATAAGGATCTGGATCGATTCTATCGTTGTCAAAGTGACGCCTATGATGAAGACCGAGAGGCCGTTGCAGAACTGGTTAAGGAAATCGGAGGGCAATATAGTGAAGTGGGTAAAAAAATTACCTGGGAGCTGCCTGCGGCTTGCGAATGCATGAGTGACATTACTGAATTGATGCAACAGGCTCATCGTCGTATGGATGGTCGCACGCGTATTGCCGATCGCCTGGATTATGAAGTGGGTCAACGTGAGGAGCGAGCTGATAACGCCGAGTTCTGGGACAATATGAATGATATGGTTGACCGGGCAACGCGTTAATCAAGCGGTTTGACGCTGTAAAGATAAAGGCGTACAACATCCAGTATGAATGCTCGAAGGCAGCTTACTAACTGGAATATCTTGATATGAAAGTAGACGCAGGTAAATGAATTACCTTGTGGACATTGCAGTACTGGTTGTTGCGTTGTTGCACCTGTATTTCATGATCCTGGAAATATATTTCTGGGAAAAGCCTCTGGGGCTAAAAACATTTAACTTAACCCCTGAGTTTGCAAAGCAAAGTAAAACACTCGCGCTGAATCAAGGGCTTTATAACGGATTTCTGGCTGTTGGATTAATACTCGGATTACTAACCGGTGATGCCGGAAACTTGATTGTATATTTCTTACTAGGTTGTGTTGTCGTCGCGGGCATTGTTGGTGCAGCAACTGCCAATATAAAAATACTCTGGATTCAGGCCATGCCAGCAATTATTGCATTGATCTTGTGGCACTACTGATGACACAGCCACTGTAATGCTTCAGTGGCATGTTCAAAGTATTCTATTTCGCCACCGGTAAACCAGTTGGCGACTTTCGTTGCGTATTTTTCCCATGGCTTATTTCCGACGACAGCAATACGATCAAACTCCCGACCATGCTTGATACCAAGTTTGAGGTCATCCCAGGCGGCGCGTAATTCCCAGCCTTCTAATTCTGTGATATCGATAAATGCATTGATGTGAGGCTGGTCGAGGCCGTTGACTGCCTCGTCCAGCATGGGCGTAATGAGTTCATAGTCTTCATGTGTCAGTTTTCCGCTGACTTTTAACTGCATATAGATGTGATCATCTACACGCTCGAGACCTATATTGATGCCGTGTCGTTGTGTGTTCATAACACTCTCCCGCCAACTCTATACCTTAATTGTAGGAAGGTTTCAGGCGCGTGATTTGATCCAGGGCAAACCTGGCAGTAAAAGGTGAGGGCTAGTAGATATCAGCTAGCGATAGAGTGGTTCGAGCCCGTCATTATTTGAAGACGCTGTTTTGCCCATGGGTTTAATTTGTTTCGCGTATTGCAGTATCTGGTCTGCATTCCACTGGGTGTCGGGATTGCCATAGAGGTGTGATGATAGTTTATTGAGTTCCTCTGCGAAGTCGTTATCAACGCGTTGAGCGATTGCTTCCAGACTACGTGGAGTGTTGTCTGTCCATACGGCATTCGCCCATTCGAGCAGGGCGTCACGTACTTGAGTCCCTTGTTGCTTATTGCACGCCCGGTTCAATGAGTCTATGGCTGTCTTGAGTGAAATTGTTTCCTTTTCCTCTGTTTGTTCTTCTTTAGGTGAAGAATTATTTCGTGCGCGTAACCAGGCAATCAGTGTGATTAACCAAAGGATTAATAAAGCACCAGATAGACCAAGTAACCACAGGTTACTGTTTGCCGGTAGTGAAAAGGGTAAGTCACTCGTTGTCGAAGCGTCTTGTGGTAACACTGGGGTTGGTTGTTGAGTAACAGGTGAGAGTGCTGTGGTCGTAATACCCTCGGCAATCAGTGTGCGTTGTGGCAGACGGGCTATTTCCATAGTGTCGGTCTGACTATTCCACCAGGGAATCTCGACAATCGGTAATTTAAATTTCCCGCCGTTCGAAGGTATCAGCGCAAACTTTTGTGTGCGCGTGCTTAGTAGCCCTTGAGCCGATGCCTGCTCTTTTGTAACAGGCTGGTCGGGATAGCTTTTGATTTGTGAATGGTCGTTGATCTTGATTTCTGGCAGTTGTCCTGCACCGACTCCGTCGCCGATAAGAGCGAGTGTACGAGTAACGGGTTCGCCCGCTTTTAGCTGAGATATGTCCTCTGACCAGTTTTCCTGGAGTTGCAGGTCTTTAGCAATAATCCATTGCTTGCCAGTGAATGCAGCAGGTATGGGTTTGACGTTAATGTCGATGGCTTTACTGCGAGCAACCTTGGTGACATAGGTTTGCTGGCTAAACAGGTCATCAAAGAAAGGATCATTAAAGCCTCCCGGAGAACGGCGGCGTTTCTTACCCGATGCAACTTTGGCGCGGAGCACGAAAGGTTTGAGCGTTAACTGACCACTCTCCTGTGGGAAGAGGGCATAACGTAGTTCTGTAACCGCGTAACGGATTCCGTCTTTTTCGGTTTCATAATTTTTTTCTTTGCCCAGTGGTTGAAACATGGTTTCAACACCTTCAAAACTCGGATCAGATAGCGATGCATCAGCCCACCGCAGCCGACGATAGACTTTGATCGTTAATATCATCTGTTCCTGTACATACGGATTTTTTGTATCAGTTTCAGCAGTGATAAAAAACAGCTTGGAATCATTTTGTGTCTGCGTGCCATTTGGCGTTGCTGCCTGTGGATCACTGCCTGAGCTGCGAGGACGATAGCCGATTTCATTAACAGTTATAGTTGCAGCAGGACTTTTGTCTTTACCAAAGTTTATGGGAGGGATTTCAACTTTACCTTTATTTAATGCGGCTACTGTCAGGGTGTAGGTTTTTGAGCTGTTCATCTGGCCATTAATGATGGAATAAGAGCTGGACTGGCTAGTACCCATCAGCTGGAAGTCTTTATTTAGAGGAGAGAAGTCGGGTTCACCGTCCTGTTCACCATCTACCTTGAAAGACGGTAAAAAGTTTCCTTTGAGGGTATTAGCCAAAGACCTTGAATCAAATGAATTTCTACTAAACATTAAAGAAATTAAGGAAGATGATGTTTGGACAAAGAAGTTGTTTGAATTAGTTGAATGTAAGAATTGTCAAGCTAATTTTAAAGTAATAGAAAAATACCAAGTTAATAGTGGTAAAAGAGATGGTGGTAGGGATTGTTGCTCTGAAGAATGTGCTAGTGCTATAAGAGAGAAAAACAGACCTAGTAATTATCTTGATTTTAAAGAAGCTACTGCTATCCACGATTATGTTATTTATAAAATAACAAATAAGGAAACAGGGATGTGTTATGTAGGTCAAACAAAACAAGCATTTACGTTTAGGTGGTATCAACATTTTTACCAACCTAGTGATGTGAAGTTTCATACAGCTATATGTGAATTTCCAATTACGGCTTGGATTTTTGAGGTTATTGAGAAAATAGATATTCCTGAAGATATAAAATACGATAAAACTGCTATTAGGCAATTGATTTGTAACAAAGAGATGGAATACGTAAAGAAGTTTGATAGTATTAAGAATGGATATAATTCAGTTAAAAGCATTGATGATGGCGTTATAGATGAAAATCAACAAGAAATAGAATTTAATTAAAATGAGTGAGAAATTAGACCACACAAAAATGGGTAAAGATAATTGCCCAACCTGTAATTATGAACTTGACTGCGCTACAAAAGCGACAGGAGAACATGAAACACCTATGCCACACGATGTTTCTATTTGTTCAAACTGTGGAGAACATTTAGAATATGCTGATGATATGGCTTTAATTTTATTGACGGATAAAACAAAAAGTGAATTATCAGATAGAGATTTATTTGTTATGAATAAAGCAACTAATTTCATAAAATCAAGAGGCTTAATTAAAAGAAATAATGGGTAGAAAAGTAAATAAAGAAATGGTTATTTGTTCGGCAATATGGTATAAAGAATTACCATTGATTAAGAATGATATACCTAAATCCTACATATATACCCAATTAATATAGATAAAGGTTTAGTTTTTTGTGGACACAGACATCCACATTGTATGTACTCCATGATTGCTATTACAGGTAAAAGAAGTGTAACTTTTGAAGTTGGAGAATACGAACAAGGATTTTTGACTAACTTAAATAGATTTGTTAGCCGTGAAGAAGGTGCTAAAATTGCTTTAGAGTCAGGTCAAATTGAAAAAAGTTGCTAAATTATTCATCAATAAAGTTATATTCGGAAGATTTATATTAATGACAGAATTACCAAATAATAATGATTTTTTAAATCAAGCTGATGTTAGGTCAGGGAACAAAGAGCCTGTTAAACGCAAAAGGCGTACTGCTTTAGAAATTGAAA